>RFRL01000008.1 GCA_009924545.1 Planctomycetia bacterium | reverse complement strand
GCGGCCGGCGCCGGCCGCGCCGCGACCAGCAGGGCGAGGGCGAGGGAGACCACGGCGAGGCTCGTGCGCATGGGCGGTTCCGGAAAAGTGGGCGACCGGGGGCCTGGTCCGGTCGGCATGATCAGAATCGACCCTGCCCTGCCCCGACAAGCCGCTGGCGCTTCGCCCCAAGCCCGCAGTCTTCCGCCGCCACTCGCCGGAGGTTTTCGCCCATGGAAAAACGTCCGGAGGACTTTTTCCGCGGCCAACCCACCTAATTATGCCAAGGCTCCGCGGGGACGTGCCGGATGCGGAGCGCCGCTGCGAGGCGCGTGTCGGCCACGTGCCTCGTGACGCGGTGCCACAGCGTGTCGGGATCGGCGAACACGAAGTCGGCGGTGGCCGTGGTGACGGTCCAGGCACCGGCACGTAACTCGTCCTCGAGCTGATCTCCGCCCCAGCCCGCGTAGCCGACGAACACGCGCACCGGCCGGCACCCCTCGGCCACCAGCGCGACCAACCGATCGGGACCCATGGAGAACGCCACGTCCGCGACGATCTCGCGCTGGGCGTCGGCGGCCGGGCCATGGACCACCATCAGCGGCCCCGCGAGTGGGCCGCCCGCCATCGCCTGGATCCCCGCCGGGCACGGCCCGTCTGCCGTTTCATCCCAGATGGCCTCGAGCCGCACCGGACCGGCGCGGTTGAGGACGAGCCCTAGCGCCCCGCCCAGCCCGTGCTCGACGACGAGGATCACGGTCCGGGCGAAGTTGGGGTCGGTCAGGTCGGGGGAGGCGACCAGGAGTTTTCCGGAGAGCGCGCCCATCGAACCCTCGTCGACCGCGAACCGCGACGCACCACGCCCGGCCCGGAGGCGGTTGCGGCCGGCCCGCACATGGTACGGCACGGCAGGATACCCGGGCGCGCCCGCGGGACGAGGGGGCCGCGCCCGCCTACCCCCTTCGCGGCGGCGTCGAGCCAGCACCACAGGCAGCGGCAGTCGAAATTCCGGTACGGCCGCCAGTGCCCGGACAACTTCGCCACGCGGGCCACGCAGCGGGGCCGGGGGAATCCCGTAGAAGCGTGCCGACGGTGCGGCGCATGCCGGGCTCGCTGTCGAAGACGCGGTGGTATCCGGGGGCACTCATCTGGGCACGATGAAACGTCGACTGTCGTGCGACACGGAAAAGGCCATCGCCACGTTCGCCAGCGTGGCGTGCCACCCTGGGCGTGTCGGGAACGCAGTTCGTTCCGGTATCCGGGGATCGCGGTGCCGCCGGGCGTTTGGCGGCGGAGAGCGCGGGGCGTAGATTGTGCGCCTGCCGCCCCCGGGAGCCGCTGCCATGCCGGTCCTCGACACGTTGACCACGCGCGAGGAACTCGAGTCCATCCGCTCGTTTCTCCTCCATGACACCACTGCGGTGTCCACCGAGGACGGCAACTGGTACGTGGGCGTGCACTCCGTTTGCCAGCACTCCGGCGACGGCCACCGAAAGAAAATCCGCGGCTGGTCGATACGCTCGCCCGAGCCCGCTGCGCTGGCCGTGATTGCATGAGCGCCGTCCAGCGAGTGGCGGGGGCGGGCGGCTCGCTGGCGCTCGAGACATGGGCCGGAGGCGACCCCTCCACCCCGCAGATCCTCCTCCTCCACGGCGTGTCGCGGCGTGGCTGCTCATTCGCCCCGGCGGTGCCGGCACTCGTCCCCCATTTCCGTGTCCACGCCCTCGACCATCGTGGCCACGGGGCCTCGGACCGGGCTGGGAGCTATCTGGTCCGCGACTACGCCGCCGACGCGGCACACGTCGCGGCGCGCCTCGACGGGCCTCTCGTCCTCTACGGCCACTCGCTCGGTGCCTTGGTGGCGCTGGCGACCGCGGCGGCCCTGCCGGCGAACGTCGCGGCGGTGGTGGTCGAAGATCCGCCGGGGCCCTCCTTCCTGGCGACGGTCGCGACGGGGGATTACGCGGCGGTGTTCGATCTCTACCGCCGCCACGCCGGCAGCGGGTTGCCGGTCGGGCAATTGGCGCGCCTCCTCGCCGACGCCCCGCTCGAGAGCCCGCGCGGGGGGGCGCGGCGCCGCTTCGGCGACATCCGCGACGCCGCAGGGATCCGGCTCACGGCCGCCTGCCTGAAGTCGCTCGATCCGGCGGTGATCGATCCGCTCCTGGCGGGACGATGGCTGGAGGGCGTCGATTGGCTCGGCACGGCACGGTCGGTCGCCTGCCCGGTGCTCCTCCTGCGGGCCGACCCGGCCCTCGGGGGAATGCTCGTCGACGCCGACGCCACGGCGCTCGTCGGGGTGCTCGCCGACCCCACGGTCGTCGACTTCTCCGCCGGATCGCCCTGGGGGCACGCGGGACACAACATCCTCGCCGAGGCTCCCGAAATCCTGCCGCGGTACGTGATCCCGTTTCTCCTCTCGACGGTTGTCGGGGGGCGGGGGGCGTCGTAGGCTCGCACCGCCGATCGACGCGACGGCAGAACGACGGAGGGGGCGATGCGAACCGAACCGGGGACGACGGTCATCGGCGGTGGCCGGCTCTTCGACGGCACCGGCACGGGGACGCTGGCCGATGCGGCGGTGATCGTCACCGACGGGCGGATCTCGGGGCGGCGCGCGACCTCCCGCCACAGGCGTCGGACGTGCGGCGCGTCGACGCCGGCGGCGGGACGATCCTGCCGGGGCTCGTGGAGGCCCACTTCCACCCCACCTACTTCGACGTCGCAGCGCTCGAGGACCTCGACATCAAGTATCCGGTGGAGTACGTCACGCTCCTCGCGGCAGCCAACGCCAGGCTCGCGCTCGAGTGCGGCTACACCGCCGCGCGGAGCGGCGGGAGCCTGTTCAACATCGACGTCTGGCTCAAGAAGGCGATCGAGAGCGGGGTGGCCACGGGCCCGCGCCTCTCCGCCAGCGGACGGGAGATCTGCGGCGTCGGCGGATTGATGGACTGGAATCCCGACTTCCGCCGGATCGGGATGGAGGGGCTCGTCCTCCTCGTCAACGGCCCCGATGAGGCCCGGGCCGCCGTGCGGAAGCTGGTCAAGGACGGCGTCGAGTGGGTGAAGACCTACCCCACCGGCGACGCCGCCGCCCCGGACGTCAACGACCACCACACCCTGTGCATGACCTTCGACGAGATGCGCGCCGTGGTCGCCACCGCTCACAACCACGGTCTCAAGGTCACCGGTCACTGCCGTGCCACCGCCGGGATCACCAACGCCCTGAAGGCGGGCTACGACTGCATCGAGCACGGCACGTTCATCGACGACGAGGGGCTGGAGCTCCTTCTCGCCCGCGACGTTCCTTGCGTGCCGGCGCTCTACTTCGAGAAGGTGAGCGTCGAGCGGGGCAAGGAGTTCGGCCTCACGCAGCGCGTCATCGACGGCCATCAGGAGACGCTCGAGGGTGGCGCCGAGAGCGCCCGCCGAATCCTCCGTGCCGGCGGCCGGCTGGGGATGGGGGGCGACTACGGATTTGCCTGGAATCCCCACGGCGACTACGCCCGGGAGCTCGAGTTTTTCGTGAAGGATGTCGGCCTGACCCCCGAGGAGGTCCTCGTGTGCGCCACGAAGACCGGGGCCGGGATCATGGGCCGCGGCGATGACCTGGGGACGATCGAGCCCGGCAAACTCGCCGATATCCTCGTCGTCGATGGCGACCCGCTCACCGACATCGCCCTCCTCCAGGACCGCCGCAGGTTCATCGCCGTGATGCAGGGCGGAGCCGTCAAGGCTGGGAGGCTCGCGCGGTCGGGGGCTTGGCCGGCGGCGCCGGGCGGAGTGGTGTAGCAGGCCGTGGACAAACAGCCTGCGGCACCTCATGGATGAGGTGCCGGGAGCCGTTTTCAGCGTCCGAGCGCCGACCGCAGCGACGCGATCGTGCGCACCACCGTGTCGGCGTCGGCCGGTCGGTCGTCCGGAGCGTGGGCGATGAGGCGCATCACGAACGCCGCCACCTCCGCCGGCACGTCGGGCGCCAGCGCCGTGAGCGGCACGGGATTGCCGTTGGCGATTGCGGTGAGCACCGCCGCGACCGTGCGCCCCTCGAAGGGGACGCGGCCGGAGAGCATCTTGTAGAGCATGACCCCGAGGCCGAAGAGGTCGCAGCGGCGGTCGACGGTCCCGTCGACGATCCACTCCGGCGCCATGTACGCCGGCGTTCCGAGGATCGAGCCGGCCAGGGTCAGGTTCGACCCGGACTCGAGGGTGTCTCGCGCCAGCCCGAAGTCGATGAGTCGGGCGTGCCGGCCCGGGCCGACGAGGAACACGTTGTCCGGCTTGACGTCGCGGTGGACGAGTCCGCGGGCATGGGCGGCGCCGAGGCCGGCGGCGATCTCGCCGGCGAGGCGCAGGGCCTCGTCGCACGGCAGACGGCCATCCGCGGAGAGCCGGTCGGCGAGCGACCCGCCGTCGAGGTACGGCATGACGAGGTACGGCAGGCCCCCGTCGATCCCCACGTCATGGATCGGGACGACGTGGGGATGGTCGATCTGGGCGACCGCCCGGCTCTCGCGCAGGAAGCGCTCCCGGCTCGCCGCGTTGGCGGCCGTCTCGGGGAGCATCACCTTGATCGCCACGTCGCGGTCGAGGCGGTCGTCGTGCGCAGCCACACCCGTCCCATCCCGCCGCTGCCGAGGAGCCGGACGACGCGGTGGTCGCCGATCGAGTGGGGCATCGGCGGAGCGGTGGCGTCGCCGCGGACGATGACGTCGACGGCGTCACCGGAGCCCATGTCGTCGGGCGAACACATCACGGTGTCCCCGTCGCCTCGGTCGCGGTGCGTCTTCTCCATGGGGACGCGGATCACGAACGTGCAGAACGGATCGCCGTTGTGGAGGCAGGAGGTCTCCTCGATCTCGACCGTCTCGCCGAGCCCCCCCGCCATCCCGCGGATCAGGCCGGCCGCGAGCCGGCATAGCCGCCGCGGCGAGCGGTAGATGAGCTGCATTTCCCGATCGTGGACGCGCAGGGTCTCGAGGACCGGCGGCGTGGCGCCGGGATTCTTGATCCGGACCATGGCGTGGATGATGGACTCGGTGTGCTCGACGAGATCGAGGAGCGTCCAGGCGGGATCGATCTCCGCGCGGGCCACCTTGAGGAGGTGCGGGGCGAGGAACTCGCCGAACCGTTCCACGATGTCGTCGAGGGGGGCGCCCGTGGCCTGGCTGGCCTCCTGGAGCTGCGCCACGGCATCGGCGTCGGGATAGACGCCGGTGGGCAGGTAGCGCGAGGTTCTCGCGACGACCGACGTCGAGCTCCCTTCGGAGGGCGCCGCGCCGTCGAACACCGTCCCGGGGGCGGCGACCGCGAGGAACTTCCGCAGATAGAAGAAGATCAATCCGTGCATGGCCGGGACCCGCGGCTCGTCGTTCGGGACACCGTCATTTGACCACGGAGCAAGCCAGGCACAAACCGCTGGCTCCCGGAAGCGATCGCCCCCTCGTCGTCAGCTCCGTGACACCACCGTCGCCCGAGGCAGCAGCGCCCGGCTGCTCGAGAGCGGACGAAGCAAGAGGGCCTGTCCTGCGTCCGGCTCGGCCAGTTCGTTCTCTTTCCCGCTGATCTTGTCGCTGATTCGATTCGGGGGGCTGCGCTGCCCGTCCGAGACCGTGGAACTCCGCTGGCAGGACATCGACTGGGACCGCGGCCGAATCTTGGCCCGGGGCGGCAAGACCAAGCCCAAGACCATTCCGCTGTACGACGAGATCCGCCCGCACCTGGAGGCGGCCTTCGAGGCGGCCGAGGAGGGCGCGGTCCACGTGATCACCCGCTACCGGTCGGCCAACGCCAACCTCCGCACCCAGTTGCTCCGCATTCTCGAGGATGCCTCGCTCCCGGCCTGGCCGCGCCCCGTCCACAAGCAGCGGCAGATGGAAAAAGAAACAGCCGTATCTCCCGGGATTCCGGAAGACACGGCCGTCGAAGTACCCCCACGGGGAGTCGAACCCCGGTTTTCGGACTGAGAACCCGACGTCCTGGGCCACTAGACGATGGGGGCGTGACTTTTCTTCTAACAGAGGCCGCCGGAGTGTCAAGATTTGACGGTCGGGCCGACACCGCAGCCATGGGTCTGCCGGTGTTTTCGCCCGCTGCCCCACGGCCACAGCCCTCTTGTCGGCAGGCCTCCGCCCACGGCACCAGTGGCGCTCGACGCGGTCCGATCATGCCCATCGGGTAAACCCGACATGCAAGCGGTTCGTCCCGACCGGCAAGCGGTTCATCCAGGCGGGAAGTGGGCTCGAGCCAGCCACGTCGGCGGCGGCCCCCTGTGCCCCGCGACACGCTCTGCCGTGCGACGGTCTCAGCGCGGCTGACGGAAGAGCCGGCTCGTACGCGGCCGGGTGCGCCCCACCGCGAAGCCGATGGCGGCAAGGGCCAACCCCGCCGCCACCACCGCCAGCCAGTAGCGGCGCTCGCTGTCGCGCCGCAGTTGCTCACGCTCCATCGCATCCTGGAGCCGCTGGGTGGCGTCGCGCATCTCCACCGTCCGCGTCTGCAGCCAACTGCGCCCTGGCGCGGGAGCTTGCAGCGGCACGTCGGCGCTGTCGTCCCACGGGGCGCCGTCCACCGACCAGGCCAGCGGCGAGGGATCGTGGCGGCGCGACGACGGGGCGACCGCCTGTTCAGCCGCCTCCACGGCACGGAGCATGTCGCCCGGACCGGCGAAGCGGTGCTCGGGAGCCTTTTCCAGGAGCCGCGTCACCACCGCCGTCAGATCGGAGGGGAGGTCGGGACGGTGTTGCTCCAGCGGCGGACAGGGCTGGGTGACATGGGCCATCGCCACCACCAGCGGTGTCGGTCCGGAGAACGGGGGCCGACCGGCGAGGAGGTGGTAGAGCGTGGCCCCGAGCGAGTACAGGTCGCTACGAGTGTCAACCGGTTTCCCCTCCGCCTGCTCCGGGCTCATGTAGAGGGGGGTGCCGAGCGTGGTGCCATCCTGCGTGAGGTCGGTGCCGACGCCGTCGGTGAGGACGCGGGCGAGGCCGAAATCGGCCACCTTCACCTCGCCCGTGGGGGCGACGAGGAGATTCTCCGGCTTGATGTCGCGGTGGACCACGCCCTGCGAGGCCGCCCGCTCCAGGGCCGAGCCCACCTGCCCGAGGACAGAGAGGGCCTGGCGGGCATCGAGCGGGCCACGCCGGTCGAGCCAGGCGCGCAGCGTCGGGCCGGCGACGTATTCCTCGGCGAGGAGGTGGATGCCGTCGATGCAGGCCACCTCGTGGATTTGCACGATGTTGCCGTGGACGAGGGCGGCGGCCGCCCGGGCTTCCTGCGTGAACCGCTGCACCGCCGCAGGCTGGGAAACCGTGCGGCTCCGCAGCACCTTGACCGCCACGCGGCGATCGAGGGATTGCTGCTCGGCGAGATAGACGTCGGCCATCGCCCCCCGGCCGAGGAGGCGCAGGAGGCGGTATCCCCCCAACCTCCGGCCGGAGAGATCGTCGGGGGCGGGATTGAGGGGAGATCGCAATTCCATGCCGGCGCCTGGGAAAAGAACCAGTATCGACCCGCCGGTGCTCCCGGGCAACGTGGCGGCCCCCGAGGCCGTGCCGGAAGGGAGCGGTGGCCCGGCCCCGGGGGGCACGTCACCGCCGTGGCCTCCTTGCCATCAGCCGCGACTGCGCCTCGTGAACACCGTCCGCAGGCCGAGGACGGCCAGAGCCAATCCTCCGGCCACCTGGAGTGCCGTTTCCCTGCCCGCCGGAGTTCGGAGCCGATCGAGCAACGTTCCCGGATCGATCGTCCTGCCGGACGCGGCGCCGCGCGTCTGCCGTCCGGCGACGGCCGCACCAGCCGTGGGCGAGGCGGCGGCGGAGATGGACTCGGCGCGCGACGGGTCTGTCGGGTTTGTCAGCGGTGTGGCGGATGGGGTCGTCTCCCCCGGCGGCGCCAGGCCCGATGGAACGGCGGCGTTGGTGGTTCCCCATGGACCGGTGGGGGCCGGCACCGCCTGGGGCATCACCGGCGCCGCCGACATGGTCGCGAGCGGAACGCCGACCGATCCGACCCGGGCGAGCATGGCGCGCAGCCGCGTGCAGCAACTGCCGATGGTCCGACCCTCGTTTTGCCCGAAGAGCACGCCAGACAACCGCCCGCGGGCGTCGAGGATCGGTCCTCCGGAATCCCCCTGCCGCGCGGTGGCCCACAGTTCCACCAGCTCCTGGGGCTGACCGGAACCGGGCGACAGGTACTGCGTGCAGGGGCCGGTCTGGGCGCGGAACGTGCCGCGCCCCCAACCGGCGATGGTGAGGGGCTCGCCGATCGCCGGGGGGGCGTCGGCGAGCGGCACGGGCGGCGCTGGCGGCCGCCAGACGACGATCACCGCCAGATCCCAGGTTTCATCCTGCTGGATCACCGTGCCGGCCGACTGGAAGCCGTCGGGGAACTGTACGAGGACGGCCGATCGCGTGTCACGCACCACATGCCAGTTGGTGAGCACCAGCCCCTGGGTGCCATTGACATCGACGAGAACCCCCGACCCCAGCGACGCGCCATCCCGCTCGGCGGCCACGATGCGGGGCACGGACGGGTGGGGTGGCTGACCCGACGCGAGGTAGTCGGAGAACAACTCCGGCTGCCACGGCGCCCCTCCCGACGACCGCGGCTGGGGCCACCACCACTGTCCCTGGGCGGTCAGTGCCGCCAGAGCCAGCCAGACCGCGATGCAGGTGGCGACGATGATCCGGAAAGGGATCGGCACCGGAAGCCTCCGCGCCGTGGCCGGTTCACCTGACGGCACCGCGGACCCGCCGCCGGCGCGTCTCGCGGTCGAGGATCCTCCGAAGCAGCTCCCGGCGGAGGCGCCGCCGCTCCCGCTCGAGGTCGGTGGCCGAAGGGCGATGGGTGTTTCCCGAATTCGTCACCATCATCCCTCCATCCCGGCGCATGCGCGAGCGCTGCCGTGTACGAGATCGGCATTTCTCCATGCCTGCTCCGGGGAAAAAGGGTCCGGGACCGCCTCGGCGGCGTGATCCTCACCGCCGGCACGGCCCGTGCGGTCGGGGCCGTGGGCGCTGTCAGCCGGTCGTCACCGGAAACCCGGCTGCGGCGAGGGCGCTGGCCAGGGCCTCGACCTGACCGCGGTCGGCGGTTTCCACCGTCACAGCCACCCGGGCCGAGAAGACGTCGGGACCGGCAAACGTCCGGTCATGGGTGATTTCCAGGACGCTCGCGCCGACGGCGGCGATCACGGCGGCCAGCCGGGCGATGCCACCGGGACGGTCGGTGACGCGCGTCGTGAACCGCCACAGTCGACCGTCGGCCGCGAGGCCATGGTCGATGACCCGGCCGAGGATCGACAGGTCGATGTTTCCCCCGCAGACGAGGAGCACCGTGCGCCGGCCGCGGAGGTCGGGGCAGGCACCGGTCAGGAGCGCGGCGAGGGCCGCGGCCCCGGCGCCTTCGACGACCGTCTTCTCCAGTTCCGCCAACCGCAGTACCGCCAGGGCGAGCGCTTCCTCGTCGACGGTGACCACCTGGTCGACCAGCGGCGCGGCGATCGGGAACGCCACGTCGCCGACGCGCCCCACGGCGAGACCGTCGGCGAGGGTCGGCCGCGCCGGCACCGCCACGGGGTGGCCTGCGGCCAGCGAAGCGCTGAGGCTCGGGGCGGCCGCCGGCTCCACCGCCACGATGCGCAGCCGCGGATTGATCGCCTTGGCCGCGGTGGCGACACCGGCCAACAACCCCGCGCCACCGGTGGGGACGACGATCGCCTCGGCATCCGTGACGTCGTCGAGCACCTCGAGGGCCATCGTGCCCTGCCCGGCGATCACCCGCAGGTCGTCGAACCCGTGGATCCGTTCCCGCCCCTCGGTGGCGGCGATCCGCGCGGCCTCGGCCCGGGCTTCGTCGAAGGAGTCGCCGTGGAGGATGACCGTGGCCCCCAGCCGGCGGCAGGTGGCGACCTTCACCAGTGGTGCGAACCGCGGCATGACCACGGTCACGGGGATGCCGAGGAGACGGCCGTGCCAGGCAAGCCCGAGCGCGTGGTTCCCGGCCGAGGCGGCCACCACACCCCGGCTCCGGGCCGGGGCGTCAAGCAGCAGGAGCGCGTTGCGGGCGCCCCGTTCCTTGAACGACCCGGTACGCTGCAGGAGATCGAGTTTGCAGAACACCGTCACCCCCGTGAGGTCCGACAACGGCACGCTCGGGGGACAGGGGGAGTGGTAGATCGCCCCGCGGATCCGCTCCCGGGCCGCGCGGATGTCGTCGAGCGTGAGCGCCGGCCGCCGGGTCATCCGCACACCCGTGCTGGAAGGTGGATCGGGCGGACGTCCACCCAGTCCATGCCCGCGGCTCGCGCCGCCGCGATGCCCAGGTCGCTGTCCTCCCACACCACGCAGCGCCGCGGTTCCACGCCAAGGCGCCGCGCCGCCTCGAGGAAGGGATCGGGGTCGGGCTTGTGCCGCGCGGTGTCCTCACTGGCCACCAGCTCGGCGAAGGCGTCGTCGAGGCCGATGCGGGAGAGGATCCGCTGGCACACCGCGCGGTGCCCACCGGTGACCACCGCCATCGGCACCCGCCCGCGGTTGCGCCGCACGACGTCGACCACGGCCTCGATCGCCGCCACCCCGTCGAGCGCCGCGAGAAAGGTCGCCTCTTTGCGCATCACCGCCGCTTCGATGTCGAGGGCGATGCCCGCCTCCCCGGCCAGTCGGGCCACGATGTCGCGCGTGGGGCGACCACCGAGGGCGTAGAACCGGTCCTCGGGAAAGTCGATGCCGTGGGCGCCGGTCACTTCCAGCCAGGCCCGGTAGTGCGACGGCATCGTGTCGGCGAGCGTGCCGTCACAGTCGAAGAGGAGGGCGTCGTGCCGGCGGCGGTGCCACATCGGCGGGGGGCTCCAGAGGTGCGGCGGAGGCGCCGGGAGATCGGTGATCCTGCCGTGCACGCGGCGGTTTGTCCACGGAGGGAGGCCGCGGTCGGCCGCGCGGACCGTGCCAGAGCCGATTCGCCCGCGCGGGAGTCCGGGGGACGGACCCGGACCGCGCCGGGCAGCGCCGCGCGGCAGGCCGCGCCCCGTGGGACGCGGTGCCGGGAAGGGCGACTCCCGGGAAAAACCGCAGGTTTTCCCGGGGCCCGAAACCGCGGCGGCTGTTTGGCCACCGGCGGACACTCTCCGGGTAGTCTCTGGTGGAGCATCGGATGACGCGTCACGGTTGGGTCCATCATGCAGTTCCCCCCTCTCGGCATCCGGCAGCGATTCGTCCTCCTCGGTCTTCTTCCCGCCGCGCTCGTCCTCGGGGGGCTGGCATGGCTCACGGCGTGGCAGGTGCACACGCTGCTCCTGGAGGCGGCGGCCGACGCCCTGGCCGCGCGGGCGCAGGCCATCGCCGCCGGCATCGAGCGCTCGACCGTGGAGGCGGCCACGGCCGCCCGGACGCTGGCCACGGCCGTGCAGGAGCTCCCCGCGGCGGATCGGACGGTGGCCGAGCGGATCGGTCGCGACATCCTTCTCTCGAATCCCCGCTTCGAGGCGGCGGCGGTCCTGCTCGGGGGCCCGGACACGGAGGCCAAGGCGGGGGAATCCCGGAGCGAACCTGCCGGCATCCGCTGGAGCCGCTCCCCCGTGGATGCCACGCGGATCGATCGCGAGGTGGTGGCGCTGGCCGCCACGGGCCCCGCCGCAGCCCGGCGCGAACGGTCGTTCGATCCCGGCCGGGGCGACACCACGGTGGTCACGGAGCCGCGCACGGTCCGGGGGCGGGGCGTGGTGGAGCACATCCACCCGATCGTCCGGGACGGTCGGGTCGTGGGCCGCGCGGGGATCGACCGGTCGTTGGTCGGCATCCGTGAGGAACTGCACCGTCTCCAGGACGAGCAGACGGGGGCGCTGGCCCGGGCCGACATCATCCTGGTGAGCCGCGCCGGCCGGATCCTCGCGACCACGGCCGATCCCGAGGGAGCCGACGGCCGTCCGGTCGACGAAACGGTGTACGGTCCGTTGCGTCACGGCCGATCGGCCCCGGGGCGAAGCCCTCACCACGATCGATCCGGTGCGTGGGGGGACTTGCCTGGCCGCCGCGGCGCGGGCCGAGACGGCGGGGTGGACGGTCCTCACCATGGTCGCGGAACGAGCGGTCCTCGCCGGGGGGCGGCAAGCGCTCCTCCGCTTGGCCGGAATCACAGCGCTCCTGCTCGGTGCCCTGCTGGGGCTCCTCGGTTGGCTGGCCACCCGGTTCACACGCCGGATCGACGGGGCCACCGCCATCGCCCGACGGGTGGCTGCGGGGGATCTGACCGGTCGGCTCGATGCCCGTGGCGGCGATGAATCGGGGCAACTGCTCCGCGACATCGGCCAGATGACCGGCAGCCTGAGGTCGCTTGTCGGCGAGGTCAAACGGGCCGGCCACGAGCTCGACGGCACCGCGCGGAGCCTGTCCGCCGCCGGGGAGCGGCAGGAGCGGGCGATCCAGTCACTGGGGGCGAGCACCAGTCAGGCGGCCGTCGCCAGCCGGCAGATCGCCGTCACCGGCACCGAGTTGGTGGGGACCATGAACGAGGTGGCCACCGTCGCCGCCGAAACCGCCCAGGTGGCCAGCGCCGGGCGGTCCGACTTGGCCGGCATCGGTGCGACGATGGCGCGGTTGGAACAGTCCACGGCCGATTTCACCGAGCGGTTGGCGGTGATCCGGCAGCGGGCGGAGGACATCAACATGGTGATCACCACGATCACCAAGGTCGCCGACCAGACGAATCTCCTCTCCATCAACGCCGCGATCGAGGCGGAGAAGGCCGGGGAGTACGGCCAGGGCTTCATCGTCGTCGCCCGCGAGATCCGCCGCCTCGCCGATCAGACCGCCGTGGCCACGCTCGACATCGAGCGCCTCGTGGCCCAGATGCACGAGGCGGTCAGCGCCGGGGTCGGGGAGATGGACCGCTTCGGCGCCGATGTGAAGACGGGCGTCGAACGCGTATCGGGGATCAGCGGCCAGTTCGTCGAGGTCATCGACAAGGTGCACGGCCTGAGCACCCGGTTCGAGTACGTCAACCAGGGCATGCAGGCCCAGGCCACGGGCGCCCAGCAGATCACCGAGGCCCTGCTCACCCTCACCGACGGCACGCAGTCGGCGGCCGACACGCTCCGCGAGTTCCAGGACGCGGCCCGGCAGATGGTGCAGGCGGTCGAGGGCCTGACGGGGGCGGTGAGCCGGTTCCGCGTCGAAGGGGAGCCGACGGATGGGGATCCGCCGGATGGTGACCCTGGGCAGGCCGCGGCCGTCGCTCAATCAGCGTGAATCCCTGCCGCCGCGCCCCGTGGGGGGGCGGCGGGCGGTCAGTTCTTCAGCCCGGTTCGCGGCAGCAACCCATCGGCCACGCGGCCACCGTCGGCCGCGGTGGACCGATCCACCGTCGCCGCGGTGCTGCCCGGCCGCAGGCGGCGGGCGGTCGACAGGTCGTCACCCCCCACGGCAGCGAACGCCGCCCGGGAGATGGTCGCCGCTCCGGTCGCAGCGACCGGGGCCACGACCGGTCGGGTCGGCTCCGCGGCAGCCACCGGGCTCCCCGGTACCACCCACATCGGCTGGTCGATCCCGGGGGCTGCGGCGAGCAACGGCAGCGAAGCCGCCCGGCTGGGCCGTGCGGTGATGATCGCCCCGGTGAGCCGCTGGGACGTGCTGGTGACGATCGACCGCACCTGGTTGGAGGTGATCCGCGGGTTGGCGCCCACCATCAAGGCGACCACTCCCGCCACGTGCGGCGACGCCATCGACGTGCCGCTCAGCTCGCCGTAGGTGCCGCCGGGGAGGGTCGAGTAGACGTCGACGCCCGGAGCCATCACCTGGTGCTGGCTCGGCGACGTGCCGGCATAGTTGGAGAACGAGGCGATCTGCCCGTTCCGGTCGAGGGCCCCGACCGACAGCCCGTACGTCGTCGAGTAGCGGGCCGGGTAGAGCGGCACGGCCGCTTCCTCGGGGTAGCCGGAGAAGCTGGCACTCTGCTGGGAATTGCCGGCAGCCATGACCGCGATCACGTTGCGGGAGGCGGCGTAGGCCAACGCATCCTGGATCGCGGCGACCGGCCGCGAGCCGAAGTAGATCGTCGGACTGAACAGGTCGGGCAACGTGCGGATACTCATGTTGATCACGCGCGCCCCGTTGTCGACGGCGTAGCGGATCGCCTGGGCGACGGAGTTGTGATAGTCGTCGAAGGTGGGGGGAGTGGGGTTCTTGACCTTGAGGGGCATGATCTTGGCGTCGGGCGCCACGCCGGTCACGCCGATGCCATTGCGCAGGGCGGCGATCGTGCCGGCCACGTGGGTACCGTGGCCGTCGTCGTCCATCGGGTCGTTGCTGCCACGGCCCAGGTTGCCGTTGAAGTTCCAGCCGCGGACGTCGTCGACGAACCCGTTGCCGTCGTTGTCGATGCCGTCGCCCGGGATCTCCCGCGGATTCACCCAGATGTTGCTCGCCAGGTCGGGATGCCGGTAATCGACCCCGGAGTCGATCACCGCCACCACCACGCCACGGCCGGTGTACGAACTGGCCCACGACTCGGGGGCGTTGACGAGATCCTCGCCCCAGGCGTTGCCCCCCAGGTTGGGCACCGGAGCAAACGGCTCGACGCGGCCCGAGGCCTGGGCCACCGCCGCTGCCGCGTTCACCAGTCCGTAGCCGAAGATGCGGTTGAACTGCTGCTCACGGTTGACGATCGTGGTCACGGCGAGGGAGGTTCCCAACTTCACTCCCACCGGCTCCGAGAGCACCAAGCCCATCGTCAGCGGCTTCGAACTGGCTGGCAGGCCGGCGATTGTCTCGACGGCGACCTGCTTGACCGATTCACCCGGGGCGAACGTGACCCGGCCGGTCTTCGCCCGGTAGTCGACCCCCGCCTTGGCGCCGATGTCGGCGGTGCGGAACGACACGCTCGCCCCACCGGGGCCGGCGGGGCCGGGCAGCGTGAGGATGAACGCCGCCGCCGAGCCGCGGGTGACGGTCTGCTGCACCGTCATCTGCAGGGTGGGAGGGGCGGCCGGCGGCGTGGTGACCAGTCCGGCGCCGCCCGTGAAACCACCCGACGTGCCCGTGGTGAAGTCGACGGCCGAGACGTCAGCGGCCGCGGTCAGGGAGAGGGTGCCGGAGAAGGATCCGCTCTCGACGAGATCGGACCAGGGGGCTCCGGCGTCCATCACGACGCGCTGTTCGAGGGCCTCGAGGCCGGGGTGCCGCTGCTTGTCGAGACGCCGTTGCCGCCGATCTGCACGCATGGAAATCCCCTCCTCGCCCCATTTTTCCCAGGATTCAGGGTATCGCGCCCCGGCCAACCACGCCACAACCGGGTACGAAGGTGCCCACCATCCGGTTCACTTCGGCCGGATGCGGGGCAAGACAGGACCGGTCCGGCGGCCGGGAGGACGGGGTAAACGGGGCGATTTCCCTCGGTTCCGGGCTTTGTCCGGGAAATGCTCATGGATCCCGTGGCGTGGGGTCGATCACTCCTGACGATCATGCCGGTTGCACCTTCGCCGGGGACATTGCTGCCCGGACAACCGGCCACCGTCGGGAACAAGGCGCCATGAGCACCGCAGACATCGATCCGGTCAGCGCGGTCGGCCACGAGCGGACGGAGAACCCGGGTTCCCGGGAACGCCGGCGCCGCCAGCGTCGCCGCCGGGCCTTCGCCGCCCTGCTCCTTGCCCTCACCGGGGCGGGAGGCATGGCTGCCCGGGCCCAGGCGCAGAGCGGGCAGATGGCGATGGCTCCGGCCGGCGGTGTGGTCAACCGGGCGGCGGCCGGGTTCAACAACCTCAACAACAACGGGCCCGGTTGGTTTTACTACGGCCTCAACGCCGCCGACCGCGGCCTCGGCTACCAGGGGAGCTACATGACCCTGGGGGCCTTCATCCCCTACGCCGAGGACGATCTGGGCGGCTTCTGGTCGGCGGACCTCCGCAGCCACCTGTCGAACTACGGCGGGTTCTTCTCCAACGTCGGGTTCGTCCGCAAGCAGTTCTGGGGCGGGGCCCTGGCGGGGCTCGGCGTCTACTGGGACTACGACGGCGACCAGAACATGTACGCCGACAGTGTCATCACCGACACCACCGGCACGTATCTCGTCAACGGGGGCCAGGCGTACCAGCAGGTGGGCATCTCGGGCGAGTTCCTCACCGACTGGGGCAACCTCCGCAGCAACGGCTACATCCCCGTCGGCACCACCGCGTCGGTGAGCGGGCCCTACGTGGGCAGCTCGCTGTTGTGCGACCTGGGCATCACTGCGGCCCTGGCCGGAGCCGACCTCGAAGTGGGTGCGTACGTGCCCGGCCTGTCGGACTGGGCCGGCATGGTGAGCGTGGGCGGCTACACGTTCGGCAACGCTCGCTACAACCTCCCCAGCGGCAAGGACGTGGTCCCGTACTTCGGCGGTGTCTACACCCGCCTCGACCTGACGTTCATGGAGAACTGGGACTTCTCCCTCCAGGCCAACAACGACAGCTACTTCGACTGGACCGGCTTCGCCTCACCTACCGCATGGGCGGGTCGCGGCGGCGCACCGTCGCCGACCAGATGGAACAGCCGATGATGCGCAACGAGCACATCGTCCGCGCGTACCAGGCGGCCGAGCAGGCGATCAACCCGCTCACCGGCAGCCCGTGGCGGGTGATCCACGTCGACAACTCGGTGGCCACCAGCGGTGCGGGCACGGCGGAGGCGCCTGTCAATTCGCTCGCCGGCGCCCAGGCGGTGGCGAACCAGCCCTTCGACGTGATCTTCGTCCACCAGGGGAACAGTGCCGTCACCCCCTACAGCGGCGGCTACACCTTCGCCGCCGACAACCAGTATCTGGTCGGTCAGGGCACCGCCATGCGGCTGCCCAGCGAATGCGGCCTGGTGCCGCTGTGGGGCACCACCCCGTCGAGCGAGTATCCGCTCTTGGCCAACGGTGCCGGGACGGCGATCACCCTCCGCAACGGCGCGGTCGTCGATCACCTCGCGGTCACCGGCAGCGCGATCGGGATCTCCGACGGCGCGGGGCTCCCGGCCGGCGGTTTCAGCATCGTCAACGACGTGCAGTTGCTGGGCAGCGGTCCCAACCAGCGCGGCATCCTCATCCAGGATCTCGCCGGCGGCAGCGCCCAGTTCAACTTCTCGAACCTTTCCGTCCAGAACATGACCAACGACGGCCTCGCCGTCATCACCAGCGCCGGCGGCGATCCCAGGGTCAACGTCACCAACTCGACGTTCGTGAACAACTCCAACTCGGCCATCTTCGTCAAGGACCTCTACAACGACGGCCGCGTGTACGTCACCAACTCGAGCATCAGCCACTCGGGGGCCGCCGGGATCTCCGTCGACAGCGGCCAGTTGGCGGTGTTCCAGAGCAGCTTCGAGCAGAACGGCAACGCCGGTGTCTCGGCGACGGGCAACTCGGTGGTCCAGGTCGTGCAGTCGTCGTTCGAGCGCGAGACGATCGGGATCAATGGCTACACCGTGGGCGGTCAGACCCTCGACATCACCCTCACCGACAACCGCATCGGCACCGTCACCGGTGGCGACGGTATCAGCCTCTCCGTGGCCGACCAGGTGGGGGCGATCATCAACGCCAACATGGTGGGCAATCGCCTCGTGTCGGGCGACGGCACGACGATCAGCGGCGGCACGATCCGCCTCACCAACACCGGCGCCGCCTGGGGTGTGATCACCGCCACCGACCCCGACACGGTCGTCTACGACCCGAGCTTCGGCGACATCTACATCAAGGCATCGGACAGCGCCAACCTCAGCGCGATCAACAACAACGCCCGGATCTTCGAGGTCCCGGGTCAGTTCACCTGGGACGACATCACCTACATCCCGCCGCAGCCGATCTACGATCCCGCCCTGGTGGTGCCGCTGCCGCCGCAGTGAGCCTTGCCCTCAGCGGCGGGCGAGGACGATCACCGGGTCGCCACAGTGGATGGGGCCCGGGCCCGACAGACCAACGGTGTTGATCGCCAGCCGGTAGGTGTGGGTCCAGGTGGAGTTGTCGACGTCGGGGCGGAGCGCCGCCCGGCGCCGGGCCTCGAACACCTCACGGAACAAGTGGTGTTCCTGGCCGGTGCCGCTGTCGCGCCCCGGCACCGGGCAGCGCCGGCAGACGCCCGTGGCCCGCCACTGCTGCTGCCCCACGGCGAAGCACCGCGGTCCGACCGGGTCGGCCGCGGCGTACGGATCGGCGACCATGTCGGCGTTCGTCGGGGCCACGGATCGCGCTGGGCAGGCGAGCGTGTCTTCCCAGAATGCGTCGGGGCCGGCCACCTCGAGGTTCACGCGGAAGCGCCGTCGCGTCTCCGCGCCGGTCAGCCCGAACCACGCCGCCACCGTGTCGAGGGTGGCGGCCGCGGCGAGCGTCGGCCCCGGGGCGTCGCGGTCGTCGGGAAAGCCCCCTTCCGCCCGCTCCTCGAGGAGCAGGTCGAGCCCCAGTACCTCCGCCAGCCAGGCGCAGGGGCCCGCGGGGCCCGGCACGAGGGGAAACTCGGCGGCGGCCGGCCGGCGCTCCGGTGGCAGGGGAGCGGCGCCGTCGACGCGGAGGCGGATCCGCCGGGCGGCGAGATCGTATTCCGCCCGGACGGCGTGGAGCCACGGCGTCCGCTTGGCGTTGACCACCCGCCCCTCGGCATCCACCAAGCGCCAGCGGCGGTCGTTGGCCAGCGCACCACCGGCCTGGACCAGCCCCGACCCGACGTCGACGCCATCGAGGCTCTTGACGGGATAGAGCGTGATCCGGGCGAGCCTACCGGCAGGATCGGCCATGGGGCACCCGGGCGCGCGGCGGCCGGTCACATCCGGAAGTTGAACGTCTGCCAGAGGAGGCGCACCAGCCACTGCCCCACCGTGCGGCCCCCGACGCGAATCCGGGCCGTGCCGCGCATTCCCGGCGTGAGCACGCCGTCGGGGTCGTCGAGGTGCATGAGGGCTTCGTAGCTGGTCGAGATCGGCCGCTCGCGCCCCGCGGCGTCGGTCTGCGTGGGCACCTGGCCGCCGGCCTTCACGCTGAGGCGCTCGGCACCGCCCGCCAACTGCATGACAGCCAGTTCCTCGACCCTCCCGGTGAAGGTCTTCCAGGGGAAGGCATCGAGCTTCAGTTCCACCGGCTGGGCGCGATCCACGAATTCCACTTCGGATTGGTCGATCACCATCGCGGCCTCGAACGCGCCGCTGTCGCCCACGTGACACAGCACCGTGCCCTCGGCGAAGGTGGCGCCGAGGTTGGTTTCGTCGAGGACGTGCCCCGACCAGCCGCGCAGGCGGTCACCATCGTCTCCCGGGGGCGGCACCGCCGGCGCGGGGAGGACGACGCCATCCCGCGGTGCCGTCAGCACCAGGTCGCGGCGGTCGCGCCGCTTCTCTTCCAGCTGCTCCTCGAGGCTCTTGAGCGTCTCCTCGGCGGTGCCCACCTCGAGCCCGGCGGCCGGGTCCTCGAAGCGCTCGCGGCGCAGGCTGGTGAGCCGGGTCCGCTGCTGGGTGGCCCGACCCTCCAGTTCGGCGATCGCCAGATCGAGATCGACGCTCGACAAGAGAGCCAATTCCTGCCCGCGGCTGACTTGGTCGCCGGGGCGGATCGCGATCCGTTCGAGCCTCCCCGGCACCGCCACGTAGACCGTTTCTTCCCCGCGGGGCCGCAGCTCGACCGGGCACCACACGCGGTGCGGCAGCGGTACGAAGGCGAGGGCCGCGACCACCGCCGCGACGACGGCGAGCGTGATGGCCAGGTTGCGGGGCTTCACTTCGTCGCGTCTCCCGGGCACGTTGAGGAACTTGATCATGCCATGGACCGGGCGGACCACCAGCCCCCACAGGGCGCCGGCCGCGAGGACCTGACCGATCACCTCCAGGCGGTAGGGTTTGAAGACGTTCCACACGAACAGGAAGATCGACGCCGTCACCATCCAACCGTAGAGATTGCTGGCCACGGCATAGGTGGCGAAGGCCCAGCGGTTGCGCCGCGGGAGGAACGGATCCTCGGGCTGCTCGATCCCCAGGCACCAGTGGCTGGTCACTCGGCCGAGGATCGAGCTCGCCTTCTGCCGCAGGTTGGGGATCTCGAGCACGTCGGAGAGGATGTAGTAGCCGTCGTAGCGCATCAGCGGATTGGCGTTGAACAGGATCGTCGACACGCTCGAAACGAACATCACGTCGAGGCACAGTTGGTTGAACGTGCCGGCGTGGGAGTTCCACCACAGGTAGGTGGCGATCGAGGCGATGATCAGCTCGACGTACATCCCGGCCGCGCCGATCGCCGCCCGTTTCCACTTGCTCGGCAGCATCCAACTGTCGGACACGTCGCAGTAGAGGCAGGGGGTGAACACCAGGAGCATCACCCCCATCTCGTGGCACTCGCCGCCGTAGTGCTTGCACGACAGGCCGTGGCCGAACTCGTGGAGCACTTTGGTGAACGCCAGGGCGGCGGCGAGCCACATCCAGTTGCCCGAGGCGAAAAACTCCTGGAAGGCGGGGAGGCGGCTGCGGAAGTCGTCGAAGTTGACGAGCACGAGGGCCACGGCGGAGGCCACGAAGACCATCATCGCCATGATCGCCGGCGGGGCGAACAACCAGCCGAACCACGGGTCGAGGCGCTCGAGGAGGCGGTCGGGGTCGATGCCCCGGAAGCGCATCGCCATGATGTTGGCCAGCCACGCCTGCCACTGCCGCCACAGCCGTTGGCGGCGGCGCTCGAAGAGTTGCGGCCCCTGTCCCGAACGGTCGCCGATCACCAGCCCGCTGCGGTGGAGCGTGGCGACGAAGCGCGACAGTTCGTCGAGGCCGATCCGCCGGGGCGGGAACTTCTCCTCGAAGCGGGCCTGCAGCGCCTCGAGGCTCGCCTTGCCGTCGAGCATGCCGAGGAGGGCGTATTCCTCGGGGCGGAAGCGGTAGTAGGCGAGCGAGATCGGGTCCTTCACCACCCACCAGGCCTGGCCCTGGTGGACCTGCCGGTTGGCGACGAGATCGCCGCGGCGGCGCAATCCGATCGGCCGGGTGGTGCTGGAACGGAAGGCGTCGGCGGCGGTGGACATGGGAATCCCGGAGCGAATGAGGCGCCCAAGGGGGGGCCGGCGGTGTGTCAGCGCGTCGGCGCGGGCCCGTCGGCCGGCACCGGTGCGGTGAGCTCGCGGCGGACCGGCGCGAGGGCCGCCTGGGTGGAGTGGATCGTCATCCGGGCGGTCTGACCGGGGCGCATGAGCCAGGTGCCGGAGCCGGGAGCGACCCGGTTGGGGACCTCCGCCCACACCCGGTATTCCCCGCCCGATTCCACGATCGGACTGGTGAACACGATCCTTCCCGAGAAGGTCTCCACGCGCTTGTCGGCGAGGGTGATCTCCACCGTCACCGGCCGGTCCCGGACCGCCTCGGGATCGTGGCGGGCGGAGTCGACGTAGCCCTCGACGCGGAGCGTGTCGGCCCGGACGACGCGCGCCAGCGGATCGCCCGGCTGCATCCACTCGCCGCGGTGGGGGAAGACCTCCACGACCACGCCGTCGAGCGGTGCGGTGACCAGACGTCGCGCGATGGCGTCGCCGGCCGCTTCGACCTCGACCTCCTTGGCGGTGGCGGTCAGCCCGGCGAGCTTCTGCTCGAGCCGCGCCTGCTCGATCGACAGTTCGCTCTTCTGCTGGTTGAGCCGCAACCGTTCGATCTCCACGGTGGTGATCGCCCCGAGGGCGCGCACATTTGCATCGTTGGCCTTCTCCAGTTCCGCGCGGGCGACGGCCTCCGCGGCCACGGAGTAGCGGATGTCGACGTCGCTCTCCGCCTTGGCGAGGGCCTGGTCGTGCTCGGCCTTGGCCTTGCGGCGTTCCGACTGCGGTTGGCTGTCGTCGATCTTGGCGATCACCGCCCCGCGGGTGACGGTGTCCCCCTCGCGGATGTCGAGCGCCACGAGCACCCCCGCCTCCCGGGCCGGCACCTTCGCCTCCTCTACCAGCGACACCAGGCAATTGGCGAGGATCGGCTCGTTGGCTGGCGATTCACTTTCGACCGAGCGGGGGCGCGCCGGTGGGGCCGGGGTGTCGGCCCGGGCCCGACCGCCGCTAGCCGCCAGCGCCGCGGCCATGAGCACCACCGTCCGTGTGGCCCGAAACCCACGGGCCGTGCCGATCGACCGACCCCTGCACCGCTGCTTCACCATCACCACGTCCTCCGCAGGGACGCCGCCCACCGCGCCGTGGCGCCGCGGGGAGGCGTCGGTCAGAACAGCCGGAACAGGATCTGCGACTGGATGAAAGCCAGCACGTCGTGAAACCAGACATACCCCAGCGACCGGCGCCCGCAGGCGACCCGGGCGGTGACCGTGGCCCCGGCGCCGAGCTCCTGTTTCTCGTGGCGCTCGGGATCGATCGCCACGCGCACGAGGGCCACGTTGCCGCTCTCGCCGCGGACCTCGGCCTGCTCGTGGATCTCCTTGACGGTGCCGCGGTGGCGCGTGCCGGGATCGGTGGCCAGGATGTAGTCGACGCTCAATTCGCGTCCCGCGGCGCGGGCCGCCAGGGCCGCCTCGTTGACGTGCCCGAGGCGATCGTCGGGCATGTGGAGCTCGAGCTCCCAGGGGCCTTCCTTGTCGGCCACCGTGAGGAGCACCTGCCCCTTCTCCACCGGGCGGAGGAGGAGCCGGTCGGCCACCTGCCAGGTGACGACCACGCCGTCGATCGGGCTCCGCACCTCGAGATCTCGTTTTTTGTCTTCGTAGAGCTTTTGCTGCGCGTCGAGGCTCTCGATCTCGCGTTGCAGCTGCGCTGCCCGCCCGGCCATCCGCGTGCGCTCTTCCGCGGAGATCCGTTTGTCCTCGAGGAGCGCCCGGCGGGTGGAGACGAGTTGTTCCTCGGACGAGGCTTTCCGGCCGAGGACGTCGGTGAGGGCCACCTCGAGATCGGTGTTGCGCAGGGTGACGAGGAGTTGTCCCTGTCGCACCTCGACACCGTGGGCGATGCCGGGGGCGATCTCCTTGACGACGCCATCCACCCCGGCGAACACGTCACGCTTGTGGACCGGCTCGAGCGTGCCCTTCCCTTCCAACCGCAGTTCGGCCGGGATCAGCACCAGTGCCGCCACGGCGGCCAGGCTCCCGAGCGCGGCCAGCACCGTCTTGGGCAGGTTCCGCGCCGTCGTCAGGGCCCGGGAGCGGCCCAGGAGGTCGATCGCCCGGAACAGCGGCAGCCCGGTGTGGTCGAGCGCGTTGGCCAGGGCGATGCTGCCGTGCTCGGCACAGACCTCGACGCGCGCCCGGCGCCCCCCGTCGAAGGTGCTCATTCGGCCACCAGCACGCCGATCGGCTCCGTCGCCCCGACGTCCGCCGGTGGTGCGGCCTCCGCCTTCGCCACCGCGACGGCATCGACACCGCCCGGCTTCACGACGGGCGTTTTCCGCGGCCGCAGGAGCGGGAGGATCGCCAAGCCGGTGGCATGCGACTCGTCGATGTAATGCTCCAGTTCCTCCTCGATCTGCGGCGGCAGTTCCCGGCCCGGGTCGGGGTGCCAGAGCGGATCGCGGGCACGACCCGGGCCAGGGCCTCGATGGCCTGCACCGCGGTGGCCCGACGCTCCACCGACTCCTGGCCGCTCACCGCCTCCAAGCGCAGCCGCCGGCCGCGGCGGACCAGCACGCTCACCCGGTCGCACCCGATGATGCGCCGAGCCTCGTTGGCCAGCGTGAAGGCGGTGGCCACCGGATCGAGCGACTCGTGGACTTGCCGGCTGAAACGATCCACCTGGACGAGGGCCGCTTGCTGGCTGTCGAGGGCCTTCACCTGGCGGCGTACCAGGTAGCTGCCCGCCACTGCCGCCACCTGATCGACGAACACGAGGTAGCCCTGCTCGACCTCCGGCTGGTTGTGGTGGTGGAACACCTCCAGTAGCCCGGCGCGGGTGCCGCTGCGTTCCAGCGGTGCCGTGATCACGAGCAATTCGGTGGGGTTGTTCGACACCGGCCGGCCATCGGGGCCGTTGAGTTGGGCCCGGGCGGGCACGAGCATCGCCTGCGGAGTGGAGAGCAGCGACTGCACCAGGCGCCCGTGCGTCTCCTGCGCCTCCCCCGGCGCGGCGAGCCCCGTCGCCTGCATGCCGGCATGGCACACCGGCTCGCACCGCCCCTGATCACCCACCAGCCAGACCAGGCCCCCGACCGCCCCCATCGCCTCGATGACCCGGTCGAGGAGCCCGCGGAAGAAGTCGGCCTCGGCCAGATCGGTGCGGCCGAGCTGATCGATCTCGGTGATGATGGCGCGGATTTGCTGCCGGGATTCCTCGACTGCCCGCTGATCCACAGTGCTCATGCGATCCACCACACCGTGTGGGCCATCACCCGCGAGGGAGCCGTCCCCGCGCGGCAGCCGGAGGTTCACCACCACATCCGCCAGCCCGGCGCCGGCCGGAAGGGACCGCCGGGCCGCGCCCGGACGGACACGATCTCCATACTACGTCGAACCGGGGGGACTGTGCGGAAAACCCCCCGCCGGCGGGTGTGGTCGCCGGTCCGACCCCGAGGCGCGGGGGTTCCGTGGACCCGCCTACCGATACCAGCGACTCCCGCCGGGAGTCTCGCCCCCGGCGGGAGATGGACTGGTGGTCGCGGATCAGGCCTTGGTGGCCTGCTGGTGGATCACGCGCCGCTGGACATCGGTCTCGAGGACGCCGAACGCCTGCTCGTAGCGCTGCACCGCCATGTGCAGGGCATAGGCGAGACGCTTGGCGGTGAAGAAGTTGACGATGATCCGCTGGGTCAACTGGATCGTCTCCGGCGTCGTGCCGGCCACCTGCTTGTTGAGACCGAAGTCGACGATCAATTCCTCGGGCGTGCCGGTCACTCGGCAGAAGTTGGCATAGGTCGCAAGGATGTGGGATTCGTCCACCGGCACGGGCATCGGCTCGCCGGCGGGACGGGCCTGGGGGGCGACGCGGGGTTCTTCGGACATGGAAGCTCCGACGGGGTTGATGGGATGGGCTGCGGTGGGTGGGGACGGGTCCTGGCACCGGAACGTGTGGCGTCAGACCCACGATGGGAACCCCTCCACGTGCCGGAGTCTACCGGCGGCCCTCCAGCGGAGCCATCGGCTCCGGCGCTTTCACCGACCGATCAGTCGGGGGTCCCGTGTGGACCCGCGTCGGCCGTGCTGGGCGCCCCGCGCGGCGGCAGGCCGTGCCGCTCCAGCCAGGCGGTGGTCACGAACCTCCGCAGCAGCGCCACGAAGGTCCGCCGCGCGTCCCGCGGCCAATCCGGAGGGCCTCCCTGCCCCGCCTCGCAGCCGCGCCATCCGAGGTGGCAGGGCCAGCCATGTTCCCGGGCCGCGGCATCGAAGCGCTCCGCCACGCGGAGGGTCCAGGCGGCCCCGAAGGTCTCGCGGAAGGCCTCCCAGGCCGGCGCCACCAGCGTGGCGAACGACGACGCGGCGGAGCGCTCCCGCGCACCCCCCGCCTTCCGGCGCGGGGAGCCGGGCCAGGCGGCTGCCGCCGCCGCGGCGCTGGCGAGGAGCACCGCGGCGACCATGTCGAGGGCATCGCCCCTGATCACGACGCCGGCCCCGCCCGGCAGGAACGTGCGGGCCAGGAGCATTTGGCCGATCACCAGGCCCGCCACCGGGATCGCCCGGTGCGTCGCGGCGTGATTGAGCCAACCCAACAGCAACAGCGCCCCCACCAGGCACCGCGTCACCAGGTGGACGTCGGGGGGGGATCCGGGGCGGATCAGCACGGCGCTGGCTGCAGGCAAGAGGATCACGACGGCGAGGGATGCCACGATCGCCTGCCAGACCCCGTGCTGTGGGCGTTTGGCGCCCAGCAATGACATCCCGGGGCACAGACCGATCGCCACCACGCCCAGGCGGCGGCAGGTCAGGGCCGCCTCGGCACCATCCTCCGGCACGGTGGCCCAGCCGTCCGCGGCCAGCGCCACTCCGGCAGCCACGGCCCACCATGCCGCGGGCACCGCCGTGGTGCCCCGCACCCGATGGATACCCACGGCCGCGGCCAGCGCCACGACGAACCCCGCCACCATGTCGATGACCGCCGCCCAGTCCATCCTTCCAGGCTACCCCATCGAGGCGCTGGCTGGAGCGGTGGTGACGGCGGCGCGGGCCGGGCGATTCACGGCGGACCTGTGGTGGGACCGGAGCCGATCTCCCTGGCGAGCGGATTCCCGGTGGTGACACCGCGTTTCCCGGGTCTTCCGCCGCCCACCGTCGGCCTCCGGAGTGATCGTCATGTCCGTCCCCACGAATCGATCGCGCGTCCTGGTCAGGGTGGCGACCAGCCTCGTCGCCGTGGTGTGCGGCCTGGCGTGCACGCCCGTTCCGGCGATCGAGATGTTCACCTTCTTCGGTGACGGGAGTCGCATCGGGCTGCCCAGCCTCGAAGTGCCGATCGAGGCCTACCCGGGGATTCCGCTGCGGAGCGATCGGCTCCGTGCCCGCCGCGGCTGGCGTGTGCCCGCGACGCGCGGACAGATCGCCCGGTCGGCACGCGCCCCGGGGGCCCCGGTCACCGCCGGGGTCCCTGGCCAGCCCCCGGCCGGCGGGCGCGTGCGCGTGTCAGCTCCGACGGCCGCTCCCGCACCGCCGTGGACACCCGGTTCCGCTACCACCGCGATCGCACCGGCCGCCACCGGACGGTAGCCACCGCGGCAGTCGTGCCGGGCCGGCGTGATGGCGAAGCCGATGTCTCGGCGCGCACGCCGCTGCGTCACGGGCCGCTCCGGGTGGTCACTTCTTCGGCGGGGTCGACTTGAGCTTCTCCAGCAGATCGACGGCGTCGGCGCGGGTGGCGAAGAACGGTTCACCCGCCAGGACTTGCTCGAGGATCGAGCGTGCCTTGTCGGCGTCACCGCGATCGGCCAGGACGCGGGCCAGGTAGTAGGCACCGTCGGTGGGCAGGGTGTTGCTCTGGGTGACGCGGGCGAAGAGTTTCTCGGCATCCTCCCGGCGCCCCAAGCGATAGTAGATCCACGCCAGGGTCGTCAGGGCGTTGGGCCCGACCGTGCTGTTGTCGCGGTACATCGCGACGTTGGCCTCGGCCATCTCCACGGCCCGCTGCCGCCCTTCTTTCTCCTCCGATTCGACGAGTACGAGGGCCAGTGAGTTGGAGGCGGGGAAGTTGCCCGGCGACTGCACGTGGGCGTCGTTGAGATACTTCTCGGCGGCCCGGTAGTCACGCGACACACGGGCCACGGTGCCGCGGATGAGCTTCGCCCCCAGGTTCTTCTCGTCCACCGCGAGCGCGGCATCGGCGTTGGCCTTGGCGGCCTCGAGGTCGTTCTGGGCGAGGAACCATTCGGCGGCGCCGAGGAGCACACCCACGTCCTTGGGGGCGGCCTTGACCGCCGCCTCGATCTGCTTCCGGGCCACGTCGCGTTTCTTCGCATCGCTGTACAGGCGGGCCATCCACAATTCCGGCTGCAGCGACTTGGGGTCGAGCTTCTTCGACTCGCGGAACTGCTCCAGGGCCTTCTCCTCCTCGCCGAGTTGGAAGAGCACGATCCCCAAACGCTGCCGGGCGCTGGCGTTGTCGGGATCGAGGGCCATCCAGGCCTCGATGTGCTTGCGGGCCACGTCCCACTGACGACGGGCCTCGGCCACGGCGGCCAGGCCGGCGTTGCTGCGGATCTCGAAGTCGCGTTTCCGCTTGGGGTTCTCCATGAACGACTTGGTGAGGTCGGCAGCCTTGTTGAACAGGAGGCTCGACTCGGTGATCCGGCGGTCCTGGAAGGCGAGATCGCCGAGCATCAGGAAGGGTTCGGGGTCGGCGGGAAACTTGTTGACGGTTTCCTCGAGCGCGCTGCGGGCCTCGGCGACGCGGTTCACGTTCATCCACAGCATCGACATCATCACGCCGGGGGGAGGCAGCTTGGCGTTGTTCGACTTCACCCGTTCAAGGATCGCACTGGCGCCATCGATGTCACTGGCGAGGAAGCGGTTGATGGCGTTGGTCACCTCCCCCGCTTGATCGTCGTCCGACACCGCCTTGCCGATCAGCATCTGCGCCGTCGGTGCAGTCTGGGCCCGGGCCGGTTGCACCACCCCGAGGGCGGCAACCAGGCAGAGGGCGGCGGCCAGCGTGCCGACCGCCTGTCCGGAGGCGAGCCGGCCGGAGGCGAGCGGGTGTCGATGGCGGATCATGGTGTCGGCTCCTACGGGAAAATCCTCGGGTTCGCAACGGGGCGGACTCCCCACGATACACGTTCGTCGCCGGGCCTCAAGCCTCCGCCGGCGGGCCCGGAAAGCGGGTTGGGCACGGCCGTTCGCCGGGCTCCGGACGGCGAAATGTGTTAGCTTCCGGGCGCTCCGGCACGGGGCGGTGGTCGAGCGGGAGGGCGTGCATGTTCCTGGGTGCGGTGTTCGAACGCGAGGTTTCCTGTGCCCCGCGGGCCCGGGGCTGGTTCGTGGCCCGGGCCGTGTACTGTGGAGCCTTGCTCGCGATCATCGCCACCTGCTGGCTGGTGGTCACCGGCACGCAGTCGGTGACGACCGCTGGCGACACCGCGCGCTTCGGTGCCACGCTCCTGCGGATCCTCGCTCCGCTGCAATTGTCGCTGGCGGTGCTCGCTGCCGCGCTGGCCGGGGCGGTCGCCGTGAGTGCCGAGAAGGACCGGCGCACGCTGGAATTGCTCCTCGTCAGCCGGCTCACCGAGCGGGAATTGGTTCTCGGCAAGCTCTCCGGCAGTCTGGTCCGTGTCCTCCTCCTCCTCGTTGCGGCGGTGCCGATGTTCGCCATCGCGGCGCTGTTCGGGGGGGTGACCATTCCCCAGCTGGCGCGGCTGTTCGTCGTCACGGTGGCCGCGGCCCTCGCGGCGGCGAGCATCGCCACCACGGTCGCCTTCTGGAAGGACACCACCTTCCAGACGCTCGCCATCACGCTGTTCCTCCTGGCGAGCTGGGTCGGGGGTGGCGAGATGCTGGCTGCCGCACGGGGGCCGCTGGCGGGCGCGGCGGTGTCGCCGGCGCGGGCCGTGTTCGCCGCTCTGGCGCCGGACGCGGGGCACACCCTGCTGCCGTTCCTCGGCGTCTGTGCCGCGGTCATCGTGGGGTCCAATGCGGTGGCGGTGGCGTGCCTGCGCCGCTGGAACGTCGCCCGCGAGGTCCGGCGGCCGGTGACCGCGGAGCAGGCCGACGCTGCCTTCCGGCCGGCGCGGAAGGTGTGGAGCAATCCGATCCTGTGGCGTGAGACCTGCACCCGGGCCTACGGCCGGATGATCATCCTCGTCCGGCTGGCGTGGCTGGCCCTGTTCGCCGTGGCGGTGGCGGGCATCGTCCGTGAGGCGACGGCCGCCCGGCCCGACCGCCTGGCCGTGGCGCTGGCGGTGGTGCCGATGGCGCTGGCGAGCCTCGTCGCGGTGGCCGCCCTGGCGGTCACGAGCATCACCACGGAGCGCGATCGCGGGGCGCTCGACCTGCTCCTGGTGAGCGACCTGGAGCCGGGGGAGTTCGTGTGGGGCAAACTGCTCGGCGTGCTCGTCGTGGCCCGCGAAATCGTGCTCCTGCCCCTGCTCCTGTGCGTGGTGCTGGTGGCCACCGGGATCACCACGCTGGAGAACGGCATCTACCTGGCGGTGGGCATGGCGGCCCTGTTGTTCTTCGCCGCGGTGCTCGGGTTCCATGTCGGGCTCTCGTACACCGCGTCACGGCAGGCGATCGCGGTGGCCCTCGGCACCGTCGCCTTCCTGTTCATCGGCGTCGCCACGGCGATGCGGATCATGGTGGCGTTCGGATCGAGCTTCGAGCTGCAATTGGCCCCCTTCCTGGCGGTGATCGTCGGCGGGGCGGTGGGGCTCTACGCGGCCCTCTCGGCCCGCAACCCCTCCCCGGCCATCGCCTGGGCTTCGGCCCTCCTGCCGGCCCTGACCTTCGTGGCCATCACCGGTTTCCTGCAGGGTAACAGCCTCCAGGTGTTGCTCGTGGTCGTGGTCGCCTACGGCTTCGCCACGACTGCCCTGCTGGTGCCGGCCATCGGTGCCTTCGACCTGCTCACCGGGCGGACCACGGCTTCCGACTGACGGCTGCGGCAGGCCTGCCTTCGGCACTTTCCGGCCGGGCATCGCCGTTCAGCGGCGGGCTTCCCCCGGGGGGGGTGAAGCAGCGACGACGGCGGGCGCCGGCGCGGTGAGGGCCGCGAGCCGTTCCGCCGCCTGCGGCGCCCCGCCCGTCTCCACGGCGCGGCGGTAGCTGGCGATCGCGTCACCGGTCCGCCCCAGGGATTCCTGGGCCATGCCTTCCAACACCAGCACGTCGGCCGGCACCTTGTCGGCTCCGTAGGTCTCGCCGAGGATCGCCAGCGTGGCGAGGACGCGTTGGGGGCGTCCCAGCCGCCGGTAGACGGTGGCGGTGTCGAGGAGCAGGCCCCGGTCATCCGGATCGAGGGCGAGTCCGCGGTGGTAGTCGGCCAGCGCCTCGCGGTCCTGACCGCGGGCCAGCGCGACCTGACCGTGCACGTGCCACGCCGCCGCCGAACCGGGGGCCAGCCGGGTGGCTTCGTCCGCGAGGCGCCGGGCGTCGTCGAGGAGTCCGATCTCGACGTACATCCCCGCGGCGACGATGCACAGCTCGGCGTCGCCGGGGCTGTGGCGCACCGCCGTGGCGATCTGGTCGATGGCGGCCAGGCGTTCCCCGCGTTCCCACAGCACCTCGGCGTAGTGCTGGCGGGCCTCGACATCGGCCGGGCAACTGCGGACCGCGCTGTCGAGCAGCCGTTCGGCCTGCTCCAACTCGTTGCGATCGGCGGCCGCCAGCCCTTCGTTGGCCAGCCGCCTGGCCTGGGCCAACTCGGCCGGTGCCGGCGTCGTGCGGGGCAGGAGTCGGCAACCGCTGAGCGTGCCGGGGCCCAGGAGGGCACCCGCTATGAGTGACACGACGGGAAGTGGCTTGGGGATCACGGTGGTCGGAGGGTAGCGGTTGCGGCGCACGACGGCAATCGCTGCCGAACCCGCGCAGGCCACCCAGCTTGTCGGTCGTGGTGCGCCTGCTCTGCCCTTGCCCGCGGAGCTGCCGCGCCCGTACCAACCCCGTCTCATGCCGCGCCATCCCGCCGCCATATCGCCGTCCCGCCGCCACCGCTGTGCCCGGGCGATCCCGCCCCTGGTCGCGGCCGCGGTCGGTCTGCTGGTCTTCGGCTGCGACGTCCGGGACGAGGCGGCGGCCGAGCCGCGCGGGGCACGCCACGACGCCGGATTGGCCCGCCTCCTCGAACGGGGGGGCGGTGGCCGCCAGCCGGTGGTGGCCGGCCCGGCGGAGCCGCGCGGCGGCGCCACGGTGGAATTCGTGGAGGGATTCGCGGCAGGCGTGCGCCGTGCCCGCGCCGAGGGGCGGCCGATGATCCTGGTCTTCAAGGCGGGGTGGTGCCGGCACTCCGGCATGCTCCTCCAACGCACGCTCCGCGACCCGCGCGTCGTCGAACTGTCGCGGCGGTATGTCTGCGTGGCGATCGATGCCGACCGCGAGCCGGACATCTGCCGGCGGTACGCGGTCACCGTTTTTCCCACCCTCGTCGTGGTCGCTGCCGACGGCCACGCGGGGCGGCACACCGTGGGGCGGCCGTCGACGGCGGACTTGGTGGCAGTGTTGCAGTCGGGCGACGGTGCGGCACGCACGGAACGCGTCGCCACGGGCACCGGCGCCCTGGCTCGGTGAGGGGCGGCTGCGACGGGGCCCCTGGTACGATCGGCCTGCGGATGGGACCCGGCGGTGGCAGGGCGCGAGGACGACCGATGGCGGACCAGCAGCGGACGAAGGCCATCCCCGTCACGGCGTCGGCCAGCCACCCGGCGGCGGGCGAGAAGCCGTTCCATCCGTACCCGGTGTGGACCCCGCGCTTCTGGCACGGCATGCCCATCTCGGTCTGGGCGCGGCTGGTGGCCGAACACCGCTGCCGCTGCTCACCCAGCCGGTGGGGGCTGCTGGCGACGGTGAGCCTGGCGACGGTGTTCAACTCCGCGGCCGGGGCGCTCACCACCCTGACCCAGGGCCGGCGCCTGCGCCGGGCGGCGCCGACGCCGCCGCCGGTGTTCATCATCGGGCACTGGCGGAGCGGGACGACGCTCCTCCACGAATTGATGATGCTCGACGACCGGTTCTGCTGTCCGAACACGTTCCAGTGCATCGCCCCGGCGCACTTCCTCCTCACCGAGGGTTTTTTGGCGCCGGCCGTCGGCTGGCTGATGCCCGCAAAGCGGCCGATGGACGACGTGGTGGCCGGGCCCGACCGGCCCCAGGAGGACGAGTTTGCCCTCGCCAATCTCGGGGCCCCGTCGCCCTACCGGCGGATGGCCTTTCCGGTGACCAGCCCGCCCTGGCCCGAGGCGCTCGATCTGACGAAGCTGGCGCCAGCCGAACGGCAACGCTGGCAACGGCTGATGCGCTGGTTCCTCGCCGCCCTCGCGTTGCGGGATGCCCGGCGGCCGGTGCTCAAGAGCCCGCCCCACACGGCGCGGATGGCGCTCCTCGCGGAGATGTTCCCGGGGGCCCGTTTCATCCACGTGGTCCGGGATCCGTTCGTGGTCTTCCCCTCCACGGTGCGGCTGTGGCGATCGTTGCACCACACGCAGGGCCTGCAGGTCGATCCCGGGTCCCACATCGAGGAATACGTGTTCGCCGCCTTCGAAGAGATGTACCGGGCCTTCGAGCGCGACCGGACCGGTCTGCCGCCGGGGTCGCTGCACGAGCTGCGCTACGAGGACCTGGTAGCCGATCCGGTGGGGAGTCTGGCACGGGTCTATGAGCGTCTCGAGCTCGGCGACTTTTCCGCGCTGCGGCCGGCGCTCGAGGCCGAGGCCCGCTCGATGCGCGACTACCGCACCAACACCTACCAGCACGACCCGCGCGTCGTGGCCGAGATCGGACGGCGCTGGGGGGGCTTCATCGAACGCTACGGCTACCGCGCGCCCCCGGTCTGAACGCCGGGCGTGGTCTCCTCCGGCGGCACCGCCGCCCGCCCCCGTGCCGGCGCGCCGCGCTGACGGGGCTGGTCGAACCGCACGCGCGGACCCGCCTCGAGGGCCCGCTGCTCCGCGGCGAACTCCTCCGGCGTCATCCGCAGCCGCCGTTCCAACCGGCGGCGGGCCAGGGCCCAGTCGGCAAGGGCGACGCCGGCGGCCACGATGGCCACCGGCACCAGGATCCCGCGCCCCACTTCGAGACTCCCCTGAGGAGTGGCCAGGGCCCCCGTGTCCCAGAGGGTGAGCAGGCCGCGCCCCGCCCACGCCACGACGGCGGTCGCGACGGCGAGGCCGAGGGCACCCCCGAGGATCGTGGTCAGGGTGGCGGCGGAGAAGATCCGTGTCAGGCCCGCCCCCGGGTCGAGACGGCGGAGATCGAAGGCGGCGCGGCCCGGTTGCCAGTGGAGGCCGTCGCAGGCCACCCGGACCGCCAGGGCCGCAGCGATCGCCGCGACGACGAGCGACACGGTGGGCCACACCACCATCGCGGCAGCGCCCCACGGAGCGCCCGTGTCGCCACCGCGTCCGGCCTGCGCCGCGTGTACGGCGGCCGGGAGGGCATCCTGGAGGAAACCCGCGCCCGCGCGGCCGGTGGCTTCGAGCCACCCGGGCAGCAGCAGGATCGTGACCAGGGACGACGCTCCCCAGGCCGGCCACGCGGCGGTGGGCAGGAGCCCCGCGCGCCGGGCTGCCTCGCGGCGCCGGGGTGTGGGGGGCAAGCGGCGTTCGGCGGTACCGTCGGCCATGGTTGCGTCGTGGAGCGGGTGTCAGTCGGCCGGGGAACCGCCATCGACCAGCCCCAGGACGGTGGCGGCGGCGGTGGCTGACCGGCTGCTCCATGCCGGTGCGGTGAGCATCAGGCTGGCCAGCACCATCGCCGCCACCAGTCCCGGAATCAGACCGGGGCCGGGGATGAAGCGGATCGTGCGCAGGCAGATCGCCATCGTCAGGTGGAAGGCGATCACGGCGACCAGCGCCGGCAGGGCGAGGCCCGCCGCCAGTTCGAGTACCGCCCCCGGGAGGCGGATGGCGAGATCGATCGCGACCGTCGACCACGGTGCCGTCGCACCACCGGCAACCGCCCCCACCGGGAGCCGCGTCAGGCTCCCCAACAGCGCGGCCACGAGGAAGCCCGTCCCTCCCGTGGCGAGGAATGCCGCGGCACCCATCCACCAACAGAGGCGCGCCATGCCGGCGGACTGCGGATCGCCCGCCGGAAGGTCGTCGTCCCACCCGAGGCTCGTGGCACCCGCGAGGAGGCTGCCGCTCCACCCGCCGATCCCGATCGCCGCGACGGCCACCATACCCAGGGCCCACCCACACACCGCCTCGCCCCCGAGTACCAGCGGTAGGTACAGCCAGTTCCCCGTGGCCGTTCCGGCAGGGAGCCGGGCCACGTTCGGGACGCCGGTGAGCGTCGGCACGGCGGCGACCGCGAGGGCCGCGGCGCTGCCGAAGGTCACTCGGAGCGGTAGGTCGGGCAGGGTGCCCCGGGCGAGGGCCAGGGTGGCGGCGCCGATCCGCACCGCGGCACCACCCGCCAGGCAGGCGAGCACGAGGGCGTCGGCGGGGAGCGGTGGCACGGGCATGGTAACGAGCGGGGGTGCATCACGGGTGCACGGGTCAGGAGGGGGGCACCGCAGCGTGAACGAACAGGTCCACCAGCCGTTCCGCCATCCAGGGAAGCGTGATCACCAGCACCGCCGCCATTGCCGCCAGCCGGGGGATGAGGGCCAGCACCGGATCGTGGATCCCGGTCGCAGCCTGGATCAGTCCGACCACCGCCGCGACCAGGACACCCACCACGAGCATCGGTGCCGCGACGAGCATCACGGTCCACACGGCTTGCCGGACGAGATCGCACAGTTCGGCCATCGTTCCTCCGTTCCGGGGGTCAGCCGGAAGCCCGTAGGCCGTCGAGCAGGGCCTGCACGACGAGCGTCCAGCCATCGGCCATGACGAACACCATGAGCTTCAGCGGCAGGGCGACCACCGCCGGGGGCAGGGTCACCAGCCCCGTGGACAAGACGAGCGTGGCCACCAGCAGATCGATGACGAGGAACGGCAACAGGAGCCGGAAGCCGATGCGGAAGGCGACGTCCAGTTCGCTGACGAGGAAGGCGGGCAGGAGGCTCTCCAGCGGGACGTCGTCGTAGCTGCGGATCCCCGTCGGTCGGGCCGGATGCCGCTCCAGGAACAAGAGCATCGTGTCGCGGTTGCCGGCCTCCTCGATCTGTGTCGCCATCCAGCGGCGCACCGGCAGGCTGCCGCGGTCCACCGCCGTGGCCAGTTCCATCTTCCCGGCCTGGTACGGTTCGACACCCTCCCGCCAGGCGGCCGTCCACACCGGCCAGATCACCAGGGCGGAGAGGAACAGCGCCAGGCTCGTGACGATCTGGTTCGAGGGAAGCTGCGGCGTGCCGAGACCCTGGCGCAACAGCGTCAGCACCACGGAGATCCGCACGAACGATGTGGTCATCAGGAGCAAGGCCGGCGCCAGGCTCACCACGCCAAACAGCACCGCGGCCGACAGCGAGGCGTCGAGCGAGCGACCGCCGAGGAGGCGGAGGGCGGCGGCGACGACCGTTGACTCTACCGCGGTGGGAACGGAGCCCGTGTCCCCATCCCCCGGGGTGGCGCCGATCACGGTGGGGACGCTGCCACCGGTGCCCGGCGGCAGGCCCTCGGCCCATGCCGTGCCGACGCCGGCCGCGGTCAAACAGAGGGCTGCCGCGACCACGAGGGCCACCGGCACCCGGCAGCGGACGGGGTTGGTCATGCGGCACCCCGTGACGCGGGGGAGACGCAGAGAGTGCCGGCACCGGCATCGACCGCGAGTGGTGCGGGCGTCACGGCCGGCGGTGGTTCCGGGACACGGGGAGCGGTGCTGCCGGCGGCGGGCTCCGGGCGGATGCCCTCGGGCGGTTCGTCTGTTTCTGCCAGCAGGTGGCAGCCCCCCGGCGAGATGCCGATGAGCAGCGTCCGGCGGCCGAACCGGACGACGCGCAGGCCATGCTGCCCGCCGAGCGGAAGGGAGCCGAGAAGATGCACGGCCTCGCCCGACGGGGACGCCTCGCGGCGCGCGCCGATGCCGCGGAGGATCGCCACGGCGGCCGAGAGCGCGGCGAGGAACGCCGCCACTTGCCATCCCCACGGGGTCGGGCCGACCCGCTCCGCCCGACCGATGTCGCGGATCGGATGACGCTCCAGGTCGAACGGCGCGGGATCGGCGAGGCGTCCCGGCGGGACGGCGGTGGGGTCGTCGTCCCGATCGTCGTCGGCGCGGAGGCCGGCGGGGCTCGTGATCAGGGCCAGGAGCAGCATCACCAGCAGTCCGCCCCGGCGTGTCCGCAGCCATTCGCCCATCAGGCCGCCTCCCGCCACCGCTGCGGTGGTCCCGCGGTGGGAAGTGCGATCGCGTGGTCGGGGTCGGTGGCCGGGGGCGGTTGCTCACCGCGCGCGGAGCCGGGCTGTTTGCCACGGCCGCTCGCACCCCCGGCCCGCCACAGGACGGCGGCGAGCCCCAGCGCCACGGCCGCAAACGTCGCCAGCAGCACCCCGCGGCGGAGCGCCGTCCCGGTCGCGGTATCGGTGGAGGAGCCGCCGATCCAGTCCAGCAGCGGCCCGAGGAGCGGTTCGGCTCCCTCCGCGGCCGGCTCGCGACCGGCACCGGCCATCCCGGTGGTGAACGGGGCGACGACGATCCGGGTCCGTGAAGGGTCGGCGACGTCCGGCAGCATGGTGGCCACGAGGGTGGTGAGTCGCTCCAACTCCGCCACCTCGGCCCGCTCGGCATCCTCCTCGGTCCACGGGCCACCTGCCGCGCCGCGCCGCTGATGGCGACCGCGGGCGGCGGACACGACCGAAGCGAAATAGGTGTCGGGAACGGCGATCAGCACGTGGAGCGATTCCCCTGACCGCGTGGCGGAGGGAGCCGCGGCCGTGGGGCTGACCGCCCCGGGGCCACTGACCGCGGCGGGCGCGTTGACACCGGCGGGGCTGGCGGCGGCGTCGACAGCCTGGGCGGTACCCGGTGGGGACGCCGCGCCGAGGGTCACGTCGACCATCACCCCGCGAATGAAGCCCAGCGACTGGCGGATCTTCGCCGCCGTGGCCCGCTCCATCACGCTCCGCGCGACACGCGTCGGGTCGGTCGTGCCTTCGGTCGCCTCGACGGGTCCGGCGAACACGCGGCCGCTGCGCAGGTCGGTGACAGCGACCCGCTCCACCGGCAGACCGGCGATGGCGGAGGCCACCAGCACGCGGATGGCCTGGACACGCCCCGGATCGAGTTCCGTGTCGGGCTGCGTGCGGATACTGACGCTCGCCGTCCGTTCATGTCCACCGGCGAGGCCGGGCCGGGGCGCGTCGTCGTACAGCACCGCGGCGCGCTCGATGCCCGGCATCGAGCAGAGGACCAGGGAGAGCTCGTCCTGGATGGCCACCCGCAACGAATCGGCGCGCAGCGCGGTGCTCGTCCACGGGCCGTTGTTCGCCAGGGCACGCCGCAGGCTGGCACCGAACTCGCGGGGCAACGCCTCCGAATCGACCAGGGCCCGCATGTAGGCGCTGTGGCGCGCCCGCGGCACGTAGACCCGGCCCCCTTCGGTGCGATGATCGGTGAGCTGCGCGCGATCGAAGGCCGCTTCCATGATCGCCAGCTCCGACTGGGGGAGCACCGACCCGGGGAGCAGTTCCATCTCCTCGCTGGCGGGCCGATCGCGGAGCGTCCACACCGCCCAGCCGAGGATCAGTGCCAGCACGCCCAGGGCCATCGCCTGCCACGGACTCGAGCCGGGGGTCCGACTTTGGGGCACGTTCCGGGTTTCCTGGTCCATGGCGGGGCGGCTCGCACGCGACGAAGGGGACACGGCACCGGGACGACACTGTGCGGCGCGGGGGCTGTGCGGAGGGACGGGGAAATCAGGCCGCGCGACGTGCGGTGAGCCGCCGGGGGAAGCGGAGCGTCACCGCCGTCCCCCCCTCGGGGCACGGGCGCACGTCGAGCGTGCCGCCGAGCCGCCGTGCCGCGTGGGCCTGCTGCTCGAGCCACACGTGATCGGTGGCCGAGGGCACCGGGCCGGAGTCGGCGACCTCCAACTCGATCGCATCGGGGAGGAGCACGCTCGTCACGACCACTTCGCGGCGCCCCACGCCCAGCGCGGCGCCGGTGGCCCGGCAGGCCCGGGCCACGAGGTCGGCGAGCATCGCGCCAAGGAGGCCCGGGTCGGCGTGAATGACATGTCCGTCGGGCACGTCGACGGTGACCGCGGTGCCCGCTCCGGAGACGGCTGCATCGACGACGCGCCGGGCGGAGATCCAGGTGGGACGAGCCGGATCGGCGCCCGCTCGCAGCGGCAGGATCATCGTCTCGGCGAGTCGGGCATCGGGGGCGTGCATCGGTGGGTTCCGCAGGGGTACGGCCGGCAAGGGTGGCGGGCTCAGGCGGGGCACACTGGCGTGGCCACCGGCACGCCGCCGCACACCTCGTCCATCAGCCAACGGTTCACGTCGCGGAGGATCGGCACCGCCAGATCGTGCGGTTCCTGGTAGATGCGCATCGACAGGTGGGCCCCGGCGGCGTGGAACAGCCGCAGGGTCATCGCCGTCGTCACCACCACGTCGGCCTTGGCGTCGCGACGGCAGCAGAGGAGCACCGGGAGGCGGCGCACCGCCGCGAGGCGGGCGAAGAGGGCCTCGGTGTGCGGGAAGGCACCTCCGAGCGACACCATGCCGGCGAATCGGTCGGCATGGCGGCAGGCGATCCGGAAGGCGTCGGTGCCGCCGCTGCCCCGACCGACGAGGAACACCCGGTCCGGGTGGACGTTGGCCCGGTTGCCGGCGGTGTCGATGGCCTCCCACACGGCGTCTTCGATCCCGCTGCCGCCGGTGGCGGGGCGCGCCGGTTCCACGGCGAGGTAGTTGCGGGTGCTCAACCGGGGCATCGCGCGGCCGAGGTCGAAGCGGCGCGTACCGGGCAGCCACACCAGCAGCGGATAGGCGTAGCCCGGCTCGTAGCCCTGGGGGATGAACATCCGGGGCTGGGGCCGCGTCGGCTCCAGGGCGCCGGTGGCGCGCGACTGCCGCAGCCGGACC
>RFRL01000070.1 GCA_009924545.1 Planctomycetia bacterium | reverse complement strand
ACCCCCGAGCCCACAGCTTGCGTCACCTGCGCGGCTCCCCTATAGAAAACTTGCAGGGGTGAGCGAACTTTTCCTGATGGCAACCGTTCTACTGGAACCGGGGGCCTCGGTCCGATTCTGAAGATGCCACAACCGCTCGCATCGGTGACGGCGCCGTCGCACGGCAGTCACCCCGAGTCGACTCGCTGCGCTGCGGCGGCCGTCCGGCGGATTCCGCCCGGGCGACGTTGCCGTTTTCCGTTTGCCGCCCCCCAGCCTGACAGCTTCCGGTCCGATTTCCTGTTGATTCGCCCGCCGGTCGTGGGCACTGTTCCCGATCGGCGTGCGTCCCGACCCGTCGCACTCGATGCCGTGGTGCCGTCTTCCGGACGGTGGTCGTGATCGTTGTTCTTCTCTTCGTTAGCACGAAAGTGGCGCCATGATGCTCGGCAGGATCTTCAGCCGCTCGTTCCGTCGGGATTCCACCGATGGTCGTGGTCTCGACCAGGCAGCCGGTCTCGACCAGGTATCGGGGCTCGACCGGGCATCCGTCTTCCGCCGACTGCGCGAGCGGCGGCGCACGCGCGAGCGCCTCGCCGCCGGCGAGTTCCTCGAGGACCGGCGCCTGCTGGCGTTCCAGTACCAGGGGTTCACGCACACGGCCGTGCCGACGATCCCGCGGACGCAGGCCTACGAGTACAACCTCGAGATCTTCGACGATCCGGCCGATCCGACCGACACGATGACGATGTACATGCGGAACCTGGCCATCGCCGGCCAGCTCCAATTCGACTCCAACACGTCGTTCAGCGCGCTGACCAACGTCGGCACCGGGATCTCGGGGTCGCCCGCCAACTTCGGCAGTCCGGTGGGCTACAACTGGGGCACCTCGGTGCCCCCGCAGACCAATCCTGCCGGCAACCCCAATCCCAACTCGGCGTTCAACGTCGTCGGACCGCTGTCGCTGGTCAATTCCTGGAGTGTCGACGCCAACTGGAACACGCGCAGCACCACCCTCGAGACCTTCTACCTCTCCAAGGTGCGCGTCACCTGCGCCCCGGGCACGGTCAACCCCACCTTCGTCCTCCATGTCGGCGACTCGATGCCGCTGGCCCTGGAGGTCGACTTCAGCCGCGCGGTCGGCACCTCGCGGATCTTCATCACGAGCAACGCCGCGGAGACCTACAACTCCGCTGCCCCGGCCTATGACCTTCCCCGCGGCGGCGGTGGCTACAACCTGCTGGCCTCCGAGGTCTACATCCAGGCCACGCTCAACCCGCGGTATTCCAACGACTTCCGGGCCACGAACCTCGTGCAGATCGAGAACGCCATCACCGGCGGGCTCACCTCGCGGGTCGCCGACGGCAACTTCCGCATCTTCCCCGGGGCGAGCGTCAGCGGTACGACCGACGTGCGCCTCGGCAGCGGCATCCCGCCCAGTTCGGGCAACTACGGGAGCTACGGCTACGGCGGCGACGGTGGCGACATCCTCATCGATGGCGCGATCCAAAACGCCGGCAACGTCAACCTGCAGATCAACTCGGTCAGCCCGCGCAACATCCTCACCGGCCCGTCCGGGTCGATCAGCGGTGCGGGGAGCATCACGCTGCTGAATGCGGGTGCAGACGGCGGCTCGATCAACGTCAAGACGGCCGGCTTCGCCCAGCACAACATCTTCGCCGGCAGCGACTCCAATCCCCAGGCCGACATCGGCATCTTCGTCCAGCAGACGCAGGGCGATCTGACGATCAACGCCCTCCCCTCGACCCAGGCCGCGATGTCGCTCACCGCGACCCAGCCGGGGCGGCAGGTGATCGTCAATTCCAACCTCGACACCGTCGGCAGCCTGTCGCTGGGTGCCGACGTGCTCAACATCAACCGCCCGATCTCCACCGAGAAGGGCGACATCACCCTCACCGGCCGCTCCGTGACGATCGGCAGCAACGTCACCGCGGGGGTGACCGGTGTGGGCAATCTCAACGTCACCAGCTCCGACGGGGCGATCACGGTGACCAGCGCCGCCGTGGTCAAGGCCGACGGCGACACGATCTCCCTGAATGCGGCCACCGACATCGCCAGCCAGGCCCGGCTCCAGGCGGCCAACCTCCTCCTCACCGCCGGCGGCACGATCGTCGCCGCCACGCGTGCCGACACGGTGACGGCCAAGGCGACCAGCGCGATCACCCTCAACGACGACGACGACATCACCCTCACCGACGTGAAGACCACCGGTGACGGTTCGATCACCGTGACGGCCAAGGGGCTGCTCACGGCCGTCAACGTCGCCACCGGCGGGACCGGCTCGATCCTCCTCTCCACGACCGCCGCGGGCCTCATCGCCAACGACCTGCGGACGAAGAACGGCACGATCAAGCTCTCCGCCGCCGACGGCGACATCTCGGCGGTGGGCGACGTGTTCGTCAACGACGCCAACCTGGCCAATCCCACCCAGGACTTCGAGCTCACCGCGAGCAAGGGCAACATCGTGATGAGCCCGGGGGCGACGTTCACCGTCGCCGACCAGCTCCTGTTCAACGCCCCGCTCGGCCGCGTCCTCACGCCGGGCAAGATCACCGGCGTGACGATCACCGATCCGGGAACCGGCTACACCACGCCCCCCGCGGTGACGTTCGACTCGGGGAGCGGGGCCGTCGTCACGCCGACGGTGGGTGACGGCCAGGTGACGTTCGTGCAGGTGCTCAATGGCGGCTCGGGCTACGTCAGTGCCCCGGCCGTGGTGTTCGCCAATGGCGGCACGGGGGGCAGCGGCGCGATCGCCACGGCGGTGCTCTCGGGTGGATCGGTCGTCGGCGTGACGATTTCCAACGGCGGCATCGCCTACAAGACGCCACCGACGATCTCGTTCGTCGGCGGCGGCGGCTCCGGCGCCGAAGCGGTGGCGACGATCAGCGGTCTCACCGCCCTCTCGGTCACCAACCCCGGCTCCGGCTACCAGGTGCCGCCGACGGTGGTCATCTCCTCCGGTGACGGCGGCCAGACCGGCACCGTGAGCGTCGATGCCACGGGCGCCATCACCACGATCAACGTCGCCCAGAAGGGCACCTCGTTCACCGCCCCGCCGGCGGTCCAGATCGTCGATTCCAGCGGCTCCGGCTTCGGTGCCACGGCCGTCGCCAACCTCACCGGGGGCGTGACCGCCGGCGTCGTCTCGGCCGGGGGCTCCGGCTATGCCGGCAGCACGGTGGCCACCGTCCTTGGCGGAGGCGGCAGTGGTGCCACCGGTCGGCCGCTCCTCGGCCTGACCACCGCCTCGGTGAGCAGCGTCGTGACGGGAGGTGCCAACTATGCCGCCGGTGACCTGCTCACGGTGATCGCCGGCACCGGGGCACAGATCCGGGTGACGAGCGTGGATGGCTCCGGGGGCGTGACCGGCGTGAGCATCGCCGACGGCGGCCGCCAGTACAGCCCGGGCGACGTCCTCTACCTGGCCGACGAAGCGGTGGGCGGCGCCGGCCTCCGGCTGGCGGTGAGCAGCGTGTCGACCGGTGGTGTGATCAGCGGCGTGACGATCAACGCCGCCGGCACCGGGTTCACCTCCGACTCCCGCCTCAACCACACCGGTGGCACCGGCGGTGTCCTCAAGGTCGATTCGATCGGATTCTCCGACTTCGTCGCCTCCATCTCGCTGTTCAGCGGCGGGCAGGGCTACACCAGGGCGCCAACGGTCCAATTCACTGGTGGCGGTGGCAGCGGGGCCACCGCGGTGGCCTCGATCGATCCGTTCACCGGCCAGATCCGCTCGGTCACCCTCACCAATGGCGGTAGCGGCTACACGAGTGCACCTTTCGTCAGCTTTATCCCGGCGCCAGGCGACACGCCGACCCAGACGGGCTTCGCCTTCGCCTCGCTCGGTAACACCCTCACGCTGTCGGTCTTCCGTGCCGGCTCCGGCTACACGACGCGCCCCTCGGCCGTGTCGGGGGGCAGCGGCTCGGGGGCGGTGGTGTCGTTCAACGACGCCCAGTACACCCTCGTCGGCTACCAACCGCTCGAGCCGGGATCGGGCTACGCCTCCACCCCGACGATCCTCCTGTCGGCCCCCTCGGGTGGCTCGGCGAGCATCGCCCCAGTCGTCTCCCAGGTGGTCAACTCGATCACCGTGGTCAACCCCGGTCAGAGCTACAACCCCGCCACCACCACGGTGACCCTCACCCCCGTGGCCGCCGGTGGCGGTGCCACGGCCAGCCCGATCGCGGTCAACGGCATCGGGGCGATCACCAGCATCAACCTCGCCACGCCGGGCCAGGGCTACGTGGCCCGGCCGACCGTGCGGATCGTCGATCGGAGCGGCTCGGGCACCGGCGCTGCCGCCGTGGCGAACACGTCGCTGGGCATCACCGGCGTCACGCTCACCGACGCCGGCTCCGGCTACACCTCGGCCCCGACGGTCACGATCACGCCGATCGGCGGCGGGTCGGGAGCCACGGCGATCGCCACGATTTCGCCGGAGGGCTACCTCGCCGGGATCACGATCACGAACCCCGGCAGTGGCTATTCCTCCGGGGCGATCCTCACGCTCTCGGGTGGCGGCACGACGACGCAGGGCACCGCGACGGTCACCACCTCGATGGTGGTCACCGGGATCACCATCACCAGCGGCGGCAGCGGCTACGCCCCGTCCACGACCGACGTGTTCCTCGACCCGGTGGGCGCGGGGGCGACGGCCGTCGCCAACCTCACCGGCGGTGGCGTGTCGAGCATCCGCATCACCGACAACGGGTCGGGCTACTCCTCGACGACCCCGCCGACGGTGACGCTGACGCCGTTCGGCGCCGGGGCGCTGGGTGTGGCGGCCGTCGACGGCGGCTCCGTGACGGGCGTCACGATCACCAATCCGGGAGCCAACTACGCCGTCGCGCCGCAGGTGATCTTCTCCCCGCCGGCCGGCGGCGGGACCACCGCCACGGGCGTGGCGATCGTCGGCAACGTGGCCCAGCTCAACGCCCGCCGGCTCTCGTGGACCGCGCTCGAGCAGCCGCTCGACGCCCTCCTCGACCAGTTCGCGATCGCGCGGATCGAGCTCACCGGCGCCGGGCCGCTGAATATCCTCCGCCCCTCCGGCGACCTGACCCTGGAGGGGGCGATCACCAAGGACGGCAACGTCCTCGTGCAGGCCCAGAAGCTCACCGTCACCGGACCGGTCACCGCCGGCGACTTCAACACCACGCGCACCGAGACTGTCACCCTCCAGGCCCTGGGCACCGACCTGATCATCGACGCCGCGGTCACCGCCCCGGCGGCCGTCTCCCTCGAGGCCACCAGCGGCTCGATCACCCGCACCTCGCCGGCCACCGCCGGGCTGATCACCACCAAGGACTTGCAGGTGGTGGCGGCCAACGCCATCAACGTGAAGACGAAAGTCACGTCGATCCAGGGCATCGCCACCGGGAGCGGTGCCCCGATCACCGTCACCGAGACCGACGACCTCTCGATCGGCACCCCGGCGACGAGCCTGTCCACCAACAACGGCATCATCACGGTCAGCGCGGGTGGCACGGTGGCGATTCACCGCGTCGATGCCGGGAGCCTCGGCACGGCGAATCTGACGTCGGTCGGCAACCTCACCGAGGCGGTGCCCGGCTCCGCCGCGGCCGAGGTGGTCGCCGGCACGGCGAGCCTCACCTCCTCCAGCGGCTTGGTCAATCTCGACACCGACGTCACGAAGCTGTCGGCCTCGGCGCCGTCGTCGTCGATCACCGTCGACAACGTCGGCCTCCTGCCGCTGCTGCTCCAGAACGTGGTGGGGGCCAACAACGTCGCCATCACGGCCGTGTCGCCGCTGACGGCCGGCAAGGTGCAGTCGAACCTCAACAACGTCACCCTCACCACGCTCAGCCCGTCGGGGACGACGCTGGAGAACTCGATCCTCGTCGACAGCATCACCGCTTCGAAGGGCGTGGTCACGCTGACGAGCACCGGTGACGTGCTCTCCCTCGACCCGGCCGGCAAGGCGGCCAACATCTCGGCGACGACGGCCCGGGTGCGGGCCGACGCCAAGGCGGACGGCACGATCTCCCTGCGCACGGCCGTGGGCACCCTCGGGGCCCTGGCCAACGCCGACATCACGATCAACGAACTGCCCGACGGGATCACCCTCGGCGAGAAGGCCGGGCCCGCCCCGTTCACCGCCGTGAGCTCCGTCAACGGCAACGTCAACGTGACCGCCACCGGGTCGATCTCGGCCACCGACGTCCAGGCCACCTCGGCCACGGGCAAAGTGACCCTCGCCAGCACGTCGGCCGGCGTCCTCGTGGGCAGCGTGCAGACCAACGCCCTCACCGGGCTGGTGACGATCACGGCCGCCCAGTCGATCACCGACAACGACGCCGCCGTCGACATCGTGGCCCAGAAGGCGGTCCTCACCTCGACGAAGGGCTCGATCGGTGCCGCCGACGATCCCCTCGACCTGAGCGTGCAGACCGTCATCGCCAGTGCCGCCGGCGAGGTCTACATCACCAACGACGCCGTCCTCGACCTTGGCGGCCTCAACGCCACCAAGGCCACGGTCACCGCCGCCGGGCCGGTGATCCAGTCGGCGCCGCTCACCGCCGGCAGCCTGTCGGTGATCGGTAACGGCAGCCCGATCACGCTCGACACCTTCGACAACGCCCTCGGGGCGTTCGGGGCCATCAACCCCGGTGGCACCGTCTCGGTGAAGGACTCGAGTGGCGGCCTCGACATCCTCACCACCAAGGCCGACACGTTCACCGTGGCGGCGGCCGGTCCCGTCACGCAGTCGGGGGCGATCACCGTCGGTCAGTTCAACATCTCGGGCAACGGCGTGTCGCCGATCACCCTCGACACACAGGCCAACGCCATCGACCGCGTGGCGGTGAGCAACGGCACCGGCGCCGTGGCGATCAAGGACACCGTGGGGGCGCTCGAGGTGAGCTTCATCCAGGGCGGGGCGGTGTCGCTCACCGCCGCCGGTCCGCTCACCCAGTCGGGGTTCATCAGCGCCACGGCGCTCAAGCTCGCCGGCAGCGGCACGCCGATGACGCTCGACAACGCGACCAACAAGATCGATTCGCTCTCGGTCACCAACCCCGGCGGCAGCGTCTCCGTCCGTGACAGCGACGGGCCGCTCGTCCTCGGCGCCTCGACGGTCGGGTCGCTGGCCGTGACCGTGGCCGGGGCGGTGAGCCAGACGGGTGCCATCGACGCCGGCTCGCTCACCGTCGCGGGCACCGGGGCGCCGATCATCCTCGACACCCAGGCCAACAAGCTCGGCGTGTTCACCGCCAGCAACGGCACCGGCGCGGTGGCGGTGAAGGACACGGCCGGTCCGCTGACCATCGGCTTCATCGCCGGCGGTCCGGTGTCGATCACCGCGGCCGGGACCCTCTCCCAGGCCGGGTTCATCAACGCCACGAGCCTGTCGGTGACCGGCGACGGCGTGTCGCCGATCCTCCTCAACACGCAGCCCAACTCGATCGACTCCTTCACCGCCACCAACGGGTCGGGCTCGGTCGCCATCTCCGACAGCGTCGGCACGCTGTCGATCGAGGGGATCACCGGCGGGACCATCACCATCGCCGGCACGGGCGACGTCACGCAGACGGCGAAGATCGTCGGCTCGAGCCTGAACGCCTCGTCGAGCACTGGCAGCGTGCTCCTCCCCAACACCGGCAACAACGTCACGGCCTTCTCCGGTTCGGCCGCCAAGGACGTGGTGTTCGTCAACCTCGGTAACTTCATCGCCGGGCCGGTGACTGCAGGCGGCACCAACGGCAACATCCTCCTCACGTCACAAACGGGCAACATCACCGTCGGCGGCGACCTCACCGCGCCCAACCAGGTCGGGCTCGACGCGCCGCTGGGCACGTTCACGCTCGTCCCGCCGGCGACGATCGACGCCTTCATCCTCTCCTACAACACGGCGGTGCCCCCGTCGTTCGATCCGGCGGCGGTGCCCGACATCATCGCGGCCAACGGCAACCTCGTGGTGAGCAAGCCGGGGCAGACGTTCACGTTCGGCAACTTCATCACCACCGGCAACGTCTCCATCACGGCCGACAACGTCGTCATCGACGGGCCGCTGGGGACGACCGGCGCCGCCAAGAACCTCGCGCTCACCGCCCTGGTGGGTGACGTGACCTTCACCGGCACCGGGTCGGCCCTCAACGCCCCGGCGCTCGGTGGCGTGACGACGATCTCGGCCCCCAACGGCACGATCGTCGGCACGGCGCTTACCGAGATCTCGGGAGCGACCCTGTCGCTCCAGACCAAGGGCAACCTCGCCCTCCCCGGCCCGATCAGCGCCAAGGCCCTCACCGCCTCGACGACGGCCGGCGCGATCAGCCTCACCAATGCCACCAACGACTTCGACAGCGTGTCGATCTCCAACGGCAACCGGGCCGTGACGCTCGTCGACGTCGACGACCTGGCGATCAAGAGCCTCACCGCCGGGTTCACGTCGCTGACCAGCGGCGGCCCGCTCACCCAGACCGGTCCGATCACGGCCACCGGGTTCGTGGTCAACTCCAAGGGCCCGGTGACGCTCGCCAACGCGAACAACGACTTCGCGGTGGTCAACATCAACGCCGGCACGAGCGCCGTGTCGCTGGCCGACAAAAACGCCCTGTCGATCTCCGGCATCAGCAGCGGCTTCCTCACCCTGCAGGCCGCCGGCGCCATCACCCAGTCGGGCCCGATCACCGCCACCGGCGCCGTGATCACCAACACCGCCGGCACCACCACGCTGACCAACGCCGGCAACGACGTCGACGTGCTCCAGGTGAACGCCGGCACGAAGGACGTGGCCTTCACCGACAAGGACGACGTCTACATCTCCACGGTCACCAGCGGCTTCTTCACGCTCCGGACCGGCGGTGACATCTCCCAGTCGGGGGCGATCAAGGCCACGGGGTGCGCCATCACGGCGACCGCCGGCACGATCACCCTCACAAGCGCCGCCAACGACGTCGACGTGCTGGCGGTCACCAACGCCGGCCGGACGGCCTCGTTCACCGACGTGGACGACGTGTTCCTCTCCACGGTCGCGGCCGGCACGTTCAACCTGCGGACCGGTGGACCGGTCACCCAGGGCCAGCCGATGGCCGTGTCGAACCTGGCCGTGACCACCACCGCCGGTGGCGTGACCCTCAACCAGCCGGGCAACCAGATCGGGCAACTTTCCGCCAATCTCACCGCGGCGGGCGCCCCGCTCACGGTGGTCAACAACGGTAACCTGTCGATCAACCAGGTGACGAACCAGGGACCGATTTCGCTGACCACCGGGTCGGGCGGCAACGTCCTCATCGGACCGGTGCTCAACCCCGCGGCGAAGCTCCAAACCACCGGGGCGATCAACTTCGCCGGCGTCACCGGCAACGTCACCGTGGCCAACGGCGGCACGATCGTCGCCCCGGGCGGCGTGACGGTGGCCTCCGGCAAGAAGATCCAGTGGTCACTGGCCAGTTCCGCCGACAGCGGCACCGGCTCGCTCCGCTCGATCATGACGAGCATCAACTCGCTCAAGGCCCCGGCGCAGATCACGGTGACCGGCCCGAGCACGGTGCCGCTCGCCTCGCCGCTGCCAACGGTGACCGTGCCGCTGGCGGTCGTGGGCAACGGTCAGTTGACCCTCAACGGCGCCTCCGCCGGCTCCACGGCCAGCGGATTCGTCTTCGGGGCGTCGGCCAGCGGCAGTTCGCTGGCCGGCGTGACGCTGCAGAACTTCGGCAACTCCGGCGTGCTCCTCCAGGGGGCAGCCAACGTCGCCGTGTCGTCGATCACGGTGTCGAACAGCCTGTACGGCGTCTATGCCGCCGGCACGCTGACCGGGTCGAGTGTGGTCAGCTCGGTGTTCTCCGGCAACACCCAGGCGGCCTACCTCAACGGTGCCCAGGGCTTCCGCTTCGGCCGCGCCGGCCAGGGCAACTCGATCACCAGCGCCGCGCGGACCAGCGCCGGGATCACGATCGCCGGGGTCAGCACCAACACGTTCGTGCAGGGCAACGGCATCAGTGGAACTCCGACCGCGATCTTCATTTCGGCCGCGACTGGCGTGGTCGTCGGCGGTGCGGTGGCGGGCGAGGCGAACACGATCTCGTTCGCGGGGACGGGCGTCTTCGCCACGGGGGTGTGCACCGGATCGTCGGTGGTGAAGACCGCCTTCGGTCCCGCCGTCACCACCCGGTACAACACGGGCGGAGCTCGGAATCTGACGGTGATCCCCTGATGAACCGAGCCCGTGTACTCCACACGGGCGGAGCTCGGAATCTGACGGTGATCCCCTGATGCGGACCGCGCCGGTCAGCCGGCCGTTTCCACCACCTCGCAGCCGCCACCGGACGTCGTGCGGCTGAAGAGGATGTTGAGCGTCCGCAGGAAGGTGTGCAGGCCTGCATCCTGGATGGGGAGGATGTGGGCCGGGTGGCCCGATTCGTTGTGGTGGGAGTGCCACAGCCCCGGCGGCGTCACGAACGCCGATCCCGGCCGCCAGTCGACGCGCTGCGGGTCGCGGATCCGGCCATCGGGCCCGAGGCTCCGGCCCACCAGCGTGTAGCAGCCGGGCCGGGCGTCGACCACCAGGTCGAGGGCCACCGACTGGTGGCGGTGCGGGGCCTGGAGGGCGCCCACAGGCAGGCGGCCGAACATCGCCCAGATGACGTGGGTCACGGTGAGCGTCTGCGGGAAGGCCTCGTGGCCGAGCAGCACGCTGAGGCGATTGGCCCGGGCACTCGATGGATCGGCGACGATCGCCTCGAGGGCGGCGGTGATCGCGGCCCGCGGATAGAGCGTGGGGGCGAAGCGGCGTTCGGTCGCCCGGACCCCGAGGTAGCGGAGGAGGGGTTCGTCGTGCACCTGGTAGAGGGCCGCGTCGGCGCTGGCGGTGTGGTCGAGCGGGCTGTCGGCCGGCACCGTGAACAGGTCACCCGCCTGCCAGGGGATCACGCTCCCCGACCCCGTCGCCGGGCGCGACTCGCCCGTGCCGCGGATCACGAAGAACAGTTGGCTGGTGGCGTTGGCGTCGGTGGCGAGCGTGTCGCCGGGGCAGATGCGGAGGAACGACGCCATCAGCCCCGGGCTCGTGGCCGGGCCCGGGCACGCGAGGATCGCGGCGTTGTCGAGGGGCACGATCCGCGTCGGCCCGGTGGCATGCAGCTCGGCCGGAAACTCCACCAGCGGGATCTCGCCGACCAGTCCGCCGGCCAACGGATTGGAGGCGCGGCGGTAGTCGTGGTACCGCGCGGCGGCGGTGAGCTGGTCGGATGGCGCCGTCACGATCATGGCACGGTCTCCCCTGGGGTCGGTCGCGGTGGGGCACCAGTCGCGGGGCCCGGCGCCGGTGGACATCGCGGGCCGCGGCAGCGCGGCCGGGGCGGATCAACGCATGTCGGCCGGGGTGAGCCCCTTCTTCGCACCCTTGAAACCGAACGCCGTCGGCTCGTAGGTGCCGACGAGGTCGATGGCGCTGGAAGGGGCGATCGCCTCCTCGAGGCCCACCGCCCAGTAGCAGGCGTTGACGAGCAGGCGCCGGGTGCCGGCGGCGGCGAGGTCGGTGGAGGAGCCCATCGTGGTGGTGAACACCCGGCCGCGCGGGCCCCCCTCGACCGCATAGCTTTTCACCCACGCGATCGGCATCAGCGGATCGTTCTTCTCCCCGGCCACGGGGAGCGCGTCGGCGGTCATGCCGGCGAGCACCTGCCCGAGGAGCAGCGGCTGCGAGTCGCCCGGGAGCGGCAGCCGGACGCCGTACACGTCGGTCGGCCCCCACACGTCGCCGTCGGCGATACCGCGGAGGATCGGATGGGCGGCACCACCCGGGGCGACGACGCCACGGGTGCTCTCCCGGCCGTGGTGGCCGTGGTGCGAGATCCACTTCTCCCCGAGGACGAGCCGCCCGAAGCCGTCGGCCCAGTCGCGTTTCGGACCGTTGTAGCCGTTGCCGTAGTGGGCGTAGGCCCGGTCGCCGGGTACGTTGAAGGCGTGGGTCGCCGTCCGCATCCCGACCACCGGCTTGCCGGCGCGGAGGTAGGCGTCGATGAAGGCCATCTGCTCGTCGGGGAGATTGCGGAAGCGGGTGGCGATGACCATCAGGTCGGCGTGCGCGAGGGCGTCGAGGCCGGGGATGTTGTCGCCCCGGTCGGGGTCGATCGTGCCGGTCGCTGGATCGATGGCGTAGACCACGCGGCAGTCGAAGCCGTGGCGCGTGGCGAGGATCTTCGCCAGTTGCGTCAGCGCCTCCTCGCTGCGGTACTCCTCGTCACCGCTGACGAGCACGACGCGTTTCCCGCGCCCCGGCCCCGCACCGCCGGCGAGGTCGAGCCACGCATCGGCCCCCCGGGCCGACGACGGACCGGCCAGGAGCCCGACCGCGACCACGGCCATCCACATTCCGATCCGCATGGCACCCTCCCGGCGTGACCCGCTGCCGCGGCCCCCCCGCGGGGCCATTCGGTCAGGCCAGGATACCGCTCACCACGCGGCCGTGCACATCGGTGAGGCGGAAGTCACGCCCCTGGTGGCGGAAGGTGAGCCGCTCGTGGTCGAGGCCCAGGCAGTGGAGGACCGTCGCCTGGAGGTCGTGGACGTGGACCTCGTCGCGGACGACGTGGAACCCCAGTTCGTCGGTTTCGCCATGGGTGATGCCGCCGCGGATGCCCCCGCCGGCGAGCCACATCGTGAACGCGTTGGGGTGGTGGTCGCGCCCCTGCGACCGGCCCAGCACGGCGCTCGCCTCGACCATCGGCGTGCGGCCGAACTCGCCACCCCAGACGACCAGCGTGCTGTCGAGCAGGCCGCGCCGCTCGAGGTCGGTGACGAGGGCGGCGCTGGCCCGGTCGGTCTTGCCGGTGTTGGTGCGCACGTTGCCGGCGACGTCGGAATGGCCGTCCCACCCCTCGTGGTAGATCGTCACGAAGCGCACGCCGCGCTCCACGAGGCGGCGGGCGACGAGGCACGCCCGGGCGAAGCTCGACTCCGCCGGGTCGCAGCCGTAGAGAGCGAGCGTCTCCGCGGTCTCGGATCCCAGATCCATCAGTTCCGGCGCCGAGGTCTGGAGGCGGTGGGCCATCTCGTAGGCGGCGATCCGCGTGGCGATCCCGGCATCGCCGTCGGCGGCGAGGCGCTGGCGGTTGAGCCCCGTCACGACCCCGAGCGTGTCGGCCGCGAGTCGGCCATCGACGCCGGCGGGCGACTCGACGTTGAGGATCGGCGGCCCGGCATTGCGAAACCGCGTGCCGGCGTGGAGGCCCGGCAGGAAACCGCTCGACCAGGTGGCGGCACCGCCGCTGATGCCGGCGCCGGTGCTCATGACGACGAATGCCGGCAGGTCGGCCGTCTCGCACCCCAAGCCGTAGGTGACCCACGAACCGAGGCTCGGCCGGCCCGGCTGGGCGAAGCCGCAGTTCATGAAGATCTGGGCCGGTGCGTGGTTGAACTGGTCGGTGCGGCAACTCCGCACGATGGCGATATCGTCGACCACCTTCGCCAGGTGCGGCAGGGCCGCCGACAGTTCGGCGCCGCACTGGCCGTGTCGGGCGAAGGGGAAGCGCGGGCCGAGCACGGCGGCATCGGGGCGGATGAAGGCGTAGCGCTGCCCGCCGATCACCTCCGGGGGGATCGGCTGGCCCTCCATCGCCGCCAGCCGCGGCTTGTGGTCGAACAGGTCGAGTTGGCTCGGGGCCCCGGCCATGAACAACTGGATCACCGCCCGGGCCCGGCCGGGGAAGTGGGGCGGCCGCGGCGGGAGCACACCGCGCTCTCCCCGCGCGGCAGCGCCCGGATCGGGGGCGCTACCCGGGGAGCCACTCGCTTCCACCCCCGCAAGGAGCCCCGCCAGGGCGATCTTGCCGACGCCGATGCCGCACTCGCCGAAGAAGTGCCGCCGGGTGATGTCGAGGAGGTTCATGGGAAAGTTCCAGCGGCCCCGGGCCGGGGAGCGACGGGGCCAAGGAGGTCAGCGGCGCACGACCACTTCATCGAGGTTCATCACCACCCGCGCCACGAGCGTCCAGGCGGCCACCTCTTCCACGGCGCTGGCGGCTTCCGGTCCCGCCAGCCGCCCCGCATCGAGCTCCCCGGCCGCCAGGCGGCGGCGCTGCGTGGTGAGGAATCCGAGGAGGAGCCGCTGCTCGTCGTCGGCGAAGGGGCGCGACAGGAGGCGCTGACCCAGGAGCGTGAGGCGCGCGGCGTCGTCGGGCCCCGCTGCGGCCGCCAGCCGTCCGAGCGCCTGCGCCACCTCGACGAACATCGGATCGTTGAGGAGCGTGAGGGCCTGCAAAGACGAGGTGGAGACGTCGCGCCGCGCCAGGCACGCTTCGCCGGTCGGTCCGTCGAAGGTGGTGGTGAATGCGAAGGGGGCGGTGCGCTTCTGGAAGGTGTAGATGCTGCGGCGATGGCGGTCCTCCCCGGCGCTCGGCGCCCACTTCGGAGACCCGTAGGCCACCTCCGTGACCCCCGCCGGCTGTGGCGGCCGCACTCCCGGCCCGTACATCCGCGGCGACAACAGCCCCGCCGCCGCCAGCAGCGAATCGCGGAGGACCTCCGCCTCGAGGCGCACCCGGGGGCCGCGGGCGAGGAGGAGGTTGTCGGGATCGCGTGCGGCGAGCGCAGGGGTGACGGCGGAATCCTGCCGGTAGGTGGCGCTGGTGACGATGAGCCGGTGGAGGCGCTTGAGCGACCAGCCGAGATCCCCGACGAACGTCACTGCCAACCAGTCGAGGAGCCGGGGATCGCTCGGTGGCGCGCCCTGGAGACCGAAGTCGTCGAGGGTGGCCACGAGGCCACGGCCGAAGAACGCCTGCCACTGGCGGTTCACCGCGACCCGCGCCGTGAGCGGATGGCCTGGCGACACGAGCCACTCGGCCAGCGCCAGCCGGTCGGCGGGACGGCCGACGGGCAGCGGCGGGAGGAAGGCGGGCACGCCCGGGGCGACCGGTTCGCGCGGCTGCAGGTATTCGCCGCGGTGATGGCGGAACGTAGGCCGTGGATGGGCGGCGGGGCGCTCGCGGAGGACGAGCGTCGTCGACCCGCCGCGAAGCTCCGCCTCCAGGCGGCGGATCTCCGCCACCGGCTCCGCCAGTTCGGGGGCGGCGGCGAGGAACCGGCGGTAGATCAGCGCCTCGTCAGCCGCCGACCGCGCCGCCACCGGCTGTGCCAGGGCCGCCTCCTCGGCGGCCGTGTGACCGCGGGCCGCGGCATCGGCCCGGTCGCTGACCGCCAGGCGGAAGCATCCCAGGCTGCAGGCGAAATGGCGCTCGAAGCGGAGCATGACCTCCAGCGGCGTGCCGGGGGCGAGCGGTTCGGCGAGGATGAACACGGCGGCATGGGGCCGCCCCTGCTCACCGTTGGTGCTCCAGCCACTGCTCATCTCGCCGTCGAGCGCCGCGGCGGCGCTGGTCGGGGTGCCGGAGAAGGCGGCCTTGCCCCCGAACGAGGCCGAGGATCCGTCCGGCCACCGCCAGGCGCTGGCCAGCGGCCGTGAACTCGATCTCGGAGAGGAAGAAGTCCCCCTTCGGCCCCTCGTACCAGGTGAGCCCCGGCCCGTGGGCCGGCAGACTCTCGTCGGGGAGCACCTCCAGGCGCAGGCTCCGCACCGGCTCCGCCTGCGGTGCCAGCGTGATCCGGTAGACGTCGCTCTTGGAGATGTCGCCCCCGGCGAGGATCGACCCGTCGGCACGGAGGGTGAGATGGGGTGTGGTCGAGTCCATGGCCACCGGCGCCGCGATCCGCCACGCCACCGCCAGCGCCGACTCGGCCTCGTTCCACGCGGCGAACCGCGCCGCGAGCTCCGGGGCCGTTCCCCCAGCGGCCGGCGGAAAACGCTCCGCCAGCGCCGTCCAGGCCGCCTCGATCCGCTGCTGGGACTGCTCCCGCGCGGCCTCGCGCTCGGGCCGTGGCAGGAGCCACTCCGGCTCGTCGGCGTTGTTGAGCAGGGCGAAGAGGGCGTAGTAGTCGTGGTGGGTGAGGGGATCGAACTTGTGGGAGTGGCACTGGGCGCAGCCGGTCGACAGGCCCAGCCACGTGGCCCCGGTCGTGGCCACGCGATCGACGACCGCCAGCCAGCGGAACTCGAGCGGATCGATCCCCCCCTCCTCGTTGATCATCGTATTGCGGTGGAAGCCGGTGGCGAGGATGTCGTCGGCGGTGGCCCCGGGGAGCATGTCGCCGGCGATCTGCCGGACGGTGAACCGGTCGAACGGCATGTCGGCGTCGAGGGCCCGGATCACCCAGTCGCGCCACGGCCACATCGAGCGCTCCCGGTCCTTCTCGTAGCCGTTGGTGTCGGCATAGCGCGCCACGTCGAGCCAGCGCCGCGCCCAACGCTCCCCGTAGCGGGGGCTGGCGAGGAGCCGGTCGACGAGCTGCCCGTAGGCGGCATCACCCTCGGCGGCACTCGCGGCCCGGAAGGCGTCGACCTCGGCGGGGGTGGGGGGCAGCCCGACCAGATCGAGGTGTACGCGCCGGCAGAGCATGGCCGGATCGGCGGTGGGCCCCGGGGCGAGCCCTTCCGCCTCCAGCCGCGCGAGGACGAAGCGGTCGATGTCGTTGCGCGGCCAGGCGGCCTGCGCGACTGCCGGCACCGCGGGGGCCACGGGGGGCACGAACGCCCAGTGGGGCCGGTATTCCGCCCCCGCCGCGATCCAGGCGCGGAGCACCTCCTTCTCGCGGTCGGTGAGGACGACCTTCGTGTGCGGCGGCGGCATCACGACGTCGGGATCGGAGCTGCTGATCCGGGCGACGATCGCGCTCTCCTGGGGATGGCCCGGGACGATCGCCCGGGCCCCGCTGTCGAGCTCGCGGAGGGCCGCGTCACGGTCGTCGAGCCGCAAGCCGGCGGCACGGGCGTCGTCGTCGGGGCCGTGGCAGCGGAAGCAGCGATTGGCGAGGATCGGCCGCACGTCGCCGGCGAAGTCCACCGCCAGTACGGAAGCCAACGGGAGGAAGAGCCAGCCGGCCATGAGCATTCCCAGGCGCCCGGCGCGGCCCTGTCGACGGTGCGACCGGGCCGCACCTCAGGGATGAGGTGCCGGGAGCGCAGCTCCCGTGAAAACCGGAGGTTTTCGAGTGGACAAAGGCCACGGAGGGACTTTGTCCACGCACAGCAGCAGGAGGCAGCGCGGCCATGGCGTCATGCTACCACCGCGGCCACCCGGGCGCGGCTGCTCAGGGGATGGGCGTGTCGCGGCGGATCGTGATCCGCTCCTCCCACACCGCCGTATCGGCTGCCGCGTCGTAGACAAGGATCCGCTCGGCGCTGCCCGGAGCGGGCGCGGCACTGGCGGCCGGGAGCCAGCGCCGCAGGTCGGCACGCGTGGCCGCCAGGGCCGGATCGGCGGCGCGGTTGTGCCACTCGTGGGGGTCGGTGCGGTGGTCGTAGAGCTCCTCGCTGCCGTCGGCGTAGCGGATGTAGCGGTGGTACTCGGTGCGGACGGCGTGGTTGCCGGCGTTGTGCGTGGTGATCGCCGGGCGGACGCGCGGCGCGGCAGCGTCGCGGAGCTGCGGCCCGAGACTCGTTCCCTCCAGGCCGGTCCGCGGCGGCAGGCCGCACAGCTCGACGAGCGTGGGATAGATGTCGAGGAGCTCCGCCGGGCTCGTCACCCGGCCACCGGCGGCGACGCCCGGACCGGCGAACACAAGCGGCACCCGCGTGCCGTCGTCCCACAGGCTGTTCTTCCCCGTGATCCCCTTCTCGCCGAGGTGCCAGCCGTGGTCGCCCCACAGGACCACGACCGTGTCGTCGCGCCGCCCGGTGGTCTCGAGGGCGGCGAGGAGCCGGCCGATCTGCGCGTCGACGAAGCGCGTGCAGGCGAGGTAGCTGCGCACCAGGTTCCGCCATTGCCCTGCCGACTCCAACCAGGCATGGCGCGGTTCGGGCAAATCCCAGTGGAGGTACCAGGAGAAGCGCGGCGTGTCGGCGCGGTCGCCGCGGAGGATCACCGGCAGGATCGAGTCGTCGTCGGGGAAGGGGGCGAACCATGGCGCGGTGGCATGGCAGGGGACGTGCGGCAGGAGGTAGCCGACAGCGAGAAACAGCGGGTGGTCGTCACCACGGTCGGCACCGCGCGCGGCGAGCCTGCCGATCGCCCAGTCGGTCATGCGGTGGTCCCCCTTCTCCTCGTCGGCGTGGGGAAACTCCCCCCAGTCCATCGCCGGATGGTTGCCCATCGGCGTGGGCGGGATGAGCTTCGCCGGCGGCTTCGGCCCCATGCCGATGGCGGGCCCCGGTTCGGCGAACTCCACCCCGGGTTGACCGTTGCCGCCGTGGAAGATCTTCCCCACGCCGAGCGTGCGGTAGCCGTGGGTGGCAAACCAGCGCGGCAGGCTCACCCGGTCGCGCCACGCGTCGAGCTGGCGGTAGCCGGGACGGAGGCCGTAGATCCCGGTCGTCTCCGGCCGCAGCGAGAGGAGGAGGCTCGTCCGCGACGGGTTGCACAGCGGGGCCTGGCAGTGGGCGTTGAGGAACGTCGTGCCGCGCGCGGCGAGGGCGTCGATGTGCGGCGTCGTGGCGGCCGGGTGGCCGCCGAGGTGGCCG
>RFRL01000069.1 GCA_009924545.1 Planctomycetia bacterium | reverse complement strand
GGTTTATCATGATAAACCGCAATTCTACTGCGGTTTATCATGCCCGCCAGCCGGGCCACCCCGAGCCGCCCGCGGCCGCGGTCAGCCCTTCTCGAGCGCCGCCGTCAGGTCGAGGATCGCCTTCTTGCCGTCGGCGAAATACATCAGGGTGTTGTCGGCCGCGAACAACGGGTTGGGGATGCCGGCGAAACCCGGTGACAGCGACCGCTTCACCACCACCACCGTCCGCGCCTTGTCGACGTCGAGGATCGGCATCCCCGCGATCGGGCTCTTGGGATCGGTGCGCGCCGCCGGGTTGACCACGTCGTTGGCCCCCACCACGATCGCCACGTCAGTCTCGGGGAAGGTGGGGTTGATGTCGTCCATCTCGCGGAGCTTCTCGTAGGGGATGTCGGCCTCCGCGAGGAGCACGTTCATGTGCCCCGGCATCCGCCCCGCCACCGGATGGATGGCGTATTCCACCGTCGCCCCGCGCTTCTCCAGGGCGCTGGCCAGCTCGCGCACCGCATGCTGGGCCTGGGCCACCGCGAGGCCGTAGCCGGGCACGATCACCACGCGCTGCGCCCCCTCGAGGACCATGGCGATCTCCTCGGCGCTGGCGCTTTTCACCTTCCCGGCGTAGACGTCGTCGGCGTTGGCCGCCGTGGTCGTGCCCAGGCCGCCGAAGAGGACGCCGACGAGGGAGCGGTTCATCGCCTGGCACATGATCGCCGTGAGGATCAGGCCCGAGGCCCCCACCAGCGACCCGGCGATGACGAGCACCGAGTTGTCGATGACGAAGCCGGCGGCGGCGGCGGCCAGCCCCGAATAGCTGTTGAGGAGGCAGATCACCACCGGCATGTCGGCCCCGCCGATCGGCAGCGTGAGGGTGCAGCCGAGGGCGCTGGCGGCGATCACGAGCGCCCAGAAGAGGAGGTTCGACGCCGGGAAGACGCACAGCCCGATTCCCAGGGCCGCCGTCAGCCCCGCCAGGCCGAGGTTCACCCAGTGCCGGACAGGATCGGTCCACGCCTTCTTGAACCGCGGCAGCTCCTCGAGCTTCGCGAAGGCGACGAGGCTCCCCCAGAAGGTGACCGCGCCGATCAGGCCGGTCAGCGCCGTGGCGATGATGAACTGCGTCCAGGGGGCGAGCTCGCCGTGGGCGAGGGCCGCCCGGGTGGCATCGCCGTGGGCGGCGCTGGCGGTCATGTTCCACAGCTCGGCCCCGGCCACGAGCGCCGAGGCGGCGCCGCCGAAGCCGTTGAGGAGGGCCACCATCTGCGGCATGCCCGTCATCGGATACTTCACCGCCATCACGCCCCCGATCGCGCTGCCGATCACGGCGGCGATCCCCAAGAGCACCAGCGGCCAGGCGCCGTGGGCGGCGAGGCTCTCCGTCACCGGCTGCTCGAAGCAGGCGGCGGCGAGGGCGATCGCCATGCCGGCGGCGCCGAGGAAGTTGCCGCGCGTGGCCGTGCGCGGGCCGGTCATGAGCTTGAACGCCACGATGAACAGCATCGCGGCGACGAGGTAGGCGAGGTTGATCCAGGCGTGGGTCGACATGCGGGCCTACTTCTTCTTCGGGTTGAACATGCCGAGCATCCGGTGGGTGACGACGAAGCCGCCGACGACGTTGATCATCGCCAGGACCACCGCCAGGAAGCCGAGCAGCGAGCCGAACCGCGTGGCCAGGGCCCCGGTGGCGACGATCGCCCCCACGGCGGTGATCCCCGAGACGGCGTTGGAGCCGCTGGTGAGCGGCGTGTGGAGCCGCTGCGGCACCTTGGTGATCACCTCGAAGCCGACCCACATCGCCAGGAGGAACACCGTCAGCAGGCGGATGAACCGACCGGCCGGGTCTTCGGCGGCGACCGCTTCGGCGAGCAGGGGCATGACCGTGATGACAACCATGGGCGACTCCGGGACGGCGGCAGGGTCAGGTGGTGCGGTCGGGGGTCGTGGCCAGCGACTCGAGCGGCGCCAGCCCCGCCCGCTCGCGGACCTTGGGATGGACGAGGTGGCCGCCGCGGGCCACGAGGGTGTCGCGGCAGATCTCGTCGTCGAGGTTCACCTCGGGGAGGCCGAGCTTGAGGAGGTGGGTGAGGAAGGTGGTGATGTTGCGGGCGTAGAGCTGGCTGGTGTGGAAGGGCACGGCGGCGGGGAGGTTGGTGGGGCCGAGCACGGTCACGCCGTCGACGAGGAGGGTCTGGCCGGCGACGGTGGCCTCGCAGTTGCCCCCGCGCTCCGCCGCGAGGTCGACGATCACGCTCCCCGGTCGCATCCGGGCCACGGCGTCACGTGTCACCAGGAGCGGCGACCGCTGGCCGGGGATGAGGGCGGTGCAGATGACCACGTCCTGCTCCGCCACCACGCGCCCCAGCAGCTCGCGCTGCCGGGCGTAGAACTCCTCCCCCATCGCCCGGGCATACCCGCCGGCGGCCTCGCCGGAGCCGGTGTCGAGCGCCAGTTCGACGAACTTCGCCCCCAGGCTCTGCACCTGCTCCTTCACCGCGGGGCGCACGTCGTAGGCGCTCACCTGGGCACCCAGGCGCTTGGCGGTGGCGATGGCCTGCAGGCCCGCCACGCCGGCCCCGAGGACGAGCACCTTGGCGGGGGTCACGGTGCCCGCCGCGGTGGTCATCATGGGGAGGATCCGCGGCAGGTGGTTGGCGGCCTCGAGGACCGCGCGGTAGCCGGCGATGTTGGCCTGGCTGGAGAGCACGTCCATGCTCTGGGCGCGCGTGATCCGCGGCACGAGCTCCAAGGAGAAGAGCGTCGCCCCGCGGTCCGCCGCCTCGCGGCACGCCCCCGCAGCGGTGAGCGGGTCGCAGGTGCCGATGAGGATCACCCCGGGGCGGATCCGGGTTTGGTCGGCGTCCCAGGCGTCGCCGGCCGCACCGGCGGTGCGGACGGTGAGCACGCAGTCGGCGGCGAAGGCCTCGTCGCGCGACACGATCCGAGCCCCCGCTTCCGCAAAGGCCTCGTCGGAAAACCCCGCGGCCTCCCCCGCCGCGGTCTCCACGAGGACTTCATGCCCCCCCTTTACCAGCGGCCCGACGGCGGCGGGCACGAGGGCCACCCGTCGCTCCCCCGGGAAGAGTTCCTTGACGACGGCGACCTTCATGAGAGCACCCGCTGGCCGGGAAACGTGCGGCATGGGATCCCGTCGGCTGCCGGGACAGGCTCCAGGAACGCCGACGGGACCGGCAGTGTGCGTCGCCCGCCGCGCATTGACAACCGCCGGCAAAGAGGTTTTCAGCGTGGAGCCGCCACGTCGCGGCCCTGACGGGGGCCAACTGGTGTCGCGCCGGGCCTGGAGTTGCTCCGCACCACGGCCCGCAAGGGTCGCTTGTCCACCTGCAGAAACACTGGTATTCTCCGGGGCTCGGTGTTTCAGCCTTTTTCCGCCAGACGAGCCGTTTCCGATGAAGACCTACATGGCCAAGCCGGGGGAGATCGAGCAGAGGTGGTGGCTGGTCGATGCCTCGGGCAAGATGGTGGGCCGATTGGCCAGCGACATCGCCACCGTGCTGATGGGGAAGCACCGGCCGACCTTCACCCCGCACGTCGACACCGGCGACTACGTGGTGGTCATCAACGCCAGCAAGGTGGAGATGAGCGGCAAGAAATGGCAGCAGAAACTCTACCGCTGGTACACCGGTTACCAGGGGCTGCGCTCCGAGACGGCGGAGCATCGCCGCGACCGCCGGCCGGAGTTGATCGTCGAGGAGGCGGTCCGCCGCATGCTCCCCAAGTCCAAGCTCGGCCGGGTGATGCTCGACAAACTGAAGGTCTATCCCGGTGCCGAGCATCCGCACCAGGCGCAGTGCCCGGACGCGATGGAGGCGGGCAGCAAATGATGCTGACGGCGTGATGCGGGTTGGTGGAAACGGATTCGCTGATGGTGTTCGTTCGCTGATGGTGGTGGTTCGGTGACGGTGAGGGATCGGGGTCGGGTCAACGACGAAAGGGCGTGAGGCGATGGCCGAGGAACAGCGGGTGCGTTCGGTGCGGTCCGGGAACGACGTTTTGGCGACGGGTCGGCGGAAGACTGCCGTGGCCCGTGTCCGCCTCCGTCCCGGGGCCGGCACGATCACCGTCAACGGCCGCACGCTCGACGCTTATTTCCCCGCGATCAAGGACCGCGTGCTGGTCAGCGGTGCCCTGGAAACGGTCGGTCGCCAGTCGGCCGTGGACGTGTCGATCCATGTCGATGGTGGTGGGCCGACCGGTCAGGCAGGCGCCTGCCGGCTGGGGATCGCCCGGGCGCTCAAGTCGCTCGATGGCGAACTGGCCGAGCCGCTCCGCCAGGGGGGGCTTCTCACCCGCGATGGACGGATGAAGGAGCGGAAGAAGTATGGCCTCCGCGGCGCCCGTCGGGGAACGCAGTTCTCCAAGCGCTAAGTCGAAACATCCGGACGCCCGGGCCCCGGGGGTTGCCGCCCCAGACTTGGGTCTTGGTTTCTCGTTGCCGGGCCAGTGGGATCGCCGGCACGACCGTTGGAACCGTCACCAGCGGTGTCCCTGCCGCCGGGTCGATGATTTTCCGCTGCCGCGAGCCGAAGGCATACTTGAGGGTGTCGCTCCCGGGGGGGCGGGTTGCCCCGTCGAGGCGGCCCCCATGTCGGGGCGCCGGTCCCAAACCGCTTTCGGAGTGCCTGCCATGACCCCGCGTGCCCCCTTCAGCCGGCTGACCCTCGTTGTGGCGCTGGTGTGTGCGGTCGCCCCGCTGGCTGCGCTCCAGGCCCGCGAGCCGGTGGTGCGACGCTCCCGCGAGCGTGCCCGTCCGGTCCAGCCGGCCGAGGACGCCGGCACGGTGCTCGAGGCCGAGGCAGGGGGGCTCGTGAAGGTGAGCTACATCCCCAACGACTCCCGCTCGGCACAGATCATCGTGCAGAACCTGTCGAACAAGCCGCTGTCGCTGCGGCTGCCTGATGCCTTCGTCGGTGTCCCTGTGCTGGCCCAGATGGGAATGGGCATGGGTGGCATGGGCGGCGGCGGCATGGGCGGCGGCGGCATGGGTGGATTCGGTGGCGGTGGCATGCAGACGAGCGGTGGCGGCGGATTCGGCAACCAGGGGATGAACGGGATGGGTGGCGGCATGGGAGGCATGGGCGGCGGAATGGGCGCCGGTGGTGCGTTCTCGATCCCGCCCGAGAAGACGCGTGTTCTCCGCGTCACCACCGTGTGCTTGGAATACGGCAAGCACGAACCGGTGAGCCGCGTGCCCTACCGGATGCAGGCGATCGAATCGTTCTCCACCGACCCGCGGCTGGCAGACGTTCTCGCCACCCTGGGACGCGGCGAGATCTCGCAAAAGGTGGCCCAGGCGGCGGCCTGGCACCTGGCCAACGGACTGTCGTGGGAGCAGCTCGCCGCAGAACGCATCGACCGGATCGGTCGGCCCGACGAGTCGTTCTTCCAGCCGGCCGAGCTCCAGGCGGCCCACGGGCTCGTGGCCAAGATCGTCGCCTCCACGCCGACGGCCGGGGAACCAGGCGAAACGCCGCTGCCGGGTGGTGCCCCGGTAAACTGACAGGGCATCACGCTGGTCGCGTGTGATGACCGCCACAAACGGTGGTCGTCGGCGAAGTGTCGTGTCGCGGTGCGTGGGGCGACCGTCCCGGTGCAGCGGCTGTACCCCTTACCACGCGCCCGTTTCCTCCCCACCGGCCCGCGTGGACAGCGCCCGCCACAAGCTGGCGTCGATCGTCGCGGCGACGGTGTGCACGCTGCCGTCCACCATCACGACCCCGACCACGCCGGAATGGTGACTGCGAGACGTGATCGCGGCCGCGGTCGGCGCCGTCAGCGAGCGGGCTTCCTGCTGGTTCGTCCAGTCGATGTCGTAGGTCCCGGTGGGGCGCTGGCAGGGCACGGTCGTCTGCGGCGGGAACGTGGCAGTGAAGCCGGTCTGGTGCCCACGGCCGTCGACCCACTCGGTGTGGCCTGAGCCGAGCGCCGGCAGATCGTTTTTGAACTCCGGTCCGCCCCGGCCACACATGTCGGCCGGGCTCGCCGGCAAGACCGGAATGGGCTCGGCGCGGTTCCTGAAGTACGGGGTGTAGGTCTTCACCTCGGCCAGGGCGAGGGTCTTGGAGAGCCCGTCGGCGAAGGCGGCGGCCCGGAGGGGCACGTTCGGCTGGAAGGCACCGTCGCCAACGCCGGCCATCGCCGGGTTGAACACGAGCCACGTGCCGAGATTCACGGCGTAGTTGATGGGGGCGTGCTCGGGCGCGCCGTTCTTGACCCGCACCTCGGTGCGGGATTCCGTCGGGCAGAGCAACAGCGGGATCGGCAACCCGGCGATGAGCCGGCCGTCGGCGAGCGTGGCGGTGGCGTAGGGCTGGTCGATCTGGCGGCGGATCTCGGCGCCGATGGCGAGCTCCTCGAGGTAGGGAAGGAGACGGGCCTGGGCCGACCAAACGGCGCCGGCGGTGGCGTCGGTCGTGCTCGTACCTGGCCAGACGAGGCTCGGGGGAAACGCGCGGACGCTCCCCTCGTGGTTGTGGAGTGCCAGCCCGAGTTGGCGCAGGTTGTTGTGGCACGACATGCGCCGGGCCGCCTCACGGGCGGCCTGCACCGCCGGCAGGAGCAGCCCCACGAGGCTGCCGATGATCGCCACCACGACCAGGAGCTCGACGAGCGTGAAGCCGTGCCGCTTGCCGGATTGATCCATGAATACAGACCTCGATTGCGATAATGAGACTCATTCTCACTTCGCTGAGATTGTAGCGGGGGCTCGGGAGGCGTCAACCGCTGCCTCCGGTGCCGCCTGATCGACGTGGCCCGGTCTGACGCGTCTCCGAGGGGTGTTGCCAAACCGTCGGGGCTCGGGAGCCGTATCGGTCACCGTTCCTGCGGCCTGGGCCGTCGTCCCCTACACATTCGCTTCCACCGCAGTACAACTGCGGCAGTGGGCGATCCTGGGGCGACGGACCATCCGGCGCACGGGGTACCGACATCACGCAGGCGGGGAAGGTCCATGGCGACAGCACGCGGGGCAGCAGGGCAGACGGCATCCGGTCAAGTGGCAAGCGGGGCCACGGGCGGCGTGGCCGACCGCAGCGGTGGCGCCGAGACGATCGTCGAGGTCCGCAACCTCTCGAAGACCTATCGCGACTTCTGGGGACGGAGCAAGAAGGTGGCCCTCAAGCCGCTCGATCTCAAGATCCAGCGGGGGGAGATCTTCGGGCTCCTCGGGCCCAACGGCTCCGGTAAGACCACGACCATGAAGCTCCTGCTGGGGCTCATTTTCCCGTCGTCGGGCGACGCCTTCATCTTCGGCCGCGAGGCCAGCGACGTCAGCAAGAACGAGCGGATCGGCTACCTTCCCGAAGAGTCGTATCTCTACAAGTTCCTCGACGCCGAGGAGACGCTCGATTTCTACGGGCGACTGTTCGACATGTCGCCCGCGCAGCGCAAGCAGCGTGCCGATGCCCTCATCGAGATGGTGGGCCTGGGCCGCGACAAGAAGCGTCAACTCCGCGAGTATTCCAAGGGCATGACGCGCCGCATCGGCGTGGCCCAGGCCCTGATCAACGATCCCGAACTGGTGCTCCTCGACGAGCCCACCAGCGGCCTCGATCCGATCGGGACGCGGGAGATGAAAGATCTCATCATCGACCTCAAGAAGCGCGGCAAGACGGTGATCATGAGCTCGCATCTCCTCGCCGACGTCGAGGACGTGTGCGACCGCATCGCCGTGCTCCACCAGGGGGAGCTCAAGGAGCTCGGCCGCGTCGAGGACATGCTCCGGGTGACCGACGTCACGCAGATCCGGGCCAAGGGTCTGCCGGCGCAGGCCACCGAGGAGATCCGGGCGGTGCTCCGCCGCCACGGTGTCGAGGATGCCGAGATCGGCAACCCGACCACGACCCTCGAGGATCTGTTCCTCGAAGTCGTGCGCGACACCGAGGCCCGACCCGGTCGGCGGGCCCGCCAGTAGCAGGAAAAGACGGCCCGGCGGCCGCCGGGTGCTCATGGACCGGAACGGGGCGCGTCTCCCCGCCGGTCGGGTCGGATTGTTCGACAGCCGCCGCGGGTGCCAACGATGGTTCTGGAACAGGAAATCCCCCGGTTCACCGCCTGGATCGGTCCGGCGCTGTCGCAGTACGCGTTCGCCGCCAGCCTCGTGGCGGTCGTTGCCGCCATGCTCTCTTGGCTGGCGCAGTCGGCCTCCGTGGGGCCGCTGGTCGCGGGAGACCGCGTCTACCGCGGCGTCATCGGCGGCGTGGCCGACCTGTTGCGGATGAGCCCGCGGCGGATCTGGGCCCTGGCCCGGCTGGCGATCAAGGAGTCGTTCCGACGGAACGTGCTGGTGGTGCTGGCGCTGTTCGCGCTCATCGTCCTGTTCGCCGGCTGGTTCCTCGATCCGGCGAGCGTCAATCCCGGCAAGCTCTACCTCGGTTTCATCCTCGCGGCCACCAACCTGCTGGTGTGCCTGGTGACCCTGATCCTCTCGGTGTTCAGCCTCCCGGCCGATTTCAAGGCCAAGGCGATCCAGACCGTGACCACCAAGCCGGTCCGGACGGGGGAGATCGTCCTGGGGCGCATGCTCGGGTTCGCGCTCGTGGGGACGGCCATGTTGGCGGTAATGGGGCTCGTGGGCTGGGGGTTCGTCGTCCGCAGCGTGCAGCATCGCCACGAGCTCGTGGCCGACGACCTGATCGAAATCCGCGGTAATGCCGAGCCCGGCGCGCAGGGGGAAAACGCGGCGGTGGTCGGCTTCGAGGGGCGCACGAGCCTCGACCGTGGGCATCGCCACCGGGTCGAGCTCGGAGCCGACGGGAACGGCCGGACCGATTTCCTCCAGGGGCACCGCCACGAGGTGCGGCGGACCGCCACCGGCGGCTACGAAGTCGGACCGCCGGTGGGTCTGCTCGAGGCGCGGCGGCCGCTCCGCGGCAAGCTCCGCTTCCTCGACCGCGAGGGGCGGCCGAGCACCCGCGGCATCAGCGTCGGTTCGGAGTGGGGCTACCGGCAGTTCATCGAGGGTGGCAAGCTCGCCGCGGCGATCTGGACCTTCGACGGGATCACGCCGGGGCGGTTCTCCGAGGGGCTGCCGCTGGAGATGATCGTCCGCGTGTTCCGGACGCACAAAGGGGACATCGAGAAGGGGGTGGCCGGCAGTGTGCGGGTGCGGAACCCGACGACGGGACTGCAGAGCGACCCGTTTTATTTCACCGCCAAGGAGTTCACCATCGACTCCCTGACGATCCCGCGCACCGTCAACGCCACCACCGCCGACGGCGGTACGCGCCAAGTGGATCTGTATGGCGATATCGTCTCCGACGGCCGCGTTGAAGTGGTGCTGCAGTGCCTCGAACCCGCCCAGTACTTCGGCGTCGCCCAGGCCGACTTCTACCTCCGCACCGGGAGCGGATCGTTCGCCCTCAACTACGCCAAGAGCTGTCTGGGCATCTGGTACTCGATGCTCATCGTGACGGCCCTGGGCGTGATGTTCAGCACGTTCCTCGCAGGGCCTGTGGCCCTGCTGGCGACGTTGTCGGTGGTCATGGTCGGTCAGTTCCGGGAGTTCATCCGCCGGCTGTTCGAAAGCCAGATCACCGGCGACTCGACGATCGTCCCCGGTGGTGGCCCGATCGAGTCGCTCTACCGGATCGTCACCCAGACGAGCATCACGCTCCAACTGGAGGAGTCGCCGGCGATCATGGTGATGAAGGCGGTCGACACCGCGCTCCTGGCACCGATGCGGCTGGGGGCGGCCCTGTTCCCGTCGCTGTCGGCGCTCGGCACGGGTGATTTCGTGTCTGGTGGCTTCGACATTCCTTTCGATCTGTTGGCAGCCCACGGGGCGGAGACGTTCGGCTATCTGCTGGCGTTCTTCGTGGCCGGGGCGTTGTGCCTCAAGGCCCGCGAGGTGGCGTCATGAGCGAGGACCGGGTGAGGGTGGGTGGTCGGGCGGGTCAGGGCGGTGGCTCCTGGCTCCGGTTGCGGCGCGGGACGCTGGTCGCCCTGGTGGCGATCGCGGTATTGCTCATCCCGCTGTCGCTCCTCAGCCAACCGGCCGACTCGTCGAGCGAGGGGGGGCTACTGGCCCGGCGGCGAAAGGCCTACGGCCTGTCCCAGGCGAACCTCGGCGAGGTCGATCCCACCAGCGAGACGATCCGGCTGGCGACGCTGGGGCTGAAGAACATCGCCGTGACGCTGCTCTGGGACCGGGCCAACCACTACAAGAAGGTGGAGGACTGGACCAACCTCTCGGCGTCGCTCGAGCAGATGACCAAGCTCCAGCCCAACTTCTACTCGGTGTGGGACTTCCAGGCCCACAACCTCTCCTACAACATCTCCGTGGAGTTCGACGACTACCACGACCGCTACGCCTGGGTCATGAAGGGGATCGAGTTCCTCCGCCAGGGCATCGGTTACAACACGCGCGAGCCCCGGCTGCTCGGCCGGATGGGCTGGTTTCTCGGCAACAAGATCGGGCGGGCAGACGAGCACGTGCAGTACCGTCGGCTGTTCAAGGCCGACGACGATTTCCACCAGCGCGACCGCCCGGGCCGGTCCCTCGCCGATCGCGACAACTGGCTCGTGGGACGCGAGAAGTATCTGGAAGGGCAGCAGCTCGTCGATGCCGGGGCCCCGCTGCGGACCACGGCCCTGATCTTCCACAGCGAGCCGATGATGACCGCCATCAACCATGCGCGGGCGCTGGAGGACGAGGGGGTGTTCGGCGACGTGGCGCGGGATGCGTGGGCCCTCGCCGGCCGCGACATGGTCGACTTCGCCAAGCGTGAGATCCCCACCACGTGGGACGTGCCGATCCGGCTCGGCCTGCGCGAAACGGAGTTGGCGCGGGCGGAGAAGCTCCAGGCCGACCTCGAGGCGCTCCTGCCGGGTCAGTTCCAGGCCTTGGAGGCCAAGCTCCGTGAGGCCCTGCCCGCGGCGCAGCGGGACGCCCTGGGAATGCCCCCGGCCGACCGCACCGAGGAGCAGATGCGGTTGGCACTCGAGGCCCAGGCGCTGACGCGCGTGACGTGGCCGCTGGTGGCCCGCGAGGCCCCGGCCGATGTCCGGGACAAGGCGCGGAGTCTCGCCGCGCAGTACACGGAGGCCGCGGAGACCGCCGAAATCATCGCCCGGTACCGCGACATCGTGAACTTCGACTTCTGGAGGGCGAGTTGTGAAACCGAGGTCACCGAACCGGCCCTGAGGGCCCGCGAGCAGACCTGGCGGGCCGGTCGTGAGTTCGAGGCGGCCCGGCTGCAGAACGCCCGCAAGGCCTACGAGGATGCGTTCGCCGCATGGCGCCAGGTGCTCGATGCCTCGGAAATCCTCCGCAACGATCCGATCAACAACGACGAGATCAACGAGGTGGTCAACTCCTACCGCAAGCTCCTCGAGCAACTCGACGAGCCCTTCCCCGTGCCGTTCATCCTCCAGGACGTGGTCAATCGGGCGCCGGCGCCGCCGCAGCGTGCGCCCGACGATCCGGCTCCCGCCGGGCGTGCCGAGCCACCGGGCCGTCCCCGCGAGCGGCCGGCGGAGATCAAGGAGGCCAAATAACGGCGCGGCGTCCGGGGGAGCCGGGGAAGGATATCGGGGCTCACACGCCGCACGCACCCATCGCCGACGGCATCGGTCAGGGCCCTGTCCGCGCGAGGGTGTCGCGCATGTACGCGGCGACGGCCGTCTCGTTGCCGACCGTTTGCCACCAGCGGACCGTCTCCGCCTGGAGTCGGTGCAAGATGTCGGGCTGACGCAGGATGTCGCGCGCCTTGCGCAACCCATCCGCCCAACCGCGGGCCGTGATGATCGGCGCTCCGACGTAAAAACGCGTCGCCGGCAGTGGTTCCGACACCACGATGGCGCCGGCGCGCATCGCCTCCCCGTGGCGGAACGTTTCCGCGCTGGTGAATCCGCGGGGGCAGAGCACGATCCGGCTGTCGGCCAGGAGTTGGCCGTACTCGGTGGGACTGAGGCCAGACTTGAACGCCGGTGTGAAGCGGATGTGCGTGGATCGCGCCTGGTCGCTGAAGTCCATCCGCAACGGTGGCCATCCGAGCTTGCGCACGAGCCGGTAGGCGAGCCCGGCCGCCGGCTCGGGGAGTTGGCGGAGCACGGGGTGGAGCTGTCGATAGAGCGCGAACCGGTTGGCGTTGAGGTTGCCGGAGAAGAACACGCCGATCGAGCGCGACTCGACGGGCTTCACGGGGAACTGGGGGACGTTCCGCACGTATCCCAGCGAGAAGGGGAAGACGTTGGTGCCGACCGGTTCCTGCGTCAAGTAGGCCTTGAAGATGGTGCGATAGTGACCGCTGAGGTGGTGCGGGGGCGTACCGGTCTCATCGGAGATGAACACGAGCACCTTGTTCGCCGGACTCCCCGCGGCGGAAGCCGGCACGACCTGCGGGTCGTGGGAACTGAGGATGACGAACTCGTGGTTGCCGAACGCACTTCCCATTTGCTCCGCCAAGGCGGCGAAGACCCCGGAAAGGAACGTCGTCTCGTTGAGTTCATCCCACGCGTAGGCCGAAGCGGTGTCGAAAGCGACGTTGTCGGGCAACCCCGGAACGCGTGGCAATGGTGCGGCCAAGGGGCTGTCTCCTCCATGGCCGGGGCGCCGATCGCGAACGGCGGGATCAACGCCAGCGGCCGTCACGATACAACCGGTCCGGGACAGTGTCACGGCGTCGGGCGTTTTCCACGCCGCCCGGTCCTTACCGCCGCCGGACGAGCAGTTTGTCGATCCGCCGCCCGTCCATGTCGACCACCTCGATCTCGAGCCCGTTCCACACCGCCTTGTCGCCGACCGAAGGGATCCGTTCCAGCGTCGCCAGCACCAGCCCCGACACGGTCGAGAAGTCGCGCGGCAACGATTCGACACGGATCTCGAACTTCTCCACCAGATCCTCGATGCCCGCGCTACCGTCCACGAGCCAGGAGCCGTCGTCACGACGGGTGAAGTGGTCCCCCTCGCGGCGCCCGTGCTCGTCGTGGATCTCGCCGACGAGCTCCTCGAGCACGTCCTCCATCGTCACCAGACCCTCGGTGCCGCCATATTCGTCGAGGACGATGGCCAGTTGATTACGCTCCTTCTGGAACAATTCCAGGAGCCGGTCGAGCGGCATCGATTCGGGCACGAACAGCGCCTTGTGCATGATCCGGCGGAGTTCGATCGGCCACCCCATCCAGTTCTGCCGGAGCACGTCCTTGATCGACACGTAGCCGAGGATGTGGTCGAGCGACCCCTCGTAGACCGGGAGGCGGGAATAGCCGGCCATCGCCACGGCGCCGATGATCTCGTCGGCCGGCGTGTCGATGTCGAGGGCATCGAGGTCGATCCGCGGGCGCATGATGTCGCGGACGGTACGGTCTCCGAGACGGAGCGCCTCGGCGGCCACCGCCTGCTCCACCGCCTCCAGCACCCCCTCGGCGCGTCCCGCCTCGAGGAGGTGTTCGATGTCGTCCACCGACACGCTCGGGCCCTCCTGGCGGTGGGCTCCCAGCAGGAAGAGGACGCCCGCGGTCGCTTTCCCCATGCACCACACCAGGGGGGTCGCCAGCCGGGAGAACAACGCCATCGCCGGAGCCACCACCCGGGCCACCGCCTCGGCGCGGCGCAGCGCCAACCGCTTGGGGACCAGCTCGCCCAGGAGTAGCGTGAGGAACGAGAGCAGGCCGACGAAGACCACCAGGGCCACGGTGTGGGCCCAGGCCGCCAGGGCCGGGGGGCCGCGCCGCCCGATCGCGTCGGCGAGATCGCTGACGATCTGGTTGCCACCGTAGGCCGCCGCCAGCGTGCCCACCAGGGTGATCCCCACCTGGACCGTGGGCAGGAAGCGATCGGGGCTGCTGGCCAGATCGAGGGCGATCCGCGCGGCCCGGTCCCCGGCCTCGGCCATGTCGCGGAGTCGGCCGCGGCGGCTGGCCACGATCGCCATCTCGGCTCCGGAGAAGAAGCCGTTGGCGAGGATCAAACCCAGGACGATGAGCAGTTCCATGAGCATGCGCGATCCTGCCGTCGTTCAGACGGTGGCCGACTCACGGCTGATCACCGCCAGATTGTCGCGGTGCACGACCTCGTCGTAGGGACAGTAGCCGAGGACCGCGGCGATCGCCTCCGTCTTCAAACCGCCGATCCGCCGCAGGTCGTCGGCCGGGTAATTGACGAGGCCCCGGGCGAACGGGCGGCGGTCGGGGCCCGCCAGCGTTACCACGTCACCGGCCGTGAAGACCCCCTCGATCCCCACCACGCCTGCCGCCAGCAGGCTCCGCCCCCGATCGGTGAGCGCCGCCTTGGCCCCGTCGTCCACGACGAGCAGACCGTGGGCCTCGGCCGACCAGCCGAGCCAGCGTTTCCAGGCGGGCATCGTCGTCGGCCGACCGACGAACAGCGTCCCCACCCGCTCGCCAGCGCAGATCCGCTCCAGCACCATGTCGTCGCGGCCGGAGGCGATGAGGCAGTGGCCGCCGGCTTCGGTGGCGATCCGGGCGGCGGCGATCTTGCTCGCCATCCCCCCCTTCGACACGCCCCCGGCCCGATCGCGCGCCAGGGCTTCGATGCCGGCATCGACCGTGGTGATCTCGTCGAGCAGGCGGGCGCCGGGTTCGGACGGATGCCGATCGAAGAGCCCTGCGACGTCGGAGAGGAGCACGAGCAGGGGGGCCCCCAGGAGCGTGGCCACCTGGGCGGCAAGGCGGTCGTTGTCGCCGAAGCTCGTCCGCAGTTCCTCGACGCTGACGGTGTCGTTTTCGTTGATGATCGGCACAGCGCCGTAATCCACCAGGGCGCGGAGCGTGTTGCGGATGTTGAGGTAGCGCGTCCGGTGCTTGAGGTCGTCGGCCACCAGCAGCACCTGGGCGGCGTGGCGGTGGCGGGCGCGCAGGGCCCGCTCGTAGGCCTCCACCAGGCAACTCTGGCCAATGGCGGCGACCGCCTGCAGGTGGGCCAGCTCCTGGGGCCGGGTCCCCAGCCCGAGACGGCCCATCCCCGCACCCACGGCGCCGGAACTGACGAGCACGACGTCGCGCCCGGCCGCCAGCAGGGCGTCGAACTGGCGGCACAGCGCCTCGATGCGGGCGGTGTCGAGGAGCCCGTCGGTGCCGGTGAGCACCCGCGTGCCGACCTTGACCACCACCAGGCGGGCGGCATCGATGACGGCTTGGCGGACGGATGGGGCCATGGCACCCTGACGCGGCGTCCCGGGCGGGACGAAAAGACCCCATTCTACCCCGCGGCCCGCGCCCGGGGCCACACGGCGCGGGCCGATGGGCGCGGCGGTGGTCGCCTCGTATAGTTGGCAGGGTGGCGATTCCGACGTGAATGGATCCTTCCCTCGGGCCCGCACTGCGGGTGATTCCGGTGAGCGAGCTCCATCACGAGTGCGGCATCGCCGCGATCTACCACCTGCCCGGCGCCGGGTCGGGGGGCGGGCAGGTGGACGTGGCTCGGCTCGTGCCCCGGATGCTGCTCGACATGCAGAACCGGGGGCAGCTCTCGGCCGGGATGAGCGCCTGGAATCCCGACCGTAACCAGCTCCTCGTGACCCACAAGGACGTGGGGAGCGTCAGCGAGGTGTTCCGCATGAGCCAGCGGAACACGTTCGAGTCGCTCATGCACCAGCTCACCGGCCGGGCGGCCATCGGCCACGTCCGTTACGCCACGTGTGGTGCCGACGACCCCGGCTACGCCCAGCCCCTGGAACGGCCCCACATCCAGAAGCGGAAGTGGTTCGCCTTCGGCTTCAACGGCCAGCTGGCCAACTATCCGGAGCTCCGGGCGGAGATCCTCGCCGACGGCGACAACCACCTCGCCCGGGACAACGACACCGAGGTGATCATGCACGCCATCGGCCGCGAGCTGGCCGGTGACGCCGATCCGGACCCCGCCGACCTGCTCGGGGCGATCGCGTCCCGCTTCGACGGCGCCTGGAACATCGCCCTCCTCGACGCGTGCGGGCGGATGATCGTGGCCCGCGATCCGCTCGGCATCCGGCCGATGGAGTATGCCATCGACCGTGGCGTGATGGCGGCGGCCAGCGAAAGCGTGGCCCTGCTCAATCTCGGGTTCCCTGCCGAGTCGATCCGGTGCCTCGAGCCGGGCACGGCGCTGGTCGTCGACCGGCAGGGGCTGCGGACGGCGCGCTTCGCCGCCCCCCGCTCCCGGGCCCACTGCTTCTTCGAGTGGGTCTACTTTGCCAACGTCGCCAGCACCATGGACGACCGCAGTGTCTACCTGGCCCGGAAGCGGTTGGGGGAGGAATTGGCACGGCTGGAGACGGTGCCGATCGATGCCGACACCGTCGTGGTGCCGGTCCCCGACACGAGCAAGGCCGCCGCCGACGCCATGGCCTACCGGCTGTCGATCCCGTCGGTGGAAGGGTTGATCCGCAACCGCTACACCGGTCGCACCTTCATCGACGGCCCGGCGAGCCGCCGGCAGAAGGCGGAATCGAAGTACACCCCACTCCGCGAAGTGCTCGAGGGGAAGCGGGTGCTGCTCGTCGAGGATTCGATCGTCCGCAGCACGACGATGAAGGTCCTCCTGGGTCGGATGCGGTCGCTTGGCGGGGCACGGGAGATCCACGTGCGGATCGCCTGCCCGCCGATCATCGCACCCTGCTTCTACGGCATCGACATGTCGACGATCGACGAGCTCTTTGCCCCGGCCTTCCTTCGCGACGGCGTGCTCACCGAGGAGGCCCAGGGCGAGATGGCCGCCCGCCTGGGGGCCGATTCGCTCCGCTACCTCCCGGTGGAATCGATCGCCAGGTCGATCGGTCTGGGGCAGGATCAACTCTGCCAGGCCTGTCTCACCGGCCAGTACCCCACCGCGGCCGGGGGCCGGCTCTACCAGATCGCCCTCGACCAGCGGGCCCGCGGCCACACCGGTCGCACCTACGAGGCGGCCATTCCGGGCTGACCTCGGCCCGGTGGCCGAGTGCCGTCAGGCGGGGTTCGCCGCGCCCGGATCGAGCGGTGGCAGGAGGACGCGCGAGACCCGTGGCGGGGCGGCGCTGCGGACCAGTGCGGCCCGCCACACCGGAGCCCCGGCCAGCCGCGTGCGGCGCTCGAAGTGGGTGCGGTAGTCGAGGTCGTGCCGCGGCATGCCCGGAAGTTCGTCCTCCGGGGGCGCGAAACAGCCCGTGGCGGAGGCGAGGAGCAGCGACTCGCGGAAGTACTCCTCGACGTCGGTCCACATGTGGAGCCTGCCCTCCGGGGCGAGGACCCGCCCGACCTGGGCGAGGAACGGGGCCGAAAGGACGCGCCGCTTCCTGTGCCGGGCCTTCCACCAAGGATCGGGGAAGTAGACGTGCACCGCCTTCAGCGACCGGTCGGGCAGGAGGCTGCGCACGAGGATGCCGGCATCGCCGTGGATCATGCGGGCGTTGCGCAGGCCGGCCCGGGCCAGGCGCGCCGCCGACAGGCGAGCATAACCGGCGGCGATCTCGATGCCGAGGAAGTCGCGCTCCGGTCGCGCCGCCGCCGCCGTGGAGAGGAACAGACCCTTCCCGCTCCCCACTTCGAGTTCGAGGGGGCGGTCGGAACCACCGGCGAACAACGAGGCGCCGTCACAGGGCACCGGCAGATCCGCGACGCGGAGCAGATGCCACGACAGATCGAGTTTCGGGTCGGGTTTCTTGGCACCGCGGCGGGGCATGGCGGAGCCTCGGCAGCAACGAGGGAAGGACATGCCACCGACGGGGCCCGGCCGGCGTTGGCCGGCGGCCCGAGGGTGGTCACCAGTGGGGCATCGGTCAGCCGTGTGGCCGCGGTCAGCGGTTCGCGCCGTCGCCGGCGGCCAGCGCCGCCGCGGTCTGCACGAGGAAGTCGACCGGTAACGGGACCCCCTTGATGACGCCGTCGACGACGATGTTCTCCCGGACCAGGCCCTGGAACCGGCAGACGATCATCGCCCGCAGCCGGACCCTGACCCGCTCCACCGCGATCACGAGGCGGTCGCCCGGCATCACCGGCTCACGGAAGCGCACCTCCTCCAGGCCGCCGAAGCCGATCATCTTGGCTTCGAGGAGATTGTATTTCTGCGTGTAGTAGCTGGAGAGCTGGGCGGCGGCCTCGCACATCATCACGCCCGGCATCACCGCCACCTCGGGGAAGTGGCCGCGCAACCAGAACTCTTCGCGGGTCACATCCTTGTAGCCGACGCACAGCCCGCGCGAGTGGTCCTCGTGGACGATCGCGGTGAGTTGCTCCATCTCGAACCGCTGCCGGTTCCAGCGGCGGATCTCGTCGATGTCGGCGATCACCCGGCCGAGGTCGTAGGCCGACGGGTCGATGATGTAATCGCGCGGAGCCACGGGCAGACTTCCCTCTGGAACGCGGGCCCACCTGTCGGCGGCAACGCGGGGACGGCGGAGAACGGGCCGGGCGCGTGCGGGCGGCAAAACCGCGACGCCGGCGCCGGCAGGCTGGGTGGGACAACCTGCGGTCAGGTGCGAATGTGCTTCCGCTTTGCCCGGCGCGCCTTGCTGTTGGCGGGGCGGGCGCCGTGGTTGGCCTTCTTGAGGCCGCGGTGGGGCTTGGCCATGTGGTTCCGGGGTCGGACTCCTGGAGGGTTGCCCGGGGGTTGTACCACGACCCGCGGCCCGCCGCCATCGCGCCCCGTCAGCGCCCCACGGCCCGGCCGGAGGGGGTGCGGACGTCTTCCCGACCGGCCGCCGGCCGCTCCGCCTCGATCGCCTCGCGGAGGGTGG
>RFRL01000068.1 GCA_009924545.1 Planctomycetia bacterium | reverse complement strand
CGGCGGCATAGTCGCCGGCGGCGGCCCGGCAGTGGGCCAGGGTGTCGAGGTAGCTGGAATTATCGAAGGATTTGTCGAGGGAGATCCGTGAATAACGCGTGGCTTTTTCCAGGTCGCCGGTCGTGTTGGCCACCAACCAGGCGTATTCGTTGTAGCCGTTGGCTTCGTCCGGTGTGGCTTGGATCTCGTTATCGATCTGCCGCAGTGCCTCCTCCACCCGCTCCGCAGCCGTCGCCACTTGGGCAGGGGTGTTGTCGGTCAGCTTGTAGAGGGCGATCAGGGCATCGACGTCCTTGCCGTTGGCGGCCAGCGACGCCTCCACCAGTTTTCTCCGTTGGGCGGCGTCCCCCCGCGCTTCCGCGGCGCACGACTCGAAGTACAGCTTCCGGGAGAGGACCGAGCGCTGGTCGCGGTCCAGGGCACGGAGGATGTCGTCGATGTCGGTGCGGCCATCGCGTTTCTGCAGAGCCTCTCCGAGCCGCCGCGCGGCGTCGTCGTCGCGCCCTTGGTCGTGGAGGAACTCGGAGGAGAGGATCGCCGACAGCATCCTCTCCGGCTGCAACAGCCCCGGATCGTCGAGGAGGCTGTCGTAGGCGCGCGTGGCCCAGTCGGCGCATCCCCAGCGGGCCAGGCGCGTGGCCACCGTCAGCCGGTCGTCACCGGCGTTCACGGCGGACGCGAGCGCCGCGTCGGCGCGGGCATTGGCACTCTCCGCCAAACCGCGGGCCCGTTCGGCGTGGGCGATCGCCAGCCCGACGAGCGGTTGCTCACGAACCCACGGCGCGGAAGCCCGGGCCAGGGCATCGCCCAACTCGGGGAGCCCCTGCTGGACGCACCAGGCGAGGGTGTCGGCGGCGGTGGCCGCGGCCGCGGGCGTGATCCCCGCCGAGAGCGGCTCGAGCATCAGCGGCTCGGCCGCGGCCCGGGCGTCGTTTCGGCGTCCGGCTGCCAGCAGGAGGCGGATCAGTGTCCGGTCGAAGATCCGCTGGGTATCGTCGATGGTGCCGGCTTCGACGTCGCTCGACCGATCGCGGTCGTCCGGCGGGGGCACGAACTGCCGGCCGCCGGGAGCCGCGGCACGGCTCACTGCCGCATGGGCCGTTTCGGCATCCGCCACCGCAGTCTGGCGCCCCGCGGGGTCGGGACGGGCCGCGGCGACCAGGGCCCGCAGCAGCACAGCCGTCGGCCGTTGGCTGGCTCCCAGGCCGGCGCTGATCCGGGGTCCGATCCGCGCGAACACTGGATCGTCGGCATACCACTCGCGCGCCAGCAGGGCGGCGGCCGCACGCGAGCACCTGGTGGAGCGGTCGAGACGCACGATCCTGGCCAGCGCTTCGATGCCCGCTTCGTCCTCCAACTGCAGGAGCCGTTGCATGGCGCGCACGCGCTCGCCGTAGCTGCCCTTCTTGTAGCTGGCGAGGAGCTTGATGACCGCCGGTGGATCGTGCGGTTGGTCGAGCGGGATCGTGTCCACCAGCCATCGCGCCCGCAGCGACACCTCGAGGTCGTCGCTCGTCTCGGCAGCGGCGAGCAGATCGTCGATGGCCGCCGGCCCGATCGCCCGGAGGCTGGCCGCCGCCGATTCGCGGTCGTGGAACTCGTCGGCACCGAGCCGGGCGATCAAATCGCGAACGGGGGAGTCGGCGCGGGCGGCGACCGCATCCATGCCGCCGACGACTCCGGCGACGCACCCGGCCAGTGCGCCGACGCGGAGCCATACCACCGGAAAACGCCGGCCCCGGTGGTTGCCATGCCGTCCCGCATGGAGCGTGGCGAACGGTGGGCTCACGGGCCGGGGCCTCGACGGGCTGGAGAAGCGGTGCCTGTGCAGCCTACGACCGGCCGCACGTCGTGGGCAAGCACCCGCAGCGATCGTGACAATTCCGGCCCGGCGGAGCTCCGCCGCGGAGCGGGAACAGCACTCCCGCGAGCAGAACCGTCCGGGGCGCTCACGGCTGAGCGGGGTCGATTCCCAGGTCGCGGATCGTGACGAGCGAATCAAGCGGGATCCCTTTGGCCGCGAACGCGGCGCCGGCTCCCGCCAACCGGTCGATGACGGTCACCACACGGTCGACAACGAGCCCGAACTCCCGGGCGCGGTCGATCGCGGTGAGTGCCGAGCCGCCGGTGGTGGTCACGTCCTCCACGATCACCACCCGCTCACCCGGGCTCACCGGTCCCTCGATGAACTTCTGGGTGCCGTGGTCCTTGGGCTCCTTCCGCACCATGAACCCGCGCAGGGGCAAACCTTCCACACCGGCCATCGTCACCACGGCGGCGGTGATCGGATCGGCACCGATGGCCAGGCCACCGATCGCCTGCGGCAGGGCACCGCACGCCTGCAACCGGGCGAGGATTCCCCGCCCGACGAGCATCGCCCCGCGGGCGTCGAGCACGATCTGCTTGGCATCGAGGTAAAAACTCGCCTCCCGCCCGCTGGCGAGACGGAACGTACCGCGGCGCAGCGCCCGCTGCTCGATGAGCGCGAGTAATTCTTCCCGGTCGCGGGCCCTGGCGTCGGCCCCCGTGGCGTCGTGCAGGTTCATGACCCGATCCTACACCGGCGGACCGAGTTTTGACTCCCGTCGCGCCCCACCTAGAATTGTGGAGAGTGTCCCCTCCCGAGGCTAGCCATGCGGCGATGGCGGTGTGAATCATCGCGGCGCGGCGGGATCGCCAGGCCGGCGACCGGTGGCGAAGCCGTCGGCGGCCGTTGGCCGGGCCAAGTGGCACTTTTGACCGTGGTACTTGTGACCATGGTCCTCGTCGCGGTCCTCTCGCTGCCTGCCTCCGGCCAACTGGCCGGTGCCCCAGCGGCTGATGCCGCGCCGGCAGGTGACGCGGTCAGGGAGACCGACGCTGTCGTGCCGGCGGCAGCGCCGCTGCCACCCGAACGGACCCCGGCGCCGCCGGTGGCGACGGTCACGCTCCGGCTGCCGATCACCGGCACCCGCGACAAGCAGGTGGCGGCCGCCATCCAGCGAAAGGTGGCGCGGTTGCGACCGCGTCCCGGCGAGCGCGGGGTGCTCGTCCTGCAATTCGCCCCTGGTGACGAGGGCGACGTCAGCGACTTCGGCCGCGCCTGGGAGCTGGCGCGGTTCCTCGGCGATCCGCAACTTGCCGGCGTGAAGACCGTGGCGTTCCTTCCCGAGGGGGTGCGGGGGCACGCGGTATTGGTGGCGCTGGCCTGCGAGCAGATCGTGGTCGGCCCCGAGGCGACGATCGGCCCCGCCGGCCCGGAGGAGGGGGGCGGTCCAGACCGCGGCCGGGTCGACGACGCGCTGCGCGCCGCCTACGCCCAGATCGCCGGACATCACCGCACCGTCCCCCCGGCACTCGCCGTGGCGCTGGTCGATCCGGCGGCCCGCGTGCTTCGCGTGTCGACCGACGACGGCGAACAATACATCGCCGCTGCCGAACTTCCCGGCCTCCGCGAGAAGACGGCGGTGCTGGCCGTGGAGGAGGTTGGTCCGACGCCGCTCCAGGTGTCGGGACGGCGCGCCCGGAGCATGGGGTTGGCCACGCTCCTGGCCCACACACCCGCCGAACTGGCGCGCGGCCTGGGGGTCGACGAACGGGAACTGCTGGCCGACCCCGTCGGCGCCGATGGCTGGCACGCGGGGGCCGTGAACCTCGAGGGACCGATCACGTCCGACGCGGTGGCCCGCACCCAGCGGCGGATCGAACGGCTCCTCGCCGACGGGGCGAACTTCATCTGCCTGCGGATCGAGAGCCGCGGAGGGGAGCCCGACCAGAGCCTCGTGTTGGCCGGCTGGCTGGCGGCCCTCGATCGATCCCGCGTGCGGACCGTGGCGTTTGTCCCCACCGAGGCCCGTGGCGACGCAGGGCTCGTCGCCCTGGCGTGTGACGACTTGGCAATGGGGCCGGCGGCGGTCATCGGCGGTCCGGGGACGACCCTCGTCGACGCCGACCAGGGGGAGGCGATCGCCGTTTCCTGGCAGCAGGGTGTGGCAGCGATCCGCGACCGGTCCTGGTCGCTGCCGGTGGCGCTGGTTCACCCTGGGCTGGTCGTCCACCGGGCCACCCAGAGGGCCACTGGCCGGATCGACTATTTTTGCCCCGAGGAACTCGCGCGCCGGGCCGATCGCCAGGGGTGGGAACTGGGGCCGGCCGTGGCCCGCGGTCCGGTGCAACTGTCGGCGGCCGAGGCGGAGGCCTATGGGCTGTGTGGGCATGTCGTAAACGGCCTCGACGGACTGGTGCAGGCTTACGGCATCGAGGGACAAGTGCGGATGTCCGCCCCCGGGTGGGCGGAGACGCTCCTCGAGGCCCTCGCCAGCCCCGGCGTGGCCTGGCTGTTGCTGCTCATCGGCGGCGCGGCCCTGGTCTTCGAGTTGCAGACCCCCGGTGTCGGACTGGGGGGTTTCGTGGCCACCGTCGCCTTCGTCATCTATTTCTGGGGCCAATACCTCCGCGGCACGAGTGGGTCGCTGGAGGTGATGCTGTTCATCGTCGGCCTGTTCTGCCTGGCGGTGGAGATCTTCGTGCTCCCCGGGTTCGGCGTGCTCGGTCTCGGCGGGGGGCTGTTGATGGTGGCGGCGCTGGTGCTGGCGAGCCAGTCGTTCGTGCTGCCGGCCAACGACTACCAGATCCGGCAACTGGAGTGGTCGCTGCTGGGCCTGATCGGCGCCGCCATCGGCGTGGCGGTGTTGGCGGTGCTCATGCGGCGCTGGATGCGATTCATTCCCGGCCTGCGGCAGGTGGTCGCCGACGGAACGGCGCTCGACGTCCCGGCCACCGTTGATCCGTCGCTGCCCGCTCTCGGAACCGCCGGTGTCACCACCACCCGGCTGGCGCCGGCCGGTAAGGCCCTGGTCGACGGCCGACTGGTCGACGTCGCCAGCGATGGGCCCCTCATCGAACCGGGGGTCGCCGTCACCGTGGTCGCCGTACGCGGGAGCCGCATCGTGGTGCGGGCCGAGGCCCCATGAGCGCGGTGGTGTGGGTGGTGCTGCTGCTGGCGCTCGGGCTGGCGGTGATGGTGCTGGAGGTGTTCGTGCCCTCCGGCGGCGTCCTCGGTTTCGTCAGCATCATGGCGATCATCGCCGCGGTGACCACGGCGTTCCTCGAAGTGGGGCCGGTGGCGGGGGTGGTGGTGCTCGCGGTGGTGGTGGTGTCTGTGCCGGTGGTGCTGGGGTTGGCGTTCCGCTGGTTCCCGGAGACCGCCCTGGGCCGTCGCGTGTTGCCGGCTCCGCCGGAAGGGCTGGAAGTGGTTCCCCGGGCCGATGAACGGCAGCGCCGCCGCGACCTCGTGGGGGCGACCGGTCGGGCGGTCACGGAACTGCTCCCCTGGGGTAGTGTGGCCGTCGGCGGCGAGCAGATGGAGGCGGTGAGCGAGGCCGGGCCGCTGGCGCCAGGCGCGGCCGTGCGCGTGGTCGGCGTGCAGGGGTTGGCCGTGGTCGTCCGGCCGCTGGACACGCCGCCGTCGGCCCCCCGGCCGGGTCCGGCCGGAGAGGTGGGGGACGCGGCCCACCGGGAGCCCGACGGGGGGCTGTCGAGCACGCTGGAAACGTTCGAGTTCGACCATTTCCACTCCCCCGGCGCTTGACTGGCGACGGTGACGGATCAAGGCTTGGCCTGCGGGTCTCTGCCCCCCGCCCTTTCCCCCCTGGGCCCCGCCCCGGAGTTCCGCGATGCAGTATGTGCCCGTGGTCATCCTCGGCCTGTGCGTTTTCGGGTTGCTGCTGTTCGCCCTCCTGTTGGCGCGCTACCTGCGCCTGTGGGTGCAGTCCTATGCGTCGGGCGCCGGCATCGGGCTGTTCGACCTGGTGGTGATGAGTTTCAAGAAGATCAATCCAACCGTCATCGTGCGCAGCAAGATCATGGCGGTGAAAGCCGGTCTGGGGGATGCCAGCGGCATCACCCGGCAGGCCCTCGAGGGGCACTATCTGGCGGGCGGCCGCGTGCCGCTGGTGGTCCAGGCACTGATCGCGGCCAACAAGGCGCGGATCACCGAACTCGACTGGAAACTGGCCACCGCCATCGACCTGGCGGGACGCAACGTCCGCGAAGCGGTGCAGACGAGCGTCTACCCCAAGGTCATCGACTGCCCGGGCAAGAACAGCGGTCGCGACTCCCTCGACTCGGTGGCCAAGAACGGGATCCAGCTCAAGGTCCGGGCCCGGGTCACCGTGCGCACCAATCTCAACCAGCTCATCGGCGGGGCCACGGAGGAGACGATCATCGCCCGCGTCGGCGAGGGGATCGTGTCGGCGATCGGATCGGCCGAGAAGCACACCGACGTGCTGGAGAATCCCGACGTCATCTCCAAGACCGTGCTGGCGAGACGTCTCGACGCCAACACCGCCTTCGAGATCGTGTCGATCGACATCGCCGACATCGACGTCGGTTCCAACATCGGCGCCCGGCTGCAGGCCGATCAGGCCGAGGCCGACACGCGCGTGGCCCGGGCCAACGCCGAGGGGCGGCGGGCCATGGCGGTGGCCAAGGAACAGGAGATGGTCGCCGCCATCGAGGAGAGCCGGGCGGCGCTGGTGGAGGCGGAGGCGGAGGTGCCGCGGGCGATCGCCGATTCGCTCCATTCCGGCGGCCTCGGCATCGTCGACTACTACAAGCTGCGGAACCTGCAGGCCGACACCGACATGCGGCGAGCGATCGCCGGCCCGTTGACCCCGGCCGTCTCGCCGGCGACTGCCGGCTGACCTGGACAACCGGAAGGAGGAGCCGATGCCGGTTCAGATGGTGGCGGCGATCGATCTCGGTGATCTGCTCGAGTACCTCGTCCCGATCCTGTTCGCCGTGTTCTGGATCCTGTCGCGGTTGGCGGCGGTGATCCGCCGTCTGGCCGGTCCGCCCGTCAAGCCACCGGCCTTCCCACCGGAAATCGTCCGTGAGCTCTCCCGCCGGGCCCCCCGGCCGGCGGTCCCTCCTGCCGCGCCGCCACGACCGCTGCCGGCGGCCGGCGGGCCGGCGGACCCACGTGAGGAGTTGGCGCGTCAGATCGAAGAGTTCCTCTCGGTCCGGGGAACCCCCGCAGCCCAGCGGAACATGGCCCCGCGGCAGGCCGCGGCGAAGCCACCCGCCCAGAGGCCGCCGGCCCAAAAGCCCGTGACGCAGGCACCGGGTCCCCGGCGGCCGGCAACGCCCCGCGCGGCACCTCCCCGGCCCGACAAGCCCGCCGCTCCCTCCGCGCCACGGCCGGTGGCCCAGCCCGTCCCCACGGTCGGTGGTGTCATCGGATCGACAACGGTTGGCGGACTTGCCGCCCGCTCGACCGACGTCGTGCGTCATCTCGACGGGAGTTTTCCGCACCCAGCGCGGCTGCCGCTGCCGGCAGCGCCGGTGGCGCCGACCGCACCGGTCGCCGCCGAACTGGTGGCGGCGCTTCGCGACCCCGGTTCGCTGCGCCGCATGATCCTTCTCCGCGAGATCCTCGATCGCCCCGTGGCCCGTTGGTGACCGCCGGGCCGGCGCCCACCCTGGGAAGGAACCCATGACCACGCCGTCCGTCACTCCCGCCGCCGGCGGCCCACCAGGGCCGATCCGCCCCGGCATCGATCGACTCGGTTGGATCGGCACGGGGATCATGGGGGGGGCGATGGCCGCGCGCCTCCTCGCCGCCGGTCACCGCCTCACCGTCCACACGCGCTCAGCCGGCAAGGCGCGCCACCTCATCGCGGCGGGTGCCGAGTGGGCAGCCACGCCGGCGGCCGCGGCGAGGGGAGCGGCCGCCACGTTCCTCATGGTCGGCCACCCGACCGACGTGGAGCCGGTGGTGTTCGGCTGCGACGGCGTGCTCGGGGTGCTCGCCCCCGGCAGTCTGCTCGTCGACCACACGAGCAGTTCTCCGCAACTGGCGGAGCGCATCGCCGCCGCGGTCACCGCCCGTGGGGCGTGGAGCCTCGATGCGCCGGTGTCGGGCGGCGACCGCGGAGCCCGCGAGGGCACGCTCACGGTGATGGTGGGTGGCGACCCGGCGGCCCGCACCGCGGCGGAGTCGGTCTGGGCGGCGTTCGCGGGCCGGGTGGTCGACTGCGGCCCTCCGGGAAGTGGGCAGCGGACGAAGCTGGTCAACCAGATCGCCATCGCCTCGGGCATGGTGGGGATGTGCGAGGCGCTCGTTTTCGCGCAGGCCGCGGGCCTCGACCTCGAAACCACCCTGGCGGCGATCAGCGGCGGGGCCGCGGGCAGTTGGTCGCTCACCAATCTCGCGCCGCGGATCCTTCGCGGCGACCTCGCCCCCGGCTTTCTCGTCGAGCACTTCGTCAAGGACATGGGCTTGGCCTTGGAGGAGTGCCGGCGGATGGCGATCCGCCTCCCCGGGTTGGAGTTGGCGGAGTCGCTCTACCGGTCCCTCGCCGATCGGGGGCTGGGCCGGCTCGGCACCCAGGGCCTCGTGCTTGCGCTGGCAGAGCATGCAGGTCAGCCGTGGCGCCGGACCCGGCCACCGCTGTCTCCGGCGTCGTGACGGCAGCCGGTGGTCAGGGGCCTTCGCAGGCCTTGATCCGCGGGGAAACCCCCGTTTCTTCATGGCCGCAGCGCTACCCGGGAGCCCGTCCCCGCACAGCGGCGGGACATGTGGCCGGAGCCAGCGAAGGCCCGCCGTCGGGGTGGTTTGGGAGGTTGCCGTGGACTGCCTGGCGCGGTGGTCGGGGATTCCACGATCCGTGCCTTGAGCGGCGCCGGCCACTGGTCTACAAGACCTCCGGGTGGTCGTTTTCACGATCGTCCCGCTGCGCGTAGACGAGGTCGCCCAAGCCTCGTCTACGCGCTCGTTTTCACACGCATTTTTCGCCCGTTGCCGGGGCGCGGTCGGCACGGCTGCGGCCGTCCACCGCGCCGTTGCTCCCGAACGGATGGGGCCATACCGATGTCCGACCACCGGCGAACCATGGCTCTGGTGGCGGCCACCGGCCGGACATTCGCCCGGCGTACGCGCTGCGTCGCCCGCTGGCTGGCTGCCCACTCGTGGGCGACCGTGGGTTGCTTCGCGCTGGGTTGCTTCGCGCTGGGATGGGTCGTGACGGTGTGCGCGCCTGTGGTGTCGCGTGCCGATGAGCTGCCCGCGGTGCCCCCGGGCCTGCCGGCGGCGGTCCGGGTCGTCGCCGGGCACACCTATCTGCGTTCGGGTCCGGGGGATGACTTTTATCCCACCGAACGGCTCCTCCAGGGCGAAACCGTCGAGGTGTGGGCGGCCGATCCCACGGGGTACGTGGCCGTCCGCCCGGTGGAGGGCAGCTTCAGCTGGGTTCGCCCCGAGGATGTCCGTGACGACCGTGCCACCGGCAGCGTTGACGCGGCGGTGGGCGCGATCGGGGTCGTGGTCACCGACGGGGCGCTGTCGCGCGTCGGCTCACAAATCAACGCGCTGCGGCACGTGGCCCAGGTGCGCCTCGAGGCGGGGGAGCGGGTTCGCGTGCTGGGTCGCGAGCGGGTCGCGCAGGGGCGCCATGCGGGCGACTGGCTGCGGATCGCACCGCCGGCGGGGGAGTTCCGCTGGGCGCGGCTGGCCGACCTCGAGTCGCCACCGGGGATGGAGCCGGCGCGGCTGCCGGCCTTGCCCGCGGCCGATGCCGCGGTGACGGCGATCCGTACCGCGGGTGAGTCGGCGGCCGAGGTGCTGGCCCAAGCGCGGGCGCCGCTACCCGAACCCGAGCCGGCGCCAGAGCCGCCGGCGACGCTGGGCAGCCTGCCCGATGCGCGGCGGCTCCTCACCGGCTGGCTGCCGCTGGGCACGGGGGTCATCGAAGGGGGCGGGCCGCGGGCCGTGAGTGGCCCTGAGACCGCGGTCACCGGCGATGAACTGGCCGACATCGATCTCGCCCTGTCGCTCGCCGTGACCGGGCCACCCGAAACCTGGAACCTGATGGTGCTGCGCGAGCGCCTCCGTCTGGCGGCGGCTCGGTCCAGCGCTCCGGGCGATCGGCTGCGCGTGGAGGCGATCGATGCCCGCCTGGCGCGCTTCGAGGCCATCCAGTCGCGGCAGCAGGCCCTCGCCGCACCTCCCGCCGCCGCCGCGCCGCTGCGGATCGGCGGCATGTGGTCGAGCCTGTCGGCGTTGGGCTCGCGACCGATCCGTCCCGGCGTGCTGCCCGGCGGCGCGCCGGCCGACGGCCAGCCCACCTGGACCCCCGGCGACGTCACCGAATCGACGGGGCGGCTCGCCACGGTGGTGTCGCGGCGCCCCGACGCCCCGCGCTGGGCGATCGTCGATGCCAACAACGCCGTGATCACGTTTTTGACGCCGCAACCCGGGGTCAACCTCGCGCCGATGGTGGGCCAACAGATCACCGTCCGTGGCCCGCGCGGTTACATGCCGGAGTACAAGCGTCCGTACCTGATGGCGGCGGAGGTCCGTCCGCGGCTCGCCGCGACCCCCACCGAGGATGGCGGCACACGCCGCTGAACGGTGGAAGCCGAGGGCATGGCCCGCACGGACGAGCGGCGGCGGCTCACTTCGCCCCGGCAGGTTGCGCCGGTGGCAGCCAGCGGGCCGCCAAACGGTTTGACACGCTGTCGGCTTCGGCTCCCCGGGCCGAGGTGCCGGCCGCGGCCGCGGCCCGGCGTGCGATCCGGGTAAGCGTCCGCCGGTCCTCCTCCGGGGTCCGTGGCAACCGGGAGGCGATTCGTTCGATCCCGACGGGATTCTCCACGGCGGTGGCCGACAGCGTCTCCATGAACAGGCCGATCTCGTGGAGGTTGGCCGCGGCACAGCGGACGACGAGCGGTTGCAGCGTGCGCGTGACGAGCTCGAGCCCCAGGCCGTCGACGTCGAGGAAGGCATCGACGGTGAGCCGGTGCCGTCCGCACCCGCCGCCTGAGGGCACGAGCGGTTCGTGCCGCACGAGGATCACGCAGGTGCCCGACAATGGCCGCGGCGACAGCGGCCCGGCGTAGCCGCCGCGACCGTGGAACAGGAGCACGCCCCCGTCACCGCGCCGCTGCGCATGGAGCAGGCGGAGGATCCCCACCGTCCCGTACCCGTCGGCCAGACGCCACTGCGCCTCCCCGGCCGGGTCGAGGGCGAGTTGGCTGATGCCCAGGGCCCGCCAGATGTCGACGATCACCTCGGGCTTCTCCAGGGCGAACTGGAGGAGGGCGGCGTCGCAGTCGATGTCGGCGTGGGGGAGCCGCCGGAAGAGCGTGTGAGTGCGGATGCAGGTCTCCACCTGCTGGCGCTGCGCCGCGGGGAGGCGGGCGAGGGGCATGGCGTTGACCGCCTCGCGGCGGGCCTGCCGGCTGGAGCTGCCGCCGTCGGGGGCCAACCAGCTGAAGTCGTCGGGCCCCGCGGCGCCGGCCACCCCCGCCGACCACAGCGCCAGCACCAGCCAGAGTCGCGCCTTCACCGAGACTGCCCCCATGACCCCATGTCCCCCGGCAGCGGTGCCCTCCCGGACGACTCCGCGTTGACGGCACCGACCGCATGCTTTTCGGCGCGCCGCCGGGGGCCGGACCAGTCAAACCCGCGCCGTTCGCGGACGGGCATTGCCCAGAGCCCGCCGCTCGCCACGGTGGCTGGAATTGGGTTTGGCCCCGTCCCGCAGGTTCCCTACCATCGCCCCCCCGACCGCACCGATCGATGGGTTGCCGCATGCCACACGACACCGCCGCCCCTGGGAAGCCCACCGGGATCCTGGGCCGAGCGTTGGTGGCCTGGACCCACCTCTGCCTCCGCGCCGGGGGCATCATCCTCGTGGTGGCCGTCGTCTCCGCCGTGGCTGCCGGGGCGTGGACGGCCGGGTCGCTGGGCTACAAGGTCAACCGCACCGACCTCCTCGACCCGGGCAGCGACTACGCCCGGCTGTGGACCGACTATGTCAGCGAGTTCGGCGAGCACGAGGATGCCGTCGTGGTCGTCGAGGGCCCGAGCCGGGCGGCGGTGATCCGCGTCCTCGAGGAGTTGTCCGACGAGGTGGCGCGGGACGGATCGTTGTTCAGCGCGGTCCTCCACCAGGTCGATCTGTCGCGGATCCGGTCGAAGGGTCTGCACTACCTGCCGCCCGCCGACCTGGAGGCGATCGACCGGTTCCTGGAACGGGCCCAGCCGATCCTCGACGGCGGCTGGTCACAGCTCCGCGTGGGCACGATGGTCGGGGGGCTGACCAGCCAGTTGGCTCTCGGCGGCCACCCGACCGCGCCCGGGGACGAGCCCCCCACAGCCGCCCTCGAACGCTACGTCGAGAGCCTGCTCGACGGGCTGGAGAACGGGCTGGCCGGCGGTGAGCCCCGGCGGGCCGCCGCCCCGTCGCCGTGGCCGGGTATGCCCGCCTCGCTGGCGACGCTCCACGACCTCGGTAGCCAGCATCTCCTGGCGAAGGATGGCCGCCTCGGCTTCGTGCTCCTGCGCCTCTCCAAGCAGCCGGGCGGATTCGCGGGGGCGTCGGCGGCCACCGACGAGCTGCGCCGGCTGATCCGCCTCGTCGCGGTGCGCAATCCCGACGTCACCATCGGCCTCACCGGGCTACCGGTGATGGAGGATGACGAGATGCGCTCGAGCCAGCAGTCGATGATCTGGGCGAGCGTGCTGTCGATGGCCGCGGTCATCGTGGTCATCATCGCCGGCTTCGGTGGTGTCCGCCACGCGCTCCTGGCCAACGGCGTGCTCTGCATCGGCATGGCCTGGGCCTTCGCCTGGGCGACCGCGACCGTGGGCCACCTCAACATCCTCAGTGTCACCTTCACCGTGACGATGATCGGCGTGGGGATCGACTACGGCACGTACTACGTGGGCCGGTACCTGGAGTCGCGGCGCCGGGGGCTCGACTGCGCCGCGGCCCTGCTCGAGACGAGCAGCGCCGTGGGGCCCGGCATCCTCACCGGGGCCGTGACCACGGCGGTGGCCTTCTTCTCGGCGGCGCTCACGAGCTTCGTGGGGGTGGCGGAGCTGGGATTGATCGCCGGCGGTGGCATCCTCCTCTGCGCCGCCGCCGAGATCCTCGTCCTTCCGGCCGTCCTCGCCCTCGTCGACCGCAGTCCGTTGGGGCGGACGATCCCCGAACCGGTCCCGGTGCACACCTGGATCACCCCGCTCCTGCGGCAGCCCAGGTTCGTCGCCTTGGCGGTGGTGGCCGGCACCCTGGCGGTGGCCTCGGGGTTGCACGACCTGGAGTACGACCACAACCTGCTCAACATGCAGCCCGAGGGTCTGGAGAGCGTCGCGGTGGAGAAGAAGCTCCTCGACGAGTGCGATCAGAGCGTGTGGTACGCCCTGTCGATCGCCGACACGCGCGAGCAGCTCCTGGAGCGGAAAACGCGGCTCCTGGCCCTGCCGAGCGTGGAACGTGTCGACGAGATCGCGTCGCTCCTGCCCGGCGACGAGGATGCCAAACGACAGATCATCGAGCGGATCCGCGGTCGTCTGGCGGGGCTGCCCGAGCGGCCACCGGAGATCCCCATCGACCGGGTGGAGCAACTGGGGGAGACGCTCGCCTGGGCCCAGGCGGAGGCGGCCCGGCAGCCGGGGGCGCTGCGCAGCGCGTGGTACCTGGAGCGGGCGCGCGACACGCTGCGGCGGATGGGTCCGGCGGAGTGCTACCAGGCCGTGGCCACCTTCCAGCAGTGGTCGGCCGGCGACCTCGTCAGCCGGCTCCACGCGCTCGCCGCGGTGGCCGACCCGGTGCCCCCGTCGCTCGGGGACCTGCCCGACAACCTCGTCCACCGGTTCGTGGGCTCCACGGGTCGCCACCTCCTCAAGATCTATGGTCGGGGTGACATCTGGAATTTCCACGCCCTGGAACGCTTCGTCCACGACGTGCGCGGGGTCGACCAGCGCGCCACGGGCCATCCAATCCAGGCCTACGAAGCGTCGTTGGAGATGAAGCGCAGCTACGAGCAGGCGTCGGTCTACGCCCTGGTGGTGATCCTCGCGGTGCTGTGGCTCGACTTCCGCCACATCGGCCACGCGCTGCTCGCCGCCGTGCCCCTCGCCCTGGGCATGGTGCAGACCCTGGGGCTGATGGGGCTGGTGGGCATCGACCTCAATCCGGCCAATCTCATCGGCATCCCCCTGATCCTCGGCATCGCCTTGGATTACGGGGTCCACATCGTGCACGACGCCCTGGAGCGGCCCGGTCCCTACCGGATCAGCGCCTCGACGGCCAACTCCGTGCTCGTCGATGCCCTGACGACGATCCTCGGATTCGGGGCCCTGATGGTGGCCAGTCACCGGGGGCTGGAGAGCCTCGGCAGGCTCCTCACCCTCGGCGTCACCACCTGCACCCTGTCGTCGCTCATCTTTCTTCCGGCGGTGTTCGTCATCCTCCGCGGGCGGGCGGACGATCCGCCATCCACGGACGAGCCGGCCGACAACGCCGACGTGTGAGGCCGCAGGCCCTGGTGCCACGGCGACGGGGGTCGGGGAAACCTGCCTTGTGTCCGCCGCCGACGGCGCGGTAGCTACCTCGCGCCAGAGTCCCTTCAGCCCGGAGCCGCCATGACCATCCCCTGCCTGCCCGCGCGTATCCGTGGACCCGTCCGCCCGGTCGTGGTGGGTCTCCTGTGGCTCGTCTCCCCGGCGTCGTCACCCCGGCTGCGGAGGCGCCGCCCCGGCCGTCGGTGGCGGTGAGCCTCGAGGACCAGTTCCGCAACCGCCGTGACACGGCCGCGCTCGTCGGCGACGTCGTGGTGCTCGTGTTCGCGGAGCGCAACGGGGCCGAAGCCAGCCATGACCTCGGTCGGCGACTCCACATTCACTTCCATCCCACGGCGGCCAAAGTCGAGGGACCGGAGTGGGGCCGGCAGCCGGTGATCGGGCTGCCCGGCTGGCCGGCCGATCGGGCCCCGCCCGACGTGCACGCGGTGGCCGTGGCGTGCCTGCCGGAGATTCCCCGGGCCATCCATCCGGTGGTCCGGGCCCAGGTGCGCAAGGAATCCCCGTTCGTCCCGGTGTGGCTCGACTTCACCGGGGTGATGCCAGAGCGCTTCGGCATGGAGAACGGCGTACCCAACGTCCTCCTCATCGACACCCGGGGTCACGCCCAGGGCGTCGTCCGCGGTCAGGTCGACGACCTGCGCTACCGCGAACTGGTCACCGCGATCGACCGGCTGCGGCTGGCGGCACTGGCCAACGTGCCGGTGGCTCGCGTGGCACCAGGCACGGTGCAACCGGTGTCAGGCACGGTGCAACCGACGAACGCGGTGCAACCGGCGAACGCGGTGCAACCGGCCGGCGGCGGAGTGGTACCCGCCGGCGGCGCGGTATCCGCCGCTCTCAACACCACGGCGCCTGGCGCCGGGACGGCCGTCAGAACCGGTTCCGCTCCCTGAGTCGGCGACTGGCCTCGGTGAGTGTGGCCCGCTCCGTGGGCGTGAGGCTCGCCTCACCCGACCGGCTGATCTTCTCCAGGATCCGGTCGACGGTTTCCTGGAGTTGCTCGTCGGCAGGCGTGGGACGCTGCCGGCGCGACCAGGCCCCTTCGGCGTCATGACGATCCCGCGCACCGCGGGGCACGCGGTGGGCTTCGTCGTCGGCATCGGCTGCATCGTCGGCGCGGACGACGCGCATCCGCCGCCGCCACGCACCGGTCCCGGCGAACAGGTCACCGAGGTTCCAGGCGCGCCAGGCATAGCACAGGCCGAACGCCGCGCCACCGATGTGGGCGACATGGGCCACGTGGTCACCTCCACTGTACGCGCCGTACGCATCCCATCCCAGATAGAGGAGCCCCAGCGCCCAAGCCGGCATGGGAAGGATCCCGAACAACAGCAGTTCCATCTGCGGATAGTGCCAGATGAAGACCGCCATCACGGCCATCACCGCGCCGCTGGCCCCCACCAAACACAACGTCTCGGCCTGCCGCGGCGCGAAGGCCTGCACGCTGGCAAGCCAAGCGATGCCGGCGACGACGATGGCGGCCACGTAGAACCGGAAGAACTCGGCCCGGCCGATGATCTCCTCGACCTCGCGGCCGAAAAAGAAGATGGCCAGCATGTTCATCACGACATGCCAGATGTTGCGGGAGTCGTGGGCGAAGCCGTAGGTGAACATCTCCCACACCCGGAGCGGGTGCCGCGGCAGATCCCCCTGCAACGCCAAAAGCGCGTTGACCCGCACGACGTCGAAGAGCACGAGGTTCGCCAGCCAGATCCCCACCGTGATCACGATCAGGGTGGTGACCGCGGTCCATTCGGTCAGGAACCCCGGCGTCGGGGAGCGGGAGTAGCCACGATCCGCGAATCCCATCGTGCCGCCACGCTTTCGGATCGAGCGTCCCGGGGGGAAGGGAGCAGCGAACATCCGACACCGTCGCCGGATGACACCGTCGCCGGATGACACCGTCGCCGGATGAGCCAACCACCGGGCCACACCCGCTGGCATCCTAACACCCGGTGGCCAAAGTCCATCGCTGGCCTTCGGCCACGCGAAATCGTGCGGTTTTCCCGGGGGAGGCGCGCTCCGGCAGGTCGTCGCGGCTCGGTTCGGTGGGGTGGGGCCGCGGCCGTCGCCGGCCTTCCCTGGATCGCCCTCACAGGCAGTCGATCTGCTACATTCCGCGTTTTGCTACCGGGACGCCCTCGGGCCGCTGCTGAAAGCCCGTTCGGGGGGAATCCCTGCGGTCGACAGCCGGGCGCGCGGAGAGCGGCAGCACGGCCCGACCATCCGGCCCGGCACCGGTTCTCCTCCCGACACACAGTCGTCCCCGCCACACAGGAGATCGTCATGGCCACCAACGGTGGATTGGGAAGGAAGCTCCGCATGGGGCTTGTCGGCGGCGGGCAGGGATCGTTCATCGGCCGCGTGCACGTCACGGCCGCCGTGCTCGACAACCGCGCCGCCCTCGTCGCCGGAGCGCTGTCGAGCGATCCGACCCGCGCCAAGGCCAGCGCGGCCGACTACGACATCGACCCCGCCCGGGCCTACGGTTCGTTCCAGGAACTGTTCGAGCGGGAGAAGGCCCTGCCGGCCGATCGGCGCATCGACTTCGTGTCGATCACCACGCCCAACCACATGCACTTCCCCGTCGCCAAGGCGGCACTGGAGGCCGGCTTCCACGTCATCTGCGACAAGCCTCTGACGCTCACCCTCGCCGAGGCGGAGGCGCTGGCGAGTGTGGTGCGGTCGAGCCCGGTGGTGTTCGCCGTGTCCCACAACTACACCGGCTACCCGCTGGTGCGGCAGGCCCGGCAGATGGTCCTGGCAGGTGAATTGGGTGAGATCCAGGCGATCCGTGCCGAATACATCCAGGGCTGGCTGCGGACGCGCCTGGAGAGCGAGGGGCAGAAGCAGGCCGCGTGGCGCACCGATCCCGCCAAGAGCGGTGCCGCCGGGTCGTTCGGCGACATCGGTACCCACGCCTACAACCTCGGCCGGTACATCACCGGTCTGCTCCCCGAGAAGATCAGCTGCAACCTCGAGACGTTCGAGCCCCAGCGCGCCCTCGACGACTACGGGCACGCCGTGATCCGCTACACCAACGGTGCCCTCGGCACCGTCACCGCGTCGCAGATCAGCCACGGCCGCGAGAACGACCTGCGGATCGAGATCGACGGAACGAAGGCGAGCCTGGAGTGGCACCAGGAGGAGCCCAACAAGCTCTTCGTGCGCCGTAACGGGCATCCCCTGGCCGTCTACACCCGTGATCCCAACGCCCCGTTCATGAACGACGCGGGCAGGGCGGCGTGCCGGCTGCCATCAGGGCATCCGGAAGCGTTCTTCGAGGCCTTCGCCAACGTCTACCGTGCCGCCTTCGACGCCATGGCACTGGCGGCGACCGGTCAGCCCTTCGAGCGGACCGACACGGTCTACCCCAACATCCACGACGGGGTGGAGGGGATGCAGTTCATCGAGCAGTCGGTGGCCTCCAGCCGTGCCGACGGCGCCTGGCTGCCGCTCGGGCATCCGCTTGCCCGGCGCTAGCAGGCTGTGGATCAACAGCCTGCCGCACTTCATGGATGAGGTGCCGGGAGCGCGCCTCCCGTGAACAGCGCCGCTTTTCGATTGGCCAACCGCGATGGATGGACTTTGGCCACAGGCTGCCAGAAAGGCCCTCATGCCCCCCCCGAGCCGCCGCGACACCGCCTGCTTCGTGTTCGACATCGAGAGCGTGGCCGATGGTCCGCTCGTGTCGCGGCTGCGCTATCCCGGGGAGGACCTGTCGGGACCGGAGGCCATCCGCCGCTACCGGGCGGAGTTGATGGCGGAGAATGGCAAGGATTTCATCCCCTACACGTTCCAGCTCCCGGTGTCGCTGGTCATCGCCCGCGTCGGCACCGACTACCGGCTCCTCGACCTCGTGGCCCTCGACGAGGGGGAGTCGCGGCCGCACGAGATCGTGCGCCTCTTCTGGGACGGTTGGGAACGGTATGGCCGCCCCCGGCTGGTGACCTTCAACGGCCGCGGCTTCGACCTGCCACTGCTGGAGCTGTGTGCCTTCCGCTACGGGATCGAACTGCCCGACTGGTTCGCCGAGGACCGCAAGAGCTTCGACCAGCCCCGCAACCGCTACAACACGTCCGCCCACCTCGACCTCCACGAGTGGCTCACCAACAGTGGCGCCTCCCGGTTCGTGGGTGGGCTGTCGCTGGCCGCCAACCTCATCGGGAAGCCGGGGAAGATCGACGTGGCCGGCCACATGGTGCAGGACCTGTGGGACGCCGGTCGGGCCGCGGAGATCCACGACTACTGCCGCGGCGACGTGCTCGACACGTATTTCATCTTCCTGCGCTCGCGTGTCCTCGCCGGCGACATCGATCTGGCGGGGGAGCAGAAGCTCATCGACCAGGCCCGCGAATGGATCGAGGCCAA
>RFRL01000067.1 GCA_009924545.1 Planctomycetia bacterium | reverse complement strand
CCTGCTCCAGGCCCAGAAGATCCTCACCGAGACGGAGCTGGCGTTCGTGGAGTCGCAGGCCGACCGCTGGAAGGGGGCGGTGACGATCGCCGACCTGCTCCAGCTCGAGCAGTTCCCACCCGACGACGACGCGCCGGCCGCGGTGGCCCTGGCGGCCGACTGGCTCCCCACCCTCCCGGACGACGCGCCGGCCCAGCCGCCACGACCTGAACCGGTGGCGGCGCCACCGCCACGGCCGTGAGCGTGGTGCTTGGACCCGGCCGGAAAGCGGTCACTCGGCCGCGATGATCTCCAGATCGAGCGCCGCCTCCGTCGAGCCGCCCGCCAGCGTATCGGTGACAAGGAACTCGAGCCGGTATTGCCCGGCAGGCAATCCCACCGGCATCGTGAGGAAGTAGCGGACGAAGTAGTCGCGGCGCGGAGCGTGGCAGGTCTCCACCAGCGGCGGGAAGGCCCAGTCCTGCACCTGCTCGCCCTCGTCAGTCACCAGGCGGAAGGCGGTGTCGACCCCGGTGGTGTGGCCGGCGGCCGACTGCCGCGCCAGCAGGTGCTCGAGTTCGAAGTACACGAGCACCTCCTGTCCGGGGCTGAACGCCGCCCGGGGGAAACGATCGACCACGCCCCAGGCACGGACACGGGTGGCGAAGCAGGCGTTGCTCACGACCGGACCGTCGCCGGCGGGCTCCTGGGCCGGGGACAAGGGGTCGGGATCGGCTGTCGGTTGCTCGATCACCGGCTGCGCGGCCGCCGGCTCGATCAGTTCGATGCGCGCCGCCGGCGGCTGGGCCATCGCCATCGCGACCGCCGTCACCATCGGCCGGACAATCGGCCGGGCGGCGCGGACGGTCGTCGGCAGCGGCTTTGGTGCCGCGGCGGGCTGCGGCGGGGGGGCGACGAGTTCGGTGGTGGAGGCGGGGAAACGGAGCGGAGCCGGGCCGTCGGGTGGGGCTTTCGTTCCGCCCACCGGGTCGCCCACCGGGGACACCGGACCCGGCTCCACACCCTGGCTGGCGGCCACGGTGCGCGCCGGGGAGGTGGCCACCGGTAGGGTGTCGGCCGCGGCACGTCCCACTTCGAGTGCGGCGACGAATTCGTCCACCACGGCGGGCCAGTCGCGCGGACGGGTGGTCTGCAGGGTCTGCACGAGGACGGCACGGGTGGCATCGTCGACGCCGCCGGTCGAAGCGAGCCGGGCCACCGCGCGATCGATGGCCTCTTCCAGCGACGGGACCGGTTCCGCGGGGATCTCCTCCCGTGGTGCGGCGACGGGCTTCTCGGCCACGGCCCCGGAGTCGTCTTTCGGCGTGGCGGTGTCGTCACGCGACGACACGCTGGCCGCCGTTTGGCGCAGCGCCTCGCGCAGGGTCGCCGAGGTGATGGCGGAGGTGCAGCCGACCTGCACGGCCAAGCCGGCGAGCATCATGGCCAGCGCCGGACGAGGCCAGTCGGCACGGGGGGCCACGGCGCCGAGCGCGGCCGACTCGGCGGCGACTGCGGCAGAAGCGTTGCCGACAGCGGCGGAAAAGGGTGACTGCCTGCCCATCGCGGTCTGACTCCCGGGAGGGTGGATCGGTGACGGCCTCGGCTGCCAGCCGACTGCGGTCCGGAATCCCGGAACGCGGCGGAAGGGTAGAAACGGCGGCGCCGGCGAGGCAAGACCATCTCGGGGAACGGGTGGCAGGGCCGCAGGCGGTGGGTCCACAGCCCGGCCCCGGCTGCTAGAATCCCCGCCAACTTCCCAGCCTTGCCCGCAGTGCCGCCCCCGCAGTGCCGCGCCGAGACGGTGGCCCACTCGACGGGAACGCCAGCCCCCACGCCGCCATGCCCCTCGCCAGCCCCGCCACCTCCGTCGCGCCGCCAGCCTGGGGGCACCGGCACCTGCTCGATCTCGAGCGGCTGTCAGCCACGGAGATCGGGCTGCTCCTCGACACCGCCGGCCGCCTCAAGGAGGCCACCGACGGTTGCCGGACCAAGCTGTCAGTCCTCGCCGGACGGACGGTCGTCAACCTGTTCTTCGAGAACTCGACCCGCACGCGGACGAGCTTCGCCCTCGCGGCACGCCGCCTCGGCGCGGACGTCGTCGACTTCTCCGCGTCTGCCAGTAGCCTTGCCAAGGGGGAGTCGTTCATCGACACCGCCCGCAACCTGGAGGCGATGGGCATCGACGCCGTGGTGGTGCGTCACGCCACGCCCGGCACGCCCCACCTCCTCGCCCGGCATCTCGACGTCGGTGTGATCAATGCCGGCGACGGCCCGCACGAGCACCCCACCCAGGGCCTCCTCGACATCTTCTCCATCCGCGAGCGCCGCGGCAGCCTCGCGGGCTGCACCGTGGGGCTGGTCGGGGACATCGCCCACAGTCGCACCGCCCGGTCCAACATCCATGGCCTGCTCAAACTCGGCGCCCGCGTGATCCTCTGCGGGCCCCCCACGCTCGTTTCGCCGTGGTGGCGGGAGCTCGGCGCCGAGGTTTCGCATGACCTGGATGCCATCATCCCGCGGTGCGACGTCCTCAACCTGCTGCGGATCCAGTTCGAACGGCAGAACACGCGCCCGTTCCCCTCGGTGCGCGAATACGCCGCCCTCTACGCCATGACGGGCGAACGGATGCGGCGTGCCCGCCCCGAGCTCCTCATCCTCGCCCCCGGCCCGATCAATCGCGGGGTGGAGATGACCGCCGACGTCGCCGACTGCCCGCAGTCGGTGATCCTCGATCAGGTGACCAACGGACTGGCCGTGCGGATGGGGGTGCTGTGGTTGCTGTGCGGCCACCGGGCGGGGGCTGAGCCCAGCGCCGGGGCCCCGGCCCGCGAAGGGGAGGCGGGTTGATGGGCACGCTCCTGGTCCGCGGTGGCAGGGTCATCGATCCCTCCCAGGCGATCGACCGGATCGACGATCTCCTCGTCCGCGACGGCGTGGTGGCCGCCATCGGCCGCGCGGCCGGCCCGACCGACGAGTCGCTCGACGCCACCGGGATGATCGTCGCCCCCGGTCTGGTCGACATGCACGTCCACCTGCGCGAACCTGGACGCGAGGAAGACGAAACGATCGAGACCGGCACGCGTGCCGCCCTGGCGGGTGGCTTCACGAGCGTGGCCTGTATCCCCAACACCGAGCCGCCGATCGACACCCAGGCGGCGGTGGGCTTCATCCACCAGAAGGCGGCCCGCGCCGACACCTGCAACGTGTTCGTCGTCGGCTGCGTGAGCCGCGACCGCGCCGGCAAGGAGCTGGCTGACATCGGTGGGCTGTTCGAGGCGGGAGCGGTGGCCTTCAGCGACGACGGCGCCCCGGTGTACGACGCCGAACTCATGCGCCGGGCACTGGAATACTGCCGGATGTTCGACGTGCCGATCCTCGCCCACGAGGAGGTGCTGGAGCTGACCCGCGGCGGCGTGATGCACGAGGGTCTGGTGTCGCTGGCGCTCGGCCTCGGCGGTATGCCGGCCGCGGCCGAGGAGATCATGATCGGCCGCGACATCGCCCTGGCAGCCTGCACCGGCGGCCGGCTCCACGTGATGCACGTCTCCACGGCCGGTGGCGTGGCCCAGGTGCGCGAGGCGAAGGCCCGCGGGATCCGTGTCACCGCCGAGGCCTGCCCGCACCATTTCACCCTCACCGACGAGGCCCTGCGCGGCTTCGACGCCAACTGCAAGATGAGCCCGCCGTTGCGGACGGCGGCCGACGTGGAGGCGATCATCGCCGGCCTCGCCGACGGCACGATCGACTGCATCGCCACCGACCACGCGCCGCACGCGCGCGAGAAGAAGATGCTCGAGCTCGACCGGGCGCCGTTCGGGATCCTCGGGCTGGAGACCGCCATCGGCCTGGCGGTGACGCAGCTGGTCGCCCCGGGGCGGATCGACTGGCTGCGGCTCATCGACGCCATGAGCACCGCCCCGGCGCGGATCCTCGGCGTGCCGCGCGGCACCCTCCGCCCCGGCGCCGTGGCCGACATCACCATCATCGATCCCGACGCCACCTGGGAGGTCGACGTGGCGGCCTTCCGCTCCAAGAGTGTCAACTCGCCGTTTCACGGCTGGACGCTCCGGGGCCGGGCGGCGGCCACGATCGTCGCCGGCAGGGTGAAGTTCCGCCGGTAGCGAGCCGGCGGGCGGCCGATGACCGGCGCAGGCGGCGGTCGTGTCTGCGGGACAGTGCGAGGGCCCGGCCGGTGACGCTGATCATCGACGGCTACAATCTGCTCCACGCCTCCGGCGTGTTCGGCGCCGACCGCGGCCCGCGCGGCTTCGAGCAATCGCGGCTCGCGCTTCTCGACCTGCTCGTGGGATGGCTCGGTCCCGAGGCGGCCGACTGCCTCGTCGTCTTCGATGCCGCCCGGGCCCCGGACGGCCTCCCCGGGCGCTTCGTCCACGGGGGCATCCGCGTATGGTTCGCCCGGGAATACCCCGACGCCGACTCGCTCATCGAGGAGTTGGTCGCCGACGACGACGCGCCGGGGAGTCTCGTGGTGGTGTCGGGTGACCGGCGGCTCCAGGCTGCGGCGCGGCGCCGGCGCGCGGTGGCGATCGGACCGGAGGAATGGATCGCGAAGCGTCGCGCACTCGAGCGCGCCGCGCGGCGGCCGGGCGAGACGAAGCCACCGCCACCCGACCCGTCGGCGGTGGACGCGTGGAAACGCTACTTCGGCCTCGATTGACGGTTCATCCCCCCGACGCCGGCCGCGGCTCCGGCCGGCCGTCGGCCCACCGGGCGAGCTTGCGGTCGAGGGTCGAGCGCTCGATGCCGAGGATTGCCGCCGCCTTGGTCTTGTTCCCGGCGGTGGCGGCGAGGGTCGCCACCACATGGCGCCGCTCCATCTCCTCGAGCGTCTCCGGCACATAGCGCGGGCCGGGGGCGACGCGGCCGGTGTCGCCGCTCGACCCGAGGTCGCTGAACCCCAACTCGGGGACGTCGATGAGGGCCTCGGAGGAGAGGACCACGGCGCGCTCGATGCAGTTGCGCAGTTCGCGGATGTTGCCCGGCCAGTGGTGGCGCCGCATGGCTTCGAGAGCCGCGGGAGTGAAGTCGCGGACGGGCTGGCCCGTCTCGGCGGCGAAGCGCCCGAGGAAGTGCCGCGCCAGCGGTTCGATGTCCTCCACCCGGTGCCGCAGCGGCGGGACGAGGATTTCCACCACCTTGAGGCGGAAATAGAGGTCGCGGCGGAAGTCCCCCGACTCGACCGCCTTCTCCAGGTCACGGTTGGTGGCCGCCACCACCCGGACGTCGACCTGCACCCGGGTCTGACCCCCCACGCGTTCGTAGGGATGCCCCTCGAGGACGCGGAGGAACTTGGCCTGGATCGCCGGGCTCATCTCCCCGATCTCGTCGAGCATGATCGTGCCACGGTGGGCCTGCTCGAACTTCCCCACCTTGCGCTCGGTGGCGCCGGTGAACGCCCCCTTCTCGTGGCCGAACAGTTCGCTCTCCAGCAACGTCTCCGAGAGGGCGGCGCAGTTGAGGCACACGAAGGGCCCGGCCCGGCGGTCGCTGGCCTCGTGGATCGCCCGGGCCACCAGTTCCTTGCCAGCGCCGCTTTCTCCGCGCACGAGGACCGTCGCCTTGGTGCCGGCGACGCGTCCGATCTGCCCGACGATCGTCCCCAGGGCCCGGCTCACCCCCACCATCCGCGATTCCTCACGGAGCCGGGCTTTGAGCCGCGCGTTTTCGTCGGCGGTGGTGGCGAGGCGCACCGAGAGGGCTTCGCGGGTTTGGAGGTTGGCCACCGCCATCCCCAGGGCGTTGCACACGGCGAGGAGGAACTCCAGATCGTCGGGCGTCCCCTCACGTTCGCCCGGCGCCTTCTCCAGGTGCATCACGCCGACGGAGTGCCCATCGGCCCGGATCGGCGCCGACATGCTCGACACGCTACCCGGGCGCTGGGCCGACTCCCTGGCGACGATCGCCTCGTTCATCCGCAGCACCGTCGCCACGGCGGCCCGGGGGAGGGCTGCCGCGGGCCAGGGGTCGGGCGCCATCGCCACCGGCTCCAGGGTCGCCCCTCCCTTGGCGAACGCGGCACCGACGGCATCGGGGAGGAAGACGACGCCACGGGTGGAGCTACAACCCTCGAGCGCCGTGGCGAGGGCCAGTTCGGCAACGCTGCGCATGTCGCCGGCCTGCCCGAGCGCGAACGCCAGCCGGCACAACTCCGCCGCCGCGCGCCCCACGCGCGGAGCGGTCTCGGCCGCAGCACGGATCACGTCGAGCAGCCGGGTCTCGGTGCGCCGGTGGGTGATGGAGGCGTGCCACTGCTGGAGGACGTCGGGCAGTTGATCGGTCGACATCCCGCTCCCCAGGGCCACGCTCCCGTCGTGAGCCTCCGTGGGTGGGTCGCCGAGGCCGAAAACGATCTCGGTCTTGCCGATCCGGATCACGTCCCCCGCCACCAGGGGACGCTCGCCCTTGATCGGCTCCCCCCCCACGCGCGTGCCGTTACGGCTGTCGAGATCGCGGACGCGCCATCCCTCCGCGGCGGCGAAGACCTCCGCGTGGCAGCGGCTGGCGCGTTCGTCACGGATAACGATCGAGTTGGTGGAGGCCCGCCCGAGGGTGGCCTTCTGCCCGCGGTCGAGCCGGATGGCGGTGGGACCCGCCTCGGGATCGTGGAACAGCAGGTAGGCTTTTGTGGCCATGGTACTCGTGATCCACGGACACTGGCGGTCCCCGCAGCATGATGCGTTACCGAGCGGCCTTTGGCGAGGGGCGAACGGCGGGGCGGACGGGAAACCCGGCCCGGTCACGGGAAACGGGGGTTTTGCGGCCGGTAATCGGGTTTGCCCCCGGCAACCGGGGAAGACTAGCATGACGCACCTTCATGGGGGCCGGATGCCCCCTGCCGTCAGCCGGAGGCTGTCCATGAAACGCCTGCCCGCCACCCGCCCGTTCCCCTTCGCCCGCGTGCCAGGGCCTGCGCTGGTCGTCGCCGCTCTCGCGCTGGTTTCGATGACTCCCGCCCGGGCTCAAATGGGATTTGGTTTCGGCCAGGCGGTGGGGGGGATCTCGATCGACGCCGCGGGGATCGTCCGCAACCTGGAGCCGGGGGCGCTCGAATCGCTCGCCACGCAACGGCGTGAGGCACTGGCCAAGGTGGGTGGACAGACGGGGGCCGCCAGCCCCCTGCGGAAGGTGTCGCTGGCCCGGGTGATGGCGGCCGTTTCCGCCGCCGCCCGCGGGGATGGTCGGAGGTGCTGTTCCTCGGGGGCCTGGAACGGATCACGCACGTCTTCGTCGATCCCGAAGGACACGACATCGTCCTCGCCGGTCCGGCCGATGCCACGGCCGTCGACGCCGCAGGCAACGTCGTGGCGGCGCGCAGCGGCCGGCCGCTGTTGCAGCTCGAAGACCTGATCGTCGCCCTGCGGGCGATCGACAAGGCGCGCGACGGCGGCATGCGCTGCTCGATCGACCCGACCGCCGAAGGGGTGGCCCGCGTCCAGCAGTTCCTCAAGACACAGCGCACGATCGGCGATCCCGACGCCACCCTGCGCCGCATGGAGGAACTGCTCGGCCCCCAGCAGGTTTCGGTGGGTGGGGTCCCGGCCGACAGCCGCTTCGCCCGCGTCCTCGTCGCCGCCGACTACCGTCTCAAGCGCCTGGGGATGGGGCTCGAACCGTCGGGAGTGACCGGGTTGCCGAGCTACGTGTCGATGCTGCCGGCCGCCGCCCCGGCCGCGGCCACGCTGCCACGGTTCTGGCTGGAAGCCTCCTACGACCCGATCGCCCGCGATGCCGACGAGCTGGCCTGGAAGATCACCGGTCGGCGGATGACCTGCCTCACGGAAACCGACCTCTTCGGCCGCGACGGCGCCCAGCGTGGGGCCGGCGGCGCCGACCCGACCGCGACCCGGTGGTGCGAATCGTTCACCCGCCACTACGACGACCTGGCGGCCAAGCAGCCGGTGTTCGCGGAGTTGGTCAATTGCGTCGATCTGGCCGTCGTCGCCGCCCTCATCCAGGGCCGGCAACTCGACCGTCGTGCCGGCCTTGACCTCGGCATGCTCCTCGATCCCACCGCCGTCCGCGTGCCCGCGTACGACGCCCCGGCCACCGTGCCCACGGTCGCCAGCGGCACCAAACGGGGCAACCGCTGGGTGGTGACCGCCTCCGGTGGTGTGCAGTTCCAGCCCTGGCAGTTTGCCTCGGCCGAGGCCACGACGTCGCCCGACCTGGGCACGTCCCGCGGCGACGCGCTCGCCTCCCGCCCCGAGGTCGGCCCCTGCTGGTGGGACTGACGCGGTTGTCGCCGTCCCGGCCATCCTGACCTGATCGCGCCAGTCACGATTCCGGCGGGCAGGCCCAGCCGATCCATTCCACGCCGGCCGCAGCCCGGGGAAAACAGGCGTCGACCCATCCGGCCGCCGCCGCCACGGCCGGGTCGGCCGCCGGCGCCGGGCTGCTCTTGAGCAGCAGCAGTGGCCGGGCTCTGGCCCGCGCCACGGTCGCCGCGATGGTGTCGCTCGTCACGCTCCAGCCGACCGGCAGCGGAGGGGCGGGTGCCGTGGCGAGATAGGCCCCGGCGTCGAGGACCCCGCCGCCGTCCGCCGCGCTCACGATCCCCACGTCCAACTCGGCGGCCACGAGGCGCGCCGTGGCCGCCATGAGGTCGATTGCCAGCTGGTGGACCAGCGTGGTGTCGAGGTGGCCGGCGGCATCGATCGCGCGCAGGCCTTCCACGATCGCGCCCCCGCCGACGACCAGGAGCGGTGCTCCGCCCTCGGCCAGCGCGGGGTACAGCCCACGGAGCAGGTGCGGCCAGCCCGGACGGGAGAGGAGGCTGCCACCGCATTTCACGACGAGCGGTCCGCGGGGTGCGGCCGGGCTTCCGGAGCGCCCGCCGAGCAGACCGCTCCGCCATCCGGTCGGCAGCCTCACGGCAGGTCCCCCAGGGCGATGAGGGCCAGCCCATGGGCCGGGGCCACGCGGGCCACGGCCGGCCCGAGCCGCGACGACAACGACACCACCGGCCCGTCCCATCCCCACCGCACGATGGCGCGCCGCGCCAGGCACTCGCCGTGTCCGGAGAGGACCAGCCCCGCCGGCGGCCGGCCGAGTGCCGTGGCCACGCGACGCAGACCGCGCACGACCTGCCGGACCTGCACCCGACCGCAGCGTGCGGCCAGCGCCGTCGCGTCGGCCGCCGTGAACGACTCCCCTTCCACCAGCAGCATCCGCGCCAGGCGGGCCCGGGCGGCATCGCGTGTGAGCGGTCGGCCGTCAGCGGTATCGGTGGCGGCCGGATCCTCCGCCAGTTCACCGAGCCACAGCCAGGCATCGCGCGCGTCGGCATACCGCTCGGCGACGACCGGCCTGGCGACACCCCGGTGGACGAAGCGACGCAGGAGGGCGGCGATCGGGGTCCGCTCGATCCCCGTGTAGACCAGCTCGCCGGCGGCGAGCCGGCCCGCGTCGTCGGTGGCGGCGGGAGTCGGCTGGCCCTGGTCGAGGGGGATGATGTCGGTGGTCGTAGAGCCGACGTCAAGGAGCACCGCCGGCCAGGCCGGCGCATGGGCCGCGGCGAGGCGCGCCAGCGCCTGCCAGTTGGCTGCCGCCACCGCCAGCGGTTCGGCGACGGCCGCGGCGGGGGGCACGAGACGGCCATCGACGCGGAGGATCTCCACCCCGGCCGCCACCTCCCGAGCCGCCGCCACGACCGCCGCCACGATCGCCTCCACTCCCTCCCGTCTCGAGGCGAAACAGTCGGCGATCTCCCCGGTCATCGTCGCCACAACGCGGGCCGGACGGCGCTCACGGACGAATTCCACGAGGCGCGGCCCGAGCGCTTCCGGCTGCCGCCACAGGGGGAAGGGCTCCGCGTGGGAGAAGCCGCGCCCGTCGGCCACCTTGAGGTTGGCGCCGCCGATGTCGAGGGCCAGCACGGGTCCCGGGCGCGGAGTCACGGCATCAGTGGTGCGGCGCATCGGGAATGGTCTCCACGGTGGGCACGGCGGTGAACGAGCCGTCGCCGCACGGCGTCCCCGGCCACTCGGGCGGATCCCCCGCGGCCACGGCCACCAGCGCCCGCAGCAGGCTCCGGCTGCCGAGCGTGGCGAGACCGACGAACGACGTGGTCAGCCGCGGATTGACCTCGAGGACCCGATCGTCCGCGCCATCGTGCCGATCTCCCAGGATCATGTCGACTCCCACCCAGCCGGCAGCCGGCCCCGTGCCCCGCGCCAGGGCCGCGACCGCCCGGCGGCCCAACACCATCGACCGCGAGGCGACGGCCGACGGCAGCCGGAGATCCCCCCCCAGGAAACGCGGGGAGGGACCGGTGCCGAACCGCTGCCGGACGGCTGGCAGGGGCACGATCCCCGCAGGACCGCAGAGGCAGGAAACGCCGACGGCCGTCCCGACGACGAAGGCCTCCAGCCGGCGCGCTTCCCGCGCCGGGGGCAGGTCGGCGGGGGACTCGATCACCCTCAGGCCGTCGCCGCCACACCCCGCCGCCGCCTTGACCACGGCGGGGAGGGCGAAGCCCACGGGCCAGGGCACGCCCGGCTCGAGGAGCCGACCGGCCGGCACGGGCACACCGGCGGCCGCGAGGGCGCCGACGGTCGCCTGCTTGTCGGCGGCGGTGGCGATGAAGCCTGCGTCGGCCGCCGCCACCCGACCACCCGCCGCCCGCACCAGCGCCACCCGGGCCGCGAGAACGCCGCCGGTCTCCGGGGCCACGATCACCGTCCAGTCGGCCGCGCGCCCGGCGTCGGCGAGGCGCGCCATTTCGTCGCCGGGCGATACCGGGATGACCTGCACTCCGGGGGACAAGCCGGCGGTGCCGCACGGTGGCAGGAGGTGAGGCAGGCTGCCGTCCACCAGCACCGTGAGGGCGAGATCCTCCGCGCGCCGGCCGTCGGCCACGAGGGCCGCGAGCATCGCCCGACCTTCGGCGACGAGCGCCGCCCCGGGATCGCGCTGGCCCCCGTCGGCGACGAGGCCCGCGGCGGGCCCGTGCAGCCCGCCCGAACAGGACCATTCGTAGAGCAGGATCCGCACGGTGACGGCGTCAGAAGATGCCGAGTTGGTCGCGGGCCGCGTCGCTCATCCGGTCGGGCGTCCACGGCGGATCCATGACGATCCGCACCTCCACGCCGCGCACCTGCTCGTGGCGGCCCACGGCCCGCTTCGTGTCGGCGATGAGCTGGGGGCCGGCGGGACAGGCGGGGCTGGTCATCGTCATGTCGATCGACACCTGGCGACCGGCCGGATCGTCGGCCGCCGGGGCGACCGTGACGGCGTAGATGAGCCCGAGGTCGACGATGTTGACGAACAACTCCGGATCCTTCACCTCGCGGAGCATCTCCCGCACGGCATCCTCCGACAGGCCGGCAGGCGTGACGGGCGCCACGAGGGCAGCAGGGGCGGCAGCGCCCCCGGCATGACCGGTCACGGCCGGCGCGACGAGCGGCGCCCCGGCACCGCCGGCCGCGGACGACGCGGGGGGTGCGGCGTCCGCCGCTGCGGTCCGCAGCCGCACCCATACGCCTCCCTCCGCCACGCGCACGTCGTGGCAGCGCGTCGGGCGCACCGCCGGCATCGTCAGGGCCGCCCCGGTGCGCACGTCGAAGGTGGCGCCGTGCCGCGGGCAGGCCACCACGTGACCGGTCAGCGGGCCATCGGCGAGGGTGCCGCCGTCGTGGGTGCAGACGTCGTCGATGCAGTGGTAAGCACCGTCAACGTGGAACAGGGCCACCACCTCGCTGTCGACCTCGACCAGCGTTTGCCCCGGATCGGGCAGAAAATCGACATCCGCCACGCGCACGAACCCGTCCATCACTCCTCCCGGGAAAAGGTGTCAGGACAGCCGGCGGATCCGGCTGCCGATGGCCCGGGCGAGGGCATCGCGGACGGGCGGAATCGTGATCCTGTCGAACACCTGCTGGAAGAACCCCGCCACCACGAGCCGGGCAGCCTCGTCGGCCGACAGACCGCGCGCCTGCGCGTAGAAGATCTGGTCGGTGTCCACCCGGCCACTGGTGGCACCGTGGGTGCAGCGGACGTCGTCGGCCTCGATCTCCAGACCGGGAATGGAGTCGGCCCGGGCCTGTGCGGAGAGCATGAGGTTGTCGTTGCGCTGGTAGCCGTCGGTCTTCTGGGCGGCCTTGTCGACCTTGATCATCCCGCGCCACACCAGCCGCGACCGATCCTGGAGGGCCCCCTTGTAGAGCAGGTCGCTCCGGCAGGCCGGGGCCTGGTGATGCTGCAGCGTGTTGTAAACGAGTTGTTGACGCCCCTCGGTGAACATCACGCCGTTGACCTGGGCGCTGGCGTTGCGCCCCACGAGCGCCACGTCCTGGGCCACGTGCGACAGCCGACTGCCGAGTGCCCCGAGGGTCCACTGGAGTCGGCCGTTCTCGTGAACCAGGGCCCGCTGCCGGGCGAAGTGCCACACGCCGGTGTTCCAGTTCTGGAGATTCACCATGCGGAGGAACGCCCCACGCCCGACCACGATCTCGGTCGCGCCACAGTGAAAGCCGCCGGCCGACCCTGCCGCGCCGCCTCCTGCCGTTTCGGTGAGCAGCGTCGCCTCCGCCCCGTCGTCGAGGACGACGAGCACGTGGGAGGTGTCGACGCCACCGTCCCCGATCGCCGCCAGCACGTGGAGCGGCTCGGCGATCGTCACGCCCCGCGGCACGTGGAGCACGGCGCTGGCTCGGTGGAACGCGGCGTGGAGGGCGGCGAAGTGGTCGGCCGCGGGATCGATGACGGTGCACCAGTGGTCGCGGAGGAGGTGGCCGATCTCCGGGAGGAGCGATTCAGCACTCCCGAACCTGACGCCGCGCCGGGCCAGCTCGGGATCGAGCTCCTCCTGGAGAGGATGACCGTCGAGCGTCACCAGACGGCCGCCAAGCGGCCCGGTCGCGGCAGCCGTGCCGTCGGCATCCGTACCGGCTCCCCCGGCGATCGCCGCGGCGAGGAGCCCCGCCGGAGCGACAGCGCCGGCGGCGGGGCGGGGGCGCAACCCCCAGGCCTCCCGCCGGAAGAGGCGCAGGTCGGTCCGCATCCAGTTCTCGCTGCGCCGGTCGGGCAAACCCGACCCGGCCAGCGCCGCGAACGCCTCGCGCCGCCGCTGCGTCGCCCAGTCGGGCAGGGGAGCGGCACCGATGAGGTGCTCGAGGGCGCCGGCATCGAACGTGGCGGCGGCACCGGGAACGGCGAGGGTGGTCGTGGCTGCGGTCGTCATGCGTCACCCCACCGAACCTTCCATCTGCAGCTGGATCAGCTTGTTCATCTCCACGGCGTACTCCATCGGCAGCTCCTTGACGAGCGGCTCGATGAATCCACCGACGATCATCGTGCTCGCCTCCGCCTCGCTGAGGCCACGGCTGGTGAGGTAAAAAAGCTGTTCCTCGCCGATCTTCGACACGCTCGCCTCGTGGCCGATCGACACGTCCTGCTCCTCCACTTCGATGTACGGGTAGGTGTCGCTGCGGCTCCGGTCGTCGAGGATCAGGGCGTCGCAGACCACGCTCGACCGACTCTTCTTCGCCCCCGGCTCGATGCGCACCAGGCCCCGGTAGCTGGCCCGCCCGCCGTTCTTGGAGATGCTCTTGGAAACGATCCGGCCGCTGGTGTGCGGGGCGGCGTGGACGAGCTTCGCCCCGGCATCCTGGTGCTGACCGGCCGAGGCGAAGGCGATCGAGAGGATCTCGCCGCGGGCCCCCGGTTCCATCATGTAGACCGCCGGATACTTCATCGTCAGCCGGCTGCCGAGGTTGCCGTCGATCCATTCCATCAGGGCCCCCTCGTAGGCCATGGCCCGCTTGGTGACGAGGTTGTAGATGTTGTTGGCCCAGTTCTGGATGGTCGTGTAGCGGCAGCGACCGTGCTTCTTGACGACGATCTCCACCACCGCCGAATGGAGGCTCTCGGTGGAGTACATCGGGGCGGTGCAGCCCTCGACGTAGTGCACCTGTGCACCTTCGTCGACGATGATCAGCGTACGCTCGAACTGCCCCATGCTCTCGGCGTTGATACGGAAATAGGCCTGGAGGGGGAACTCGATCGACACCCCCTTGGGCACGTAGATGAACGACCCGCCCGACCAGACGGCTGAATTGAGGGCGGCGAACTTGTTGTCGGTCGGGGGGATGATCGTCCCGAAATACTGCCGCAGCAGGTCGGGATGCTCACGCACGGCGGTGTCGGTGTCGGTGAAGATCACCCCCTTCTTCGCCAGATCCTCTTGGAGCGAGCCGTAGACCACTTCGCTTTCGAACTGCGCCTTGACGCCGGCGAGGAACTTCCGCTCCGCCTCGGGGATGCCCAGCCGGTCGAAGGTCTGCTTGATGGCGTCGGGCACTTCCTCCCATGTCTTCCCCTGCTGCTCAGCGGGCTTGAGGTAATAGAAGATGTCCTGGAAATCGACCCCGATGCGCCCGCCCCAGGCGGGCATCGGCTTGGAGTGGAAGATGTCGAGCGATTTGAGGCGGAAGTCACGCATCCACGCCGGCTCGCGCTTCATCTCCGAAATCTGCGAGACGATGGCGGCATCGAGGCCGCGTCGCGCCTTGAACACCGCCGGGGAGTCGGTGCGGAAGTCGTACTTGTTGATCTCGCCGAGCGCCAGCGTCGCCGATTCGTCGGAAGCCGATGCCATGGAACCACTCCTCACCAGGGATGTCCGTCCAGCGCCCGCCGGCGGCGGGCGGTGTGATTCGTCGTTGCCGGGCGGCCCCACGCCGGTGCCGCACGTCGCCCCGGCGCGGGTCAGACCGCGGCGGCCGCCGCCTGCCGATCACCGAGATCGCGCTCGGCCGCAGCGGCCTCCGGATAGGAGGCGCGGATCCGCTCGTAGCCGCGCTTGTGCAGTTCGGCGGCCAGCTCCGCACCGCCCGACTCCACGATCCGCCCCCCGAGCATGACGTGCGTGCGAAGGGGGGTGTTGTGCTCGAGGAGTTGCTCGTGATGGGTGATGATGAGGATCCCCATCTCGGCCCCGCCGATCCGGGCGATGCTCTCGCTGGCCAGCCGCACGGCATCGGCGTCGAGCCCGCTGTCGGTCTCGTCGAGGATGGCGAACCGCGGGCGGAGCATCGCCAACTGGAGGATCTCGGCGCGCTTCATCTCGCCACCTGAGAACCCGTCGTTGACGTAGCGCCGGGCGAAGTCGGGGTCCATCGACAGCTCGGCCATCTTCGCCTTGAGCTCGCCGCGGAACTCCCGCATTGCCATCAGTTCCTCACCCTCGCGGCGCTGGGGGTTGCGGACGTTGGTGACCGCGTGCCGGAGGAAGTCGGCCAGCCGCACGCCGGGGATCGCCATCGGCCGCTGGAAGGCGAGGAAAACGCCCGCCCGCGCCCGCTGGTCGGGCTCCATCGCCAGCAAGTCGTGACGCCGGCCGTCGCCATCGACCAGTTCCACCGTGCCCGCCGTGACCTCGTAGCCGGGGTGGCCCATGATGGCGTAGCCCAGCGTGCTCTTCCCCGAGCCGTTGGGACCCATGAGGGCGTGCACCTCGCCGCGGCCGATCTCCAGATCGACCCCTTTGAGGATCTCGAGCCCCTCCACCGCCACGTGGAGGCCGCGGACCACCAACCGGTCGGTACCCGTTTCGACTGCCATCGATTCCACCCTCCACGAGGCGACCGGTCGGCCGCACCCATCCAGAGAATCCCGAACACCGGAGCCCGCGTTGCCGCCACGGCCCATCCACCACACGACCTTCCTTCACCACCGTACCGCGACCCAGCCAACCCGTCACACCAGCCACAGGTCGGCGGCAGCGCCACTGACCGCCACCCGACGGGTCAGGGCTGAACCTTCTGGTGGTCGAACACGAGAGTGCCGTCGCCGACCGCGGAGGTCACGTAACCCGAGTGGTGGGGAACGGGGAGCTCGTCGTCCACCTTGCCCCCCTCCGGCCGCTTGGCGATCCGCTGGCCGAGAATCTTGTCCTGGATTCGCATCAGCCCCTCGAGCAGGCTCTCTGGACGCGGCGGGCAACCCGGCACGTAGACGTCGACCGGCACCACGAGATCGACACCCTTGACCACGTGATATCCCCACTTGAAGTACGGGCCACCGCCGGTCGTGCACGCCCCCATCGCGATCACATACTTCGGATCGGGCATGAGGTTGTAGAGACGACGGACACGGCTGGCCATTTTGTAGGTCACGGTACCGGCCACGATCATCAGGTCGGCCTGCCGCGGCGTGGCGCGGAAGGCGCCGGCGCCGAAGCGGTCGAGGTCGTAGCGGCTGGCCCCGGCCGCCATCATCTCGATGGCACAGCAGGCGAGCCCGAACGTCATCGGCCAGATGCTCGACTGGCGGGCCCAGTTGATCGCCTGTTCGACGGTGGTGAGGACCATGTTCTCCTCGAACCGACCCTCGATCCACGGACGGCCGCCGGACGGCGTGCTGGGGTTGAAAGACTGCGTCATGGGGGCTCCGCTGGCTGACGGGTGGGTGTGATGGCTGACCGGTGGGAGGGCCGGGGAATGAGGAGCGTTGGAGCGTGAAGATCAGACGGGGGCGGAAACGGGAGGCCCGGTTGTTCCGGCGAGCTCGAACCGGCAACAGGTACCGCCGTCGAGGCGGCACTCGGTGAGTTGCACAGGCGCCCCCACGAGGTGCTGGATCATGAAGCGTTCGGCGGCGCAGATCCCGCTGTCGCATTCGGCGAGATCGGGATAGGGACAGCTGTGGTTGACGAGGACGGGCAGGTCGCCGGCGAGGAACTCCGCCGAGACGCGGCGACCCCTGAGCAGGGCCGCGGTCCCCTCCAGTCGATCGACAGGCGCGGTACCCGGAACCTCGTGGCGCACCATGTCGGCCAGCGCCGTGCCGATCCGGGCAAGCAGACCTCGCCGGACGTCGGCATCGCTGATGCCGCGGATCTCCCGCCACAGCACCAGAGCCAGGTCACGGAAGTTCTCCCCCCCGATCCGCCGCCCCTTGTCCGACAGGGAGAAGGCATGGGCGGGCCGCCCCCGGCCCCGCCGGGATGTCGCCGCTCCGGCATGTGCCTCAACGGCCAGGGTGCGGATGACGATGCCCTGGTGCACCAATCGCTCCAACCGCTGCCGGACCGCCGTGGGAGTGACACCCAACCCTGTGGCGATTCGACCCACGCCGAGAGGACCCGAGGTCCGCAGCAACTCAACAAGCGGCATGTCGGACGGGCGCGGCTCGGCAACCACTTCGGGGATGTCCGGGTTGGATGGAGGACGAAGCATATTGCTACTGTAGGGGCTGGAGGATTATTGACAACCAGATGTGTGAAAAATATCCTCGCGCGGTCCTCCGTCTGTCTTATTGGCGGGATTCCGCGGCTGGCCGGGAAACCAACCAGCCACGACGTCGAGAAACTCCACCACGCTGGTCACCCGGGAAACCCGACCGCGGAACTCCCGGGCGCCCGGCAGCCCCTGGGCGTAGGAGCAGGCGAATTTCCGCATCAGGAGCGTGCCTCGCTCCGCGCCGAAGCGTCGGCAGACGAGATCGTAGTGCCGGAGGACGATCTCCCGCTGCTCCGGCAGCGATGGCTCGGGGGGCGGTACACGGCCGGCCAGAAGGGCCGCCACCTGGGCGAAGATCCAGGGCCGCGCCAGTGCCTCCCGCGCGATCATCACCCCATCGACGCCGCTGCTGCGCAGCCGTTCCACCGCCACGGCCGCCGACGTGATGTCGCCGTTGCCGATGACCGGCATCCGCGACAGGCTTTTTTTCACCGCGGCGATCGCTTCCCAGTCGGCCTGTCCCGTGAAGAACTGCGAGGCGACGCGCCCGTGGACGGTGAGTCCGCTCGCCCCCGCCTCCTCGATGCGCTGCGCCACCTCGACGGCGGTGCGGCAACTCTCGGAGCAGCCGAGACGGATCTTCGCCGTCACGGGCACCCCGGCGCAGGCCTCAACCACACGCCGCACGATCAGCCCCACACGTTCGGGGTCGCGGAGCAGCCACGACCCACTGTGGGCCTTTTCCGTCACCTGGCGGACCGGGCAACCGAAGTTGAGATCGACGACGCTGACACGGAAGTCGTGGGCCAGACGGTGACCGACCGCGGCGAGATTGTCGGGGTCGTTGTCCCACATCTGCACCGCGAGCGGCCGCGGTTCGTCGCGCACCCCCCACAGGCGGTCGGGGTGTTCGCCGCGGTGCGTCTCCAGCCAAGTGGCGCTGCGGGCGGCGATCATCTCGGTCGCCAGCAGACCGGCACCGCCGAACCCGCGCACCACCTGCCGGAAGGCGTAGTTGGTGTAGCCCGCCATCGGCGCCTGGAGCACCGGGGGATCGACGACCACCGCTCCCAAGCGCAGCGGCGGGACGGCGGCGGGAGGGAGTGGATCGACGGCGACCATCCGGCCATCGTACGGTGCGGCGGTGGCAGTCGAAAACGGTGGCGGTGGACACGGTCAGTTGCCGCTCGAGACACCCGCCACCGGAGGCGGCACGAGCACGGGGAGCGCACCGGTCACCGGGGTTCCGGGTCCGTTGCTCCCCGGCACGGCGATCCCGGGTGCCCCTCCCACGAGGATCGTGAGCGATTCATTCTGCTCGGACACGGCCATCGTGCTGCTCGTGCCATCGCGGAAGGCCTCAGTGCCGATCGCGGCGGCCGGGAAGAGGGCTCCACCACCGGAGGCGATCCCGCCGCTGCAACAGCCGGCGGCGCCGCCGGGGTTCGCGATCCGGGTTTCCGTGAATCCCGGGATGAGGCCGTTGACGGCCCCGGAGATCCCCACGTAATTGTTGGCCATCAGTCGGACGCCGGACGACGTGGCCGTGCTCCACTGTGGCGCGGTGCTCGACGGGCAGCGGTAGGACTTGATGAGGAGGTCTCGGGAAGCGGCCTGGTTGGCCGTCGCCGACGCGCCGCCCCAGCCCGAGCTGCCGTTGAACGTGAACTTGTCAAAGAGCTCGGCCTGCTCGATGAAAGGCAGGATGAAGACATTCCAACTGCTCCCCCAGCCGCCGCCGATACGGTCCGTGACACCCCCCGGGGGGAGCTGCTTCCGGGCCTCGGTGTAGACGTTGATGCCGAGGCCGATCTGCTTGAGGTTGTTGCCGCAGCTCGAGCGGCGGGCCGACTCGCGGGCCGCCTGCACGGCCGGCAGGAGCAGGCCGACGAGCACCCCGATGATCGCGATCACGACGAGCAGCTCGACGAGCGTGAAGCCGGCGCG
>RFRL01000066.1 GCA_009924545.1 Planctomycetia bacterium | reverse complement strand
CCGACCCTCCAGCCGTGTCGTGCGTTCCGGGACGTCGCGCCGCCGACGACGATGCTCATGGCCACCTCGTGTGGTTCGGACATGCCCGGGAACCGAGGACCGGTCCCCCTTGGGGCGTCCTCCCCGATTGTAATCCGTCCGGGATGGGCTTCCGGTGGACCGCCACCCAACCACACGCCCGGCTGGGATATGCTGGTGCAACCGGCGGCCGGACGAGCCCGGCGGCGGCGCGACGGTCCGCCCCGACGAACCGCGATCGGCAGACGGGGAACAGAGGCACGGACGGGTGTGGCTTCACTTTTCGTGATCCAAGGCCCCAATCGGGGCACGCGCTTCGAACTCGACGGCACGAGCGTGGTGGGGATCGGCCGGGAATCGGGCAACGCCGTCCAGCTCCAAGACAGCGAGGTTTCCCGGAGGCATGCCGAGATCCGCCCCTCCGGCGGCGGGTTCGTCGTGGCAGATCTGAAAAGCTCCAACGGCACCTTCGTCAACGGCCGGCGGGTGGAGAAGGGCGAGCTCGCGGCCGGTGACCAGATCCAGGTGGGGCGCTCCCTGCTGGTCTATGCGCTCGAGTCCGGGGGGGCACACCCGGCATCCGCTGCGGTCGACATCGTCGGCCCGACCGCGGGCGATGACGGGTCGCGGATCGTCCGTACCCTCCGGGAAGACGAGCCGATGATCGCCGGCCCGCCCCCCGGCGAAACCGACGACCGGTGGCTCGCCCGGGCCCGCAGCAACCTCCAAGTCATGTACCGCACCGCGCTGGCGGTCAGCCACACCCTCGACATCGACGAGCTCCTCGCCCGGATCCTCAACCTGGTGTTCGAGTGGATCGAGGCCGATCGGGGCTGCATCATGCTCCGCGATCCGGCCACGGGGCAGCTCGCCCCGAAGGCCCGCCGCGACCGGCGGCCGGGCACCACCGGATCGATGGCCATCAGCCGGACGATCCTCGAGTACGTCCTCGAGCGCAAGGAGGGGGTGCTCACCAGCGACGCCCAGGACGACGACCGGTTCAGTTCGGGCAACAGCGTCCTCCGCACGGGCGTGCGCGAGGCGATCTGCGTGCCGATGCAGGGCCGCTACGGCACCGTCGGCATCCTCTACGTCGACACCACGGTGCCGCTGGCCGAGTTGGCCATTGCCGGCCAACGCCGCTTCACCGACGAGCACCTCAAACTGATGATCGCCATCGGCCACCAGGCGGCACTCGCTGTGGAGGACACCACCTACTACTCCGCCATGGTCCAGTCGGAGCGGCTCGCGGGCGTCGGCCAGACGATCGCCACCCTCTCCCACCACATCAAGAACATCCTCCAGGGGATCCGCGGCGGCAGCTACCTGGTGGAGATGGGATTGGAGAACGAAGACCAGGCGCTGGTGCGCAAGGGCTGGGACATCGTGGCGCGCAACCAGGGCAAGATCTCCTCCCTGGTGATGGACATGCTCTCCTACAGCAAGGAGCGGGAACCCGACGCCATCCCGTCCGATCTGGCGGCCACCGTCACCGACGTGGTCGACACGGTGCGGCACCGCGCCGCGGAGGCGGGCACGACGATCGAGTGGCACCCACCGACCGACGTGCCGCGGATGCTGTTCGACCCCGAGGGGATCGCCCGTGCCGTGCTCAACGTGGTCACCAACGCCCTCGATGCCGTCGAGGGACGGCCCGACGGCCGCGTCGGCATCACCATCGCCATCGACGAACCCGGCGCCCGGGTGCGGATCATGGTCGAGGACAACGGCCCCGGCATCCCACCCGAGACCTTGGCGCGGATTTTCAACCTGTTCGTCTCCACCAAGGGCTCGCGGGGCACGGGCTTGGGCCTGACCGTGAGCCGGAAGATCCTCCGCGAGCACGGCGGCGACATCACCGCCAGCAGTCGCGCGGGGATCGGCAGCGCGGGAACGGGGAGCCGATTCGTGCTCGAGTGGCCCCTCCGGCTGCCCACCGCCGACGGCGGATCCGGGATCGCCGCCACGGGCCTGCAGGCGGCCCCGCCGGCCGCCGAACGCCCCCGCGGATGACCATCCGCCGACGTGCCGTGGCCATGAAACCGAGCACCGCCATCACGGCCGTGATCATCTGCCGCGACGGCGGGGTGGGCCTTCGCGCGGCGCTCGACTCGGTGGCCTTCTGCGCCGAGCGCCTCGTGCTCGACTCTGGATCGACCGACGGCAGCCCGGACGTCGCCCGCGCCGCCGGGGCACGCGTGGAATTCCAGCCCTTCCTCGGGTACGGCCCGCAGAAGCGACGCGCCGTGGCCCTCGCCACCCACGACTGGATCCTGTCCCTCGACGCCGACGAGCACCTCGATGCCGCGGCCGTGGCGGCGATCAGCGGCCTGCCTCTGGACGACCCGGAGGTGGCCTACGCGCTCCGCCGGCGGACGTTCGTCGGCCGGCGCGAGATCCACCACGGGCCGTGGGGCGGCGAGCGCGTCGTGCGGTTGTTCAACCGGCGCACCGCCGATTTCGCCCTGCTGCCTGTGCACGAGCAGGTGCGCGCCCCGCACGTACCCGTGCCCCTCGGGGGCTCGATCCTCCACGACAGCTTCCCCTCGATCGGCGACGTCCTCGTCCGGTCTGTCCGGTACGCGCGTCCCAAGGCGGCGATGATCCGCGCGACTGGCGAGCGCCCGCGCGCGTGGGCGCTGCCCGGGCGCGCGCTGGGGGCTTTCGCCAAGGCCTATCTGCTCCAGTCGGGGTGGCGCGACGGGACCGCGGGGTTGGTGATCGCCGTCGCGCGGGTCGTGGACTCCGTGCTCCCGCGGGCCATGATCCTGCTCGGCGAGGAGGACGCCGGTCAGGACTGCCGCGCGGCGGCCAACAGCCCCGCGATGTCGGCCGGCAGCGGCGCGGCGAGGTCGAGCCGGACGCCCGACCGCGGGTGATCGAGTTCCAGGCGGGCCGCGTGGAGCGCCTGCCGCGACAGCAGGGGCGGCCCGGGCGGCAGGCCGAGGAACGCCGGCTCGATCGTGCCGCGGCCGGAATAGAGCACGTCGCCGAGCACGGGGCAGCCGATGGCCGCCAGATGGACCCGGATCTGGTGGGTGCGTCCGGTGCGCGGGGCGACGCGCACCAGGGCCATGCGCCCGAACCGCTCCACCACCTCGTAGCGCGTCACCGCCGGACGGCTCGTGGAGTGATCGGTGCGAACCGCCATCTTCTCGCGCTGGTAGGGATGGATGCCGATGGGGAGATCGATCTCGTCGCGGTCGAATCGCGGCTCCCCCTGGACCACGGCGAGGTAGGTCTTGGCCACCGTCCGCTGCTCGAATTGCTTCGCCAGGCGCTGGTGGGCCTCCTCGGTGCGGGCGACGACGATCACGCCGCTGGTGTCGCGGTCGAGGCGATGGACGATGCCCGGCCGCGTGGGTCCGCCGGTGGTCGACAGCCCGCCAACACCGTCCCGCTCGAGGTGCCAGCGCAGGGCCCCGGCGAGGGTCCCGCGCCAGTTGCCCTTGGCGGGATGCACCACCATCCCCGCCGGCTTGTCAACGGCGGCCATGTCGTCGTCACGATGGATGAAGACGAGGGGGATCTCCTCCGCCTCCGGACCGCTGCGGGGAGGTTCCGGAACGGTGAAGGTGACGACCACCCCCACCTTCAGGACCATCGACGGCCGCGCCTGGACACCGTCCACCCGTGCCGCCCCGGCGTCGATCGCCCGGGCGATGGCGGAGCGGCTGGACGCGGGGAGCAGACGCGCCAACCATGCATCGAGGCGGGCCCCCACCGCGTCGTCGGCCACGGTGAACGACAAGACACTGCCGGGCGGCTGGGAAGCACTGCCGGGCGGCTGGGAAGCGGCGAGGTCGTCCAGCGTTCACTCCGCGGTCTTGGCACCGTTGACGGGTGCTGCGGAGTCAACCGGAGTACTGGCGGGTGGCACGACGGGAACACCGGGATCGCTCCCCTGCGGAGGACGCGCATCGGCCCTCGGGCCACCCGGAACCCCACCCGGCGGCGTCTGCGCCGGCGGCTTCCACTCCGTGAACCAGCCATACCACTCGCGGGACTGGGGCTGGCCGAGGAGCCGGGCATGCTCGGCGGCGATTTCCGCCACCGGCGAAAACGGGTGATCCTTGGCGACCGCCTCGTAGCCGGCGCGGGCCTCCTCGAGTTGTCCGAGGCTCTCCCGCGACTTGGCCAAGCCGAGGGTGGCCCGCTCGGCGAGCAAGCCCTGGGGCCGTTCGCTGAGCAGCTCGCTGTACTGGTTGGCCGCGGCCTCCAGACGGATCCGGGCGCCGTCCTTGTCGACGAACGACAGTTCCGTCCCCTCCCCGAGGGCGCTCTCGGCGAGCGCGAGCCGGGCCCAGGCGGCCGCCGGCGCACCGGGGAAACGCGTTCCGACATCGGCCAGAGCATCGACGCGTGAGCCGTTCAGCGCCTCGAGGTAGGCATCCCAACTCTGCCGGCGGGCGGCCGTCCGCTGTGCCGACACCACTTCCACGCCCCCGCCACGAGCACCGCGCCGATCGCCGCCAGGGCGATGGCGCGGAGATGCGGCCGGACCGCTTCGAAAAGGGCGGCGCCCTGCTCGCCGAACAGCGGGCCGTCGAGGGCGCCTTCGTCGGCCGCGAGGTCGTCGTACGCCCCCCGCGTGCGCGCGCCGCGCTGCCCATCACGGTCGTCGGCGTCCTCGGCGTGAGGGTCTCCATCCGCCGGGTCGTGATCGTCGGAGCCACGGGCCGTCGCGCCGTCGTCGGGGCGCCGGCGTGCGCGGCCGTTGGCCTGCCGGGATGACCGGCGCCGCCGGACCCCGTGCTCTCCTCGCTGGTCACCGGCGTCCTGGTCACCCTCACGTCGCATCGACGAAGCCTCCGGCGGCGAGCACTGCTGTCCGTGGCGAGCGCTCCACGACTGAATAGAAACTTCCTTCCGCGCACCGTCAAGGCGATCCGGAGGTGCCGAAGGCTGACCGTTTTTCATGGTCCGTGTTAGATTCCCGCCGCCCCGTCCTGCGACCCACCCATGCGACCATCTTCCCAGCCACCACCCCGCCGTCCCGCCACCTTCAATGCTGCCCAAGCGCATGCCGTGGAGACACCGCCGGGACCGCTCTTGGTGCTCGCCGGCGCCGGCACCGGCAAGACGCGGGTGGTGATTGGACGGATCGCGCGTCTGGTGCGCAAGGGGGCGGCTCCCGACCGGATCCTGGCTGTGACCTTCACCACGAAGGCCGCCCGGGAAATGCTCGCCCGGGCGGGCCGAAGCCGGAATGCCGCCCGTCCAGAGATCTCGACGATCCATTCCCTCTGCGCCCGCATCCTCCGGCGGCACGCCGCGCGCCTCGGCTATCCCACGCGGTTCGCCATCCTCGACCGGGGCGAACAGGAGACGATCGCCCGGCGGGTCCTCAAGGAGCTCCGGGTCGCCGACGCGGTGCTCGCCCCGTCCCAACTCCTCGACCGGATCAGCCGCTGGAAGTCGGCCGCGATCCGCCCTGCCAACGCCTTCGAGACGATCCCCGGTGACGGACCCGAATCCTGGACGCTCGCCGCCGCCGGCTACCGTCGCTACCAGGATGCACTGCGGACCGCCGGTGCGGTCGACTTCGACGACCTCCTCCTCCTCGTCGACGAACTGCTCACCGGACACGAGCCGGTGCGCCTGGCAGAAGCCGGCCGCTACGACCACGTGCTCGTCGACGAGTACCAGGACACCAGTGCGATCCAGGAACGGATCCTCTCCGCCCTCGCCCGCGACCACCGCAGCCTGTGCGTCGTGGGCGACGACGACCAGTCGATCTATGCGTGGCGCGGTGCCCAGGTGGCCAACATCCTCGACTTCCCCGCGCGCTGGCCGGGCACGGTGACGGTGCGGTTGGAGGAAAACTACCGTTCGACCCCGCAGATCGTCCGCGCCGCCAACCAGCTGATCGCCTGTAACAGCCGGCGCCACGGCAAAACGCTGGTGGCCACCGCCACCGACGGCCCCGACCCGATCATCATCCAGGCCCAGGACGAGGCCGACGAGGCCCGGCGCGTGGTGGGCGACCTCGAAGGGCGGTTGCGCGCGGCGGAGATGCCGGCACACGAAGCGGCGATCCTCGTGCGGACGGCGGAGCAGACGCGCGGCCCGGAACAGGAGCTGCGCCGCCGCGGCATCCCGTACGAAGTCGTCGGGAGCCGGTCGTTCTTCGACCGCCGCGAGGTCAAGGATGTCCTCGCCTTTCTCCGGCTGGCCGTCGATCCCGACGACGACCTGGCTCTGGCGCGGGTTGCCAACGTGCCGCCGCGCGGTCTCTCCGGGCAGACGGTGCAGAAGTCCCGGGCCACGGCCACCGGTGTCGGCCGCAGCCTGTGGGCGGAGCTCCGCGCTGCCAGGGCGGAGGTCAGGCTGTCAGCGCCCGCGCTGGCCGGGGTGGAGGAACTGGAGTCGATCGTCACCAGCGCCACCACCATCCCGCGGGGAGGTGCGGCGGCCTGGCTGCGGGCCCTCCTCGAGCGGATCAACTACCGTCCGTACCTCCTCGCGGAGAGCGCCGATGCCGATGAGGCGGAGACACGCTGGGCCTGCGTCGGGGAACTGGCCGACGCGCTCGACGCCCACGAGCGCGCCGCGCCGCGCGACGGCGACACGGCCACGTCGGTCCGCCGGTTCCTCGATCACCTGCTGCTCGAGGTCCGGGAGACCGAGCGCTTCCGCGAGCAGGGGAAACAACGCAGTCAGGTCCGCCTGATGACGCTCCACGCCGCCAAGGGGCTGGAGTTCGACTGCGTGTGGATGATGGGTCTGGAAGAGGGGCTGCTCCCCCACCATCGCGCGCTCGCGGACGGGCTGGCGGCGGTCGACGAGGAACGGCGGCTGTGCTATGTGGGGGTGACCCGCGCCCGCCGCCTGCTTACCCTGTCGATGTGCCTGACGAGGTCGAAGTGGGGCCGCAAGCGTCCATCCCGCCCCAGCCGTTTCCTCTACGAGCTCACCGGCCAGCCGGAGAAGTTCGTGGCCGCACCCCCCGACGACGTGCCCGCCCCGGCCGGTGGGGTTGGCGGTGGCTCCACCGGCACTCGCGGTGGCCGGCCCAGCCGCGGCGCCGCACCGGGCCGGGCCACGGCCCCCCGCGGTCGCCGGGGCAAGCGCGGCTGACCGGGGGCCGCCAACGGCCCACGCCCGCGCTCACTTGCCGATGCAGTGGCGGGCGAAGATCCGGTCGAGGAGCTCCGCGGGCGCGTCGATACCGGTCACCTCACCGAGGGCCGCCACCGCGCGCCCCACGCCGCTGGCGACGACCACCTCGTCGGCCCGGCCGCCGACAGCCCCGGCGACGGCGCTAAAGCGCACGGTGGCAAGCGCCGCCAGCGCCGCGGCGATTCCGGCCGCGAGCCGGACGGTGGCCGGGGTTTCCGGGGGTGGCAACCGGGCCACCGCTTCGCCGATCGCCGTCCGCAAAGCCACGAGACCCGCGCCGGTGACGGCACTGGTGGCCAGCGTTGCCGACGGCCGCGCGCCGGCGCGGTCGCAGCGCGTGGCCACGACGATCAGCGGCCTCCCCGGCGGGACGACGGGCACGGCCGCGGGATCGGCGGCATCGTGGCACGCCACCACCACGTCGGCAGCCTCGACCTGCGCCGCGGCGACGGCCGCCGCCGCGCGTGCCAGCGGGCCGGCACCAGGGTCCTCTGTCCCGCGTCCCGCGACGTCGACGAGCACGCACAGCGGGGTGTCGGCGACGCTGAGCACGGTATCGACCCAGTCGCGGGTGGTGCCAGGCTCGTCGGCGACGAGGGCGGCAGGGCGCCCGGCCAGCGCGTTGAACAGGCTGCTCTTGCCGATGTTGGGCGGCCCGGTGAGAACCACCCGCGGCAGCCGCTGCACCCCGCCAACCCCCCGCGCGCGGAGCCGGCCACCACCCGCTTCGAGCGCGGCGATCGCGGCGTCGAGCCGCCCCACGACCTGACCCCAAAACGAGCACGGGTCGGAGGGGATCGCGTCGGGTGAGCGTTCGTCACCGAAGTCGATCACCGCCTCCAGGTCGGCGGCCAGATCGAGCAGTTGCTCGCGGACCACCCGCAGCCGCCGTCCCCCGCCACCCGCCAGACCGTCGAGCGCGGTGGCCAGTTGCTCCGGCGAACGGGCGTCGACCACGGCGAGGACCGCTTCGGCCGCTGCCAGATCGAGGCGCCCGGCGAGCCACCCGCGGAGGCTGAATTCGCCACCGCGGGCCGGGCGTGCCCCCGCCCGGCAGGCGGCAGTGGTGAGCAGGTCGACCAGGTGAGGCGCGGCCGGGAGTTGTACCTCGGCGAGTGGACCGGCCGTCGGGCCTCCGGGACCGGGCCACCACAGCACGGTCACAGCGAGATCGGCCCACGCCGCGCCGGCAGCCGCCGGCGTGAGTCGGGCCGCGAGCCGTGTCGGCCCGCCGGCGCGAGTCGGGCCGCCATCTCGGGGGCCGGCCGCGGGAAAGTGGAGCAGGTTCTCCAGGAGCCCAGCGAGCCCCGCCCCCGAAAGGCGGAGGATCGCCCGGGCGCCCGGGCCCGCCACCGAGGCTGCGGCGACGATCAATTCATCGGGATCGTGCATCCCGGGTGCTCAGCGCTTCTTCCGCGTCTGCCGCCGGCGCTGCCCCGCGCCCGTCTCGGCTCCGTTTCCCTCCGGCGCCCGTCCCGCGCCGGGGCCCGGCCGCCCCGCGGGCTTGTGGTCGGCGGCGGCCACGGCCGAATCGAAGGCCCGGCGCAGGGCAGCGAACCACCCCGGCTGCTCCGCCCGCGTCGCCGGGACTCGCTCGGCCGCGGCCGCCGGCGTCCGGGCCGGTGACGGTGTCGCCGGTGATGCTGCGGCGCCGGCCGGGAGCGTGGTCGGGAGGAGGAGCCGCTCGCCGATGCCCCACAGCGTCGAGGCGATGAAGTACAGGCACAACCCGCAGGGCACCTTGAAGAACATCAGCGCCATGAAGAACGTCATGTACTTCATCACCTGCTGCTGCATCTCCGATTGCTCGTCAACCGCCGGGGGCATGAAGAGCTGCTGCTGCCAGAGGAACAGGCCGATGGTGACCAGCGGGAACAGGTTGAGGAACGGTCCGAGCCATCCCTCGGGGGCCACGAGGAACGGCGGCAGGAGTCGCGACCAGTCCCAGAACATGTCGGGGGCGGCGAGGTTGGAGCACCAGCGGATCGCCTCGCTGAACAGCGGTGCCTGGCGCAGCTCCACGTCGGTGGCCAGCGAGCGGTAGAGCCCCATCAGCACCGGGATCTGGATGAACACCGGCAGGCAACCACTGGCAGGGTTGTAGCCGTGGGCGCGCCACAACTCCTGCGTGGCCCGCGTCCGCTTCTCCGCGTCGTCCTTGTATTTCTCGGCGATGGCCTTCATTTCCGGCTGCAGGGCCTGCATCTTCTGGGCCGAGAGGGCCTGGCGCCGGCTCACCGGCAGCATCCCGCCACGGACGAGCACGGTGAGGAGGAGAATGGCGATGCCGTAGTTGCCGACCACCGCGTAGATCGCGTGGAGGATGGCGATCATCGGCCGCGCCACCCAGCCGAACCAGCCGTAGTAGACGAGGTCGTCCATCCGGCCGCCCGGGGGCCCGAACTGGGCGAGGAGGTCGGGCTTCTTGGGCCCGGCGAAGACCCGGTAGCGATGCGCGAGCCGCCCGCGCGGCTCGAGGTCAGCCCGCCGGGAAACGAGCCGCGGCGTGACGTTGACGAGCTTCTTCCGCGCCGCCGGGAGGCGTGCGCCCACGGCCAGCGGCCGGACCTCGGCCAAGGCTGGCGCTTCGGGGCCATCGGGCTGCGGCAGGAGCGCCGCCGCGAAGTACAGGGCATCGACTCCGGCGTACGCCAGCGGCTTGCCGTCGGGCACCGCCGAGGCGGGATGGTCGAGGGAGTTGTCGGCGATCTTCAGACCACTGACCAGCGCCGTCGGCTCGCCACTGAAGCGCAGGGCCACGTCGCGGACGGCGAGCGCGCCCCAATCGCGCGCGATCCGCGAGGCGTACCACCATCCCTCGGTGGGCAGGCCGGTGGGTCCGTCGAGGGCATAGGCGATGCGCGCCGGCTGGTCGCCGGCCACGATCTCCACGCGCAGCTGGAGTGCGTAATCGCGCGGCGCCTCCGCCACGAGCGCGTATTCCTTCGCGATCGTCGTGCCGTCGGTGAGGGTCGTGGTGAAGCGAACGGTGTCGGGGGTCGCCGCGGGCTCCAGCCGCCAGTCGCGGCCGCCGATCTCCAGGCCTGCGATCTCGGCGCCGGGCTCGGGTCGCGACCGCCCTGAGAACGACTCCAGCGACAGCCGGAACGACAACGGGTCACACACCGCCGCATCGAGGGCCGGCAGGGCATCGCGTTCGGGCCGCACCACCTCCAGCGGACGCCTGTCGAGCGTCACCGTGGCCTCCCGCGCCGCGCCGTCGCGCAGCCACGCCACCCGCGCGCTGTGGCCCGGGGCGCTGGCGGCGAGCGCCTTGACGACGGCGGCGGGGTCGCCGACGGGCGTGCCGTCGAGGGCGGTGAGGACGTCGCCGGAGCGGAGGCCGGCGGCCGCGGCGGGGGTGCCCGGTCCGACGACCCCCACGAGGCAGCCTCCCTCGGCAGCGGTCAGGGCGAGATGGCCGAGATAGCCGCCGCGGTCATCCTGATCGTGGTAGCCGCGACCCGAGAGCTCGATCCGTTCGATCGTGCCCCCGAGACTGTTGAACGTGACGAGCATCCGCGCCGGATGCTCCGGATCGAGCGACCCCAGCGTGGTGATCGTGCGCGGCGCGACCGTCGTCGGAGCGGCGACAGCATCTGCCACCACCTGTTCGACGGCGGCACCCGCGGTCTCCCCGGCAGCCGGCGGATTTTCCGCGGATGGGGGTGCTGCCCCTTCGGCGTCCGCCGCCGGCTGTGCGGCCGGCGGCCGGGCCGGCTTCGGGAAGAGGCGACCCTGGATCAACTGGCCGGCCAGCAGGATGGCCAGCGAGAGGAACAAAAATTGTGTGAGACGGCGTTCCACGGTCGAGTGACCCGACATTCCAGGGGGTTGGGATCCCGGGGGTCGTCCGTGGGGACGATGTCCACACCGGTCGGGGCGGACACCGGGGACTCGCCCCGCCGCACCCGAGTATACCGCCGCGGCCTCGATCCGCAGGCTGCGGGGTACAGCACACGCCGATCCCGGCCCATTCCCTGGCCCATCCACGCGCCGGGAGGCCGCCATCACTTGCCGAGCAGCAAGCGGTCGCCGAGGTAGTTGTCGAGATCGGGCACGGCGTGGATCTTGCGGCAGGTGACATCCGCTGGATACTGCACGCGCCGGAACCGGAGCTTGTCGTGCTCGTGGATCACGTAACAGGCGCGGGGATCATGGTCGCGGGGCTGGCCGACCGAACCCACGTTCACCATCGCCTTCGTGGCGGGCAACTCGACTTCCCATTCGTCCCGGTCGGGGGGCAGGTTGCCCCCGACGTCGTGGAACTCCAGTTCCGGGGTGAATACACCACCGATGTGGGTGTGCCCCTGAAAGCAGTAGCGCGGCACCAGTTCGAAGATGTGCTCCATCTTCAGCGGGTTGTAGATATCCTCGGGAAACACGTACTCGTCGATTGGCCGGCGGGCCGACCCGTGGACGAAAAGGAGATCCCCCACGGTGTGGAACCGGGGGCGCTCGCCGAGATAATCGTCGAGCCGCTGCGCGGCATTGCGGCGCTGGCGATCGTGATGCTCGATCTGTGTGCGGGTCCATTCGATCGCCCGCTCCGCGCCGACGTTGAATCCCTCGGGGGGAATCAGCGCTCCCTGGTCATGATTGCCGAGGAGCACGAGTTGGCAACGATCCTTCACCACCTTGAGGCATTCGCAAGGGTTGGGTCCATACCCCACCACGTCCCCGAGGCAAAAGACCTCGTCCACCCGCTGCTGCTCGATGTCCGCAAAAACCGCCTGGAGAGCCTCCAGGTTGCCATGGATGTCACTGATGATGGCCCGTTTCACGCGGATGGCTTTCGTTCGATCGGAGCCCGCGAGCACCCCTTGGGGCACCCCTTTGGGTGAGACTACGGATGGCGGAAACCACGGTCAAGCGACGGCACCACCGGGTGCTGGCGATCGAAACGGGCTCCCCGCGCGGTTCGGTCGCCGCCGCCCACGATGACCATACCGTGGCCCGGCTTCTGGGACACGATGGCCAGCACGGGCGTCTGGTGACCCAGGCCCTGGCGGCGGTGGCGGAGGAGGCGGGATTCCCGGCGCGGGCGGCCGATCTCGTGGTCGTTGTCCGCGGCCCCGGTTCGTTCACCGGCTTGCGGGTGGGGGTGGCATTGGCCAAGACCCTCGCCTGGTCCACGGGGGCGGCCCTGGTGGGGGTGTCAGGCTACGAGTTGATCGCCCGTCGGGTCGGGGCTGGTGACGGGCCGGTGTGGGTGGTCTTCGAAGCCGGCCGGGGTGACGTGGCGGCCTGCCGCTGCGAGCGGCGTGCCGACGGCTGGGAGTGCGGTCCACCGGCGCTGTGGCACCCCGACGACCTCCTGGCGACCATTCCTCCCGGCAACCGACTGGCGGGGCCGGGGGTGGCGTGCCTCACCGCCGCGCTTGCTGGCCGGACCGACCTCGAGGTGGACGAGCCCGCGTGGCCAACCGCGAGCGAAGGGCTTCGTCTGGGACGGGAACGGGCGGCGGCCGGCCGGCACGACGACGCCGCGCGCCTCCTCCCCGAGTACCTCCGTCCGGCATATGTCGACGAGCCCCGTCGGCCATGAGCAGCCGGCCGGTGGCGGCGTCCCCGGTGAGGCAGCGGCCGGGTACCATGGCGACCGCCGGCGCCGCGCCGGTCCTCGCCAGGAAGCCCTGCATGCCACGCCCCATCCGGAAGCTGCTGGTCGCCAACCGCAGTGAGATCGCCATCCGCGTGTTCCGTTCCGCTCACGAACTGGGCATCCGTACGGTGGCCATCTACGCCCACGAGGACCGCTTCGCCCTCCACCGCTTCAAGGCCGACGAGGCCTACCCGGTGGGTCGCCAGGGGGAGCCGATCCGCTCCTACCTCGACATCGCGGCGATCGTGGACGTGGCCCGGGCCCACGGCGTCGATGCCATCCACCCGGGCTACGGCTTCCTCTCCGAGAATCCGGAGTTCGCCGCCGCCTGCCGTGACGCCGGTATCACTTTCGTGGGTCCGCGGGTCGAGCTCCTGGAAACGCTCGGCGACAAGACCGCCGCCCGCGAGCTGGCGCGGCGTGCCGGCGTGCCGATCCTCGCCGGCTCGTCGCGGCCCGTGACGAGCCTGGCCGACGCCCGGGCGATCGCCACCGACCTGGCGTGGCCGGTGATGCTCAAGGCGGCCCACGGCGGCGGCGGCCGCGGCATGCGCGTGGTGCGGGGCGAGGATGAGCTGGCGGTCGCGCTGGAAAGCGCGCAGCGCGAGAGCAAGACCGCCTTCGGCAGCGCCAGCGTGTTCGTGGAAAAGTTCATCCAGCGCGCCCGCCACATCGAGGTCCAGCTCCTCGGCGACGAGCACGGCAATCTCGTCCATCTGTTCGAACGCGACTGCTCGGTGCAGCGGCGCCACCAGAAGGTGGTGGAGATCGCCCCCGCTCCCGATATCCCTGCGGCCACGCGGGCGGCGATCTGCGATGCGGCCCTGGCGATCGGCCGCCTGGCACGCTACGAGAACGCCGGCACGGTCGAGTTCCTCGTCGATGCCGACACCGGCCGGTTCTACTTCATCGAGGTCAATCCCCGGATCCAAGTGGAGCACCACCGAGGAGATCACCGGCATCGACATCGTCCGCCGGCAGTTGCTCGTGGCCGAGGGGCGGCCGCTGGCCGATCCACTCATCGGCCTCCCCGACCAGGCGACGGTCCGCGCGATGGGCTGCGCGATCCAGTGCCGGGTGACGACCGAGGATCCCGAGAACCGCTTCCTCCCCGACTACGGCCGGATCACCGCCTACCGCTCGGCCAGCGGGATGGGGATCCGCCTCGACGCGGGCACGGCCTTCTCCGGCGCGGTCGTGACCCCCTACTTCGACTCCCTCCTGGTGAAGGTCACCGCCCGCGGTCTGACGCACGTGGAGGCGGCGGCGCGGATCGAGCGCTGCTTGCAGGAGTTCCGCGTGCGCGGGGTGAAGACCAACATCCCGTTCCTCGTCAACCTCGTCACCCACCCGGAATTCCTCGCTGGACAGTGCACGACCCGGTTCATCGACGAGACCCCGGCCCTGTTCGATTTCCCCGTCCGCCGCGACCGGGCGACGCGGCTCCTGGAGTACCTCGCCGACGTCGTCGTCAACGGCAACGCGCTGGTGCGCGGTCGCCCCGCGGTGGCCCGACGAGCGGCAGCGCCCCGACCGCTGCACGGCCCGCCCCCGGCCGCGCCGACCGGGACCCGAACCCGCCTCCGGGACCTCGGCCCCGCGGCCTTCGCGCGGGCGATCCGCGCGGAGCGCCGCCTCCTCGTCACCGACACGACGATGCGCGACGCCCACCAGTCGCTCCTCGCCACCCGGATGCGGACCTACGACATGCTGTCGATGGCCGACGCCTACGCCGCCCTCGCCGGCGACCTGTTCTCCCTGGAGATGTGGGGTGGAGCGACCTTCGACACCTCCCTGCGGTTCCTCCGCGAGTGCCCCTGGGACCGGCTCACGCAGCTCCGCGCGCGGATCCCGGGAGTGCTCTTCCAGATGCTCCTCCGGGCGAGCAATGCCGTCGGCTACACCAACTACCCCGACAACGTCGTCCAGGCCTTCGTGCGCGAATCGGCCGCCGCCGGCATCGACCTGTTCCGGGTCTTCGACCCGCTCAACTGGGTGCCCAACATGCGTGTGGCGATCGATGCCGTCCTCGCCAGCGGCGGGCTGTGCGAAGCGGCGATCTGCTACACCGGCGACGTCCTCGACCCCACCCGGCCGAAGTACTCGCTGGGATACTACGTCGATCTGGCACGGGAGCTGGAGCGGGCCGGGGCCCACATGCTCGCCATCAAGGACATGGCGGGGCTGTGCAAGCCGCCGGCCGCCGGGTGCCTCGTGAAGGCCCTCCACGAGGCAGTCGGGCTGCCGATCCACTTCCACACTCACGACACCTCGGGCGGTGCGCTGGCCACGCTGCTCGAGGCGACCCACGCCGGCGCGAGCGTCGTCGATGCCGCCTTCGCCCCCCTGGCCGGGCTCACCAGCCAGCCCAGCCTCAATGCCCTGGTGGAGGCGGTGCGGCACACGCCGCGCGACACAGGTCTCGATCCGGAGCCGCTCCGGAGATTGGCGCGGAGTTGGGGGGCGATCCGCGAACACTACACGCCGTTCGAGTGCGGCATGAAGGCCCCCGACGCCGATCTCTACCTCCACGAGATGCCGGGCGGCCAGTTCACGAACCTCCTCGAGCAGGCCCGGGCCCTCGGCCTCACCGACCGTTGGGACGAAGTCTGCCGCGCCTATGCCGACGTCAACCACCTCCTCGGTGACATCGTCAAGGTGACTCCCACGAGCAAGGCGGTGGGCGACCTGGCCCTGATGCTGGTCACCAACGGACTCCAGGCCCCCGACCTGCTGACGCCGGGGCGCGAACTGGCGTACCCGGAGTCGGTGCTCGACCTCCTCTCCGGCCGGATGGGACAACCGCCGGGCGGGTTCCCCACGGAGGTCGTGCAACGGGTGGTGCGGGCGGGTGAACTGGTCACGGGCCGGCCCGGCGAGTCGATGCCGCCGGCCGACTTCGCCGCGGCGGGGCGCCGGGCGACCGAGGTGCTCGGCCACGAAGCCTCTCCCCGGGACGTGCTCTCCTGGCTCCTCTACCCGCGCGTCTTCGAGGACTACGCCCGTCACGTGGCCCGGTACGGCGACGTGAGCGTGCTTCCCACGCCGGCGTTCCTCGAGGGTCCGAAGCCGGGGGAGGAGCTGGCGATCGACATCGAGCGGGGCAAAACGCTCGTCGTCCGTCTGCTGACGGTGGGCGAGCCGCACGCCGACGGCACGCGGACGGTGTTTTTCGAGCTCAACGGTCAACCACGGAGCGTGTCGGTGGCCGACCGGAGTCTGGAGGCGAAGGTCCAGCGGCGCCCCAAGGCGGTGGCCGGTGACGTCCGTGAGGTGGGGGCGCCGATGCCGGGGCTCGTGGTCACGGTCGCGGTGCAGGCCGGCGACGCCATCACCCGCGGGCAGAAGCTCCTGTCGCTCGAAGCGATGAAGATGGAGACCACGGTCTACGCGGAGCGCGACGGCACGATCGCCGAGGTCCTCGTCGGCCCCGGCACGCCGGTGGAGGCCGGGGAACTGCTCGTTCGCTTCGGCGAGGGCTGACGCGATACCGGGCCGCCCCCCGCGCGGCCCGTGCCGGCCACTCGGGAAGTCGATCAGCGCCCCGCCACCGCCGCCGCCGCCTCGCGCCACACCTTCGCCAGATCGTTTCGACCGAGCGCCTCGGCCAGTTTCGCCAGCTCGAGCCTGACGGCGGGATCGCGGGGCGCGTCCCAGGCGCGCTGGTGCAGTTCGGCGAACTCCGCGCGGAGGGTGCGGATCGCCTCCGCCTCCGCCTGCTCCCGCCGGGCGTCGGCATCGCGGCCGAGGGTCGCCAGGGCCCGCGCGAGCGTGAGGCGGGCCTGGTAGTCGCGGGGCTGGAGACCGACCGCGCGCTCGAGCACCTCCACCGCGGCGTCCGCCGCCCCATCTTCGAGGCGGATCGTACCCAGGAGCACGAGTGCCGTGGCCTCGTCGGGGCGTTCGGTCAGCACCGCCTCCACGAGCGTCCGGGCCCGTTCGGTCTCCCCCAGCGCCAGGCGGCACTCCGCTTCGAGGAGGCGTTCCGCGGGAGTGCCCGCCGCCTGCGCAAGGGTCGCGAGGGCCTCGTCGTAGCGCCGCAGCTTCACCTGGCAGGCCGCCATCTCCGCCAGCAGGTCGTCGCGGTCGGGCTGGTGCGGGTCGCGGGACAGCGACTCCGCGTAGAACGTCACGGCTTCGGCATACAGCTCGTAGTCCGAATGGATGAGGGCCATGAGGCGCACCGGCCGCGGATCCCCGGGCGCGAGCCGGCGCACGGCGTCGAGATGGGCGAGGGCCTCGGGGATGGCACCGGTGTCGTAGGCCAGGCTGGCCAACAGGCGGTGGCCCGCGACCGTGCCGGGATCGGCCGCGACCACGCTGCCGAGGATCGACCGGGCCGCGGCGAACTGGCCGCTCCGCTGGGCAGCCTCCCCCTCCACCAGGAGACGCAGGGTGTCGAGATCGGGGCGGCCGCCCATGCCGGCGACCGAATCGAGGGCCGGCTGCGCGAACCCCCGGGCCAGCAGGAGCCGGGCCCGCAGGAGCCTCGCCTCGGCGGCCGCTCCACTGTTCTCCAGCCGACGGACGATGCCCCGCGCGGCGGCCGTGTCGCCGCGGTCCACCGCTTCGTTGCCGGCGGCGACGAGGCGCCGCGGCGGCAGTGTGCCGCGGCGGGCCGCCAACCCCGCAGCGGCGACCACCCCGGCGAGCAACGCGGCCAACACGGCCACGCGGCGCAGGCAACGTCCACCTGCCCTGCGGTCGGTCATCGGGACGCCTCCCCGGTGCCCGTGTCCCCGTCCCCCACACGCGGCTCCACGATCAGGAGCGTGTCGGTCGCGTCGCCGACGGCCAGCGTCTGGCGGCCACCGGCGGGCCAGTCGATGACGAGCGTGAGGGGGCCCGCCGCCGGCCGGGTGAGACGCAGGCGCCGGTCGGAGTGCGACAGGTAACTGCCGCCACCCGTCACCTGGGCCGCGAGCGCGGCGCTGCCCGTGCCCAGCGTCACCCGGGCACCGACGGCATCGCGGTTGCCCACCGTGCCGACGAGCGCGATCGCCAGCGAGCGCCCGTGCGCTTCCCAGCGGTTTTCCAGCACCGCCACCGGCTCGTTGAGGTGGGAGATCGCCAGGTCGCCGTCGCCGTCGCCGTCGTAGTCGCCCACCGCGAGGCCGCGACCTTCGTGGACCGCGGCGAAGTAGCTCCCCGGCGCGGCATCGGCCCGGCGGAAGCGTGTGCCGTCGAAACGGAGGAGGAGCGGCTGCTGCTTCCGCGGCGAGGCATCGGGATACTTGATCACGTGGCCGTCGGCGACGGCGATGTCGGTCAGTCCGTCGCGGTCGAAATCGTCGCAGGCGGTGCCGAAGCCGACGAACAGCCCACCGAGGTCGGTGATCCCGTAGCGCCGGCTGACGTGGAGGAACTGGCCGCGCCCCTCGTTGCGGTACAGGGCGAACGATTCCTGCTCGTAGTTGGCCACCCACAGGTCGGGCCGACCGTCACGGTTGAAGTCGCACAGATCGACTCCCATGCTCCCGTTGGGGAGTCCACGATCGTCGAGCGACACCCCGGCAAGCAGGCCCCGCTCCTCGAACTGGCCATGCCCGTCGTTGACGTACAGGAAGTTGTCGGTGGTGTCGTTTGCCACATAGGCATCGACGTCGCCGTCGACGTCGATGTCGGCGAGCAGGACCCCCAGTCCCTTGCCGTCGGTGCGCAGGCCGACGTCGCCGGCGGCATCGCGGAACCCGCCGGCCCCGTCGGAGAGATAGACCGAATCGGGGAGCCCGGCGAACATGCGCGGCGGGCAGATCTCACGGAGGCGGCGGTCGAAGCCACACACCGGATGGTTGGCGAACGACCAGTCGACGTAGCGCGCGAGGTACAGGTCGAGGGCGCCGTCGCCGTTGAAATCGGCCCAGCCGGCGCTCGAACTCCAGCGCCCGTCGTCTCCCCCGGGCGCCGGGAGCCGGACGAACGTCCCGTCGCCGCGGTTGTGCCACAGCTGCGGCGGTCCGTAGCCGGTGACCAGCAGATCCGGGAAGCCGTCGTTGTCGAGGTCGCCGATCGCGACGCCATGGCTGTAGAGCTCGTCGGCCACCAGCCCGGCCGGGGCGGCCACGGCCACGAAGGCCCGGCCACGCTGGCTGCGGAACAGGCCGGCGGCGTGCCCCACGATGGCCGGCCCGGGGGCGAAACCGCCTCCCCCCGTGGCGACGAGGTCGAGCCAGCCGTCGCGGTCGAAGTCGAACCACCCCACGCCCCCGCCGAGGCTCTCCAGGATCGTGGCGTGGTCGGCCTCGCCACCGTTGCGATGGGTGAAGTCGATGCCCAGTGCCCGGGCACGCTCGACGAACCGGTCGGTCACGGTTCCGGGCACGGCCACCGGCGCGCCTTCCCCCGGCTTCACGCGCGCCGCCGAGCGGCTGCAGCCGGCGAGTGCCGCCAGGAGC
>RFRL01000065.1 GCA_009924545.1 Planctomycetia bacterium | reverse complement strand
CGCCGGCGATCGACCGGCTCGCCGCCCGTGGGGTGCGCTTCGAGCGCGCCTACTGCCAGTTCCCGCTGTGCAATCCGTCGCGGGCGAGCATGCTCACCGGCCGTCGGCCGCAGCGCACGACCGTCCTCGACAACGCCCTCCACTTCCGCACCGTCGACCCCGACACGGTGACCTTGCCCCAGGCCTTCCGCCGGGCCGGCTACCGCGTGGAGCGGATCGGCAAGCTCTACCACTACGGCGTCCCCAAGGGGATCGGCACCGACGGCCTCGATGATCCACCGAGCTGGGATGCGGTGTTCAACCCCAAGGGTCGTGACGTCGCCGACGAGGGGCTGATCTTCAGCCTCGCGCCGGGAGAATTCGGCGGCACGGTGAGCTGGCTGGCGGCCGACGGCACCGACGACGAGCAAACCGATGCCATCGGCGCCGCGCACGCCGAGCGCCGTCTGGAGGCATTCGCCCGTGAGGGCACGCCGTTCTTCCTCGCGGTGGGCTTCTACCGGCCGCACACCCCCTATGTGGCCCCCAAGGCCTGGTTCGCCCGGCACCCGCTCGACACGGTCCACCTGCCGGAGGTGCCTGCCGACCACGACGCCGGCGTGCCCCCGGCCGCCATCGGCAGCCGCAAGAAGGAGCAGGATCGGCTCGTGGGGGAGCTGGGCCGGCAGGCCCTCCAGGCCTACCGCGCGAGCGTCAGCTTCGTCGACGACCAGGTGGGCAAGGTGCTCGGCACGCTCGACCGCCTCGGCCTCGCCGACGACACGATCGTCGTCTTCACCAGCGACCATGGCTACCACCTCGGCGAGCACGGCTTGTGGCAGAAGCGGAGCCTGTTCGAGGAAAGCGCGCGGGTGCCGCTGGTGATCGCCGCGCCCGGTGGGGAGCGCGGCGTCCGCAGTCACACCGTGGAGCTGGTCGACGTGGCGCCGACGCTGTGCGACCTGGCCGGCGTCGAGCCCCCACCCGGACTCGACGGCCGCAGCCTGGGGCGCCTCGTGCGCACCGGCGGCGACGTGGCCGGCTTCCCGCAGCGACCGGCGTTCACCGAGGTCGATCGGGGCACGGCCCGGGAACGTGGTGCCGGGGGGCGCAGTCTGCGGAGCGGCAAGTGGCGCTACATCGAATGGCACGATACCCGGGGTGCGCTGACCGGCCGCCAGCTCTACGACCACGACACCGATCCCCGCGAGTCGCGAAACCTCGCCGCCGATCCGGCGCATGCCGCCACGGTCGCGGATCTGTCGCGGCTGCTGGCCGAGCGTTATGCGCCGCGGCCGCTGGTGCAGGCGGCGGCGGCCGGCCGCTGAGCAGGGGTGCCGTCGGTCGTCCAGGTCGGTCCTCCAGGTCGGTCGTTCAGGGAGACGCGGGATGAGGCGCTGGCCGGGACGGTGTGGCTGGATGGCGGGGTGGCTCCTGGCCGTCGCCGGCCCGTGGGCTGTGGGTGTGGGGGAGGATCGGGCCGCGTCGCAGGCGGACCGTCCTCCCGACGTGCTCGTGATCCTCGCCGATGACCTCGGCTTCTCCGACGTCGGCGCCTATGGCGGTGAGATCTCCACGCCGCACCTCGACCGTCTCGCCGTTGGCGGTCTGCGCTTCACCCAGGGCTACTCCACCGCCCGCTGCTGGCCCAGCCGTGCGGCGCTCCTCACCGGCTACTACGCCCAGGCGATCCACCGCGATGCCCTGCCGGGCGGCACGGGGGGCAACCAAGGGAAGCGGCCACCATGGGCAAAGCTGCTGCCGGAGCTGCTCGCGCCGGCCGGTTACCGGGCCTACCACTCCGGTAAGTGGCACGTCGATGGCGACCCGCGGGCCCAGGGTTTCGCCCGCTCGCTCGACGTCACCGGCAAGGGACAAAGCAATTTCTTCGATCCCTCCGGCATCACCGCTGACGGCGAACCGCTCCCCGCCGGCGGCGACTTCTACGCCACCACCGCCATCGGCGACCACGCGCTCGAGTGCCTCGACGAGCACCTGCGCGACCATGCGGCGCGGCCGCTGTTCCACTATGTCGCGTTCACCGCTCCCCACTTCCCGCTCCAGGCGCCGGCCGAGCGGATCGCTGCGGTCGGGGAGCGCTACCGGCGCGGGTGGAACGCCGTCCAGGCGAAACGGCAGCAGCGGATCGCCGCCACCGGGATCGTGACGACGGCGCCCGCGGCGATGGAGCCGGGCGTCGGACCGCCGTACCCCTTTCCCAAGGCGCTCGAGCAACTCGGCCCCGGCGAGACCGACCGGCCGCTGCCGTGGGGCGAACTCACTTTGGCGCAGCAGGAGTTCCAGGCGGCGAAGATGGCGATCCACGCCGCCATGGTCGAGGCGATGGACCACGAGATCGGCCGGATCGTCGCCCGCCTCGAAGCCGCCGGCCGGCTGGCGAACACGCTCATTCTCTTCGCCAGCGACAACGGCGCCTCCGCCGAGATCATGGTCCGCGGCGAGGGGCACGACCGCGCCGCCCCGGCGGGATCGCGGCGCACGTTCCTGTGCCTCGGTCCGGGGTGGTCGAGCTGTGCGAACACGCCGTTCCGCCGCCACAAAACCTGGGTCCACGAGGGAGGCATCGCCTCCCCGTGGATCGTCCACTGGCCGGCGCGGATCACCGCCGGCGGCGGGCTGCGGACCCAGCCGGTGCACCTCGTCGACGTCGTCCCCACGGTCCTCGCGGCGGCCGGGATCGCGCCCCCCGGGGGCTCCGTGCCCGGTGACGCCCCCGCCGTGCCTCCCTTGCAGGGACGCAGTTTCCTCGCCGCCCTCACCGATCCCGCCGCCCCTCCCGCGCACGACGCGCTGTGGTGGTGCCACGAGGGGCACCGCGCGGTGCGCGAGGGGGACTGGAAGCTCGTGGCCGCCAAGGGGGAACCCTGGGCGCTCCACGACCTGGCGACCGACCGCTGCGAGACGATCGACCGGGCCGCCGGGGAGCCGCAGCGCGTCGCGATGCTCGAGCGGCGCTGGGAGGCGATCGCGGCGGAATGCGCGGCACTCGCCGCAGGCACTCCGCAGGCGGGCGCCGCGCCGCCACGGACGGTGCCACCGACGGCGTCACCGCCGGCGCCACGACCGGCCGCCACCGCGCCGGCTGTCCGCCGGCCGCCGAACGTGGTGATCGTCTTCGCCGACGACCTCGGCTACGGCGATCCCGCCTGCTACGGGGGCACCCGGGCCGCCACCCCCCACATCGACCGGCTCGCACGCGAGGGAGTGCGCTGCACCGACTTCCACGTCGCCCAGCCGGTCTGCTCGGCCTCGCGGGCGGCACTGCTCACCGGCTGCTATCCCAACCGGCTGTCGATCGCCGGCGCCCTGGGCCCCACCGCGCGCCACGGCATCGCCGCGGCCGAGACGACGCTCGCCGAGCTGCTCGCCGCCCGGGGCTACGCCACCGCCGCCGTCGGCAAGTGGCACCTCGGCCATCTCCCCCCGTTCCTTCCCCGGCGCCACGGCTTCGACGAGTCCTTCGGTCTCCCGTACTCCAACGACATGTGGCCGCACCACCCGGAAGCCAAGCCGGGAAGCTACCCGCCGCTGCCGCTCTTCGACGGCAACACGGTGATCGACGCCGACGTCGGCCCAACTGACCAGGCCACGCTCACCGGCCGCTATGCCGCCCGCGCGGTCGATTTTCTCGAGCGCGCCGGCCGCGGTACGAAACCGTTTTTCCTCTACCTGGCCCACTCGATGCCGCACGTGCCGCTGTTCGTCGGGGAGGACTATCGGGGAAAGAGCCCCGGGGGGCTGTACGGCGACGTGCTGGCGGAGGTCGACGCGTCGGTCGGCGCGATCCTGGCGGCGCTGGAGCGCACCGGCCGGGCCGACGACACGCTGGTGATCTTCACCAGCGACAACGGCCCTTGGCTCTCCTACGGCGACCATGGCGGTAGCGCCGGGGGGCTGCGCGAGGGGAAGGGGACGGTCTTCGAGGGAGGCGTGCGCGTGCCGTGCGTGGCCCGGCTGCCGGGGGTGATTCCGGCGGGCAGCGAGTGCGCTGTGGCGCTCATGACGATCGACCTGTTCCCCACCATCGCAGCGCTCACGGGGGAGCCGCTGCCCGTCGACGACGGCGGGCACTGTCTCGTGGCCGGCCGGCCGATCGACGGCCACGACCGGTTGGCGAGCCTGTGCGGCCGGGACGAGCCTGTCGGGGCGGGGCCGGCCGGGGCTGGGCCGGCCAGGGCGGAGCCGGCCTACGGGTTCTGGTACGCCGACAACCAGCTCCAGGCGGTACGCCAGGGGCGCTGGAAGCTCATCCTCCCCCACACCGCCCGGACGATGGCGGGCCAGGCGCCGGGCGCGGGGGGGGTGCCGGGGAAGTACCGGACCCTCCCCGTCGGGCGGATGCTCTTCGACCTCGACGCCGACCGGGCCGAGGCGCACGACGTGGCCGCCGCGCATCCCGATGTGGTTGAGCGGCTCGAGCAGCTCGCGGAACGGTATCGCGCGGAGCTCGGCGACTCGCTCACGCAGCGCACCGGCGCCGCGGTGCGCCCGCACGACACGCTTCCCGAAGGAGTGGCACCGACCGGCCCGGCGGCGGACGGGTCCGCGCGCCGGCCCAACATCATCTACGTGATGACCGACGACCAGGGCTACGGCGACATCGCCGCCCACGGGAACCCGGTGATCCGCACGCCTCACCTCGATCGGCTCCACGCCCAGTCCGTGCGCCTCACCGAGTTCCACGCCAGCCCCACCTGCTCGCCGACACGGGCCGCACTCCTGACCGGCCGCCACGAGTTCCGCTCCGGCGTCACGCACACGATCCTGGAGCGCGAGCGGCTCGCCCCCGGGGCGACGACGCTGCCGGAGGTGCTGCGCACGGCGGGGTATGCCACCGGGATCTTCGGCAAGTGGCACCTCGGCGACGAGGACGACCGGCAGCCGGGAAGGCGCGGGTTCGACCGGGTGTTCATCCACGGGGCCGGCGGTATCGGCCAGAGCTATCCCGGCAGTTGCGGCGACGCGCCGGGGAATGGCTACGTCGATCCGGTGATCCGCAGCGACGGCACGTTCGTGCAGACGGAGGGGTATTGCACCGACGTGTTCTTCGCGGCGGCGCTCGACTGGATCGACGAGCGCCGCCGCAGTGACGCGCCGTTCTTCTGCTACCTCACCCCCAACGCCCCGCACGGGCCGCTCGTCTGCCCGCCGGGCAGCGACGAGCCGTATCTGGCCCCACTCGAGCAGGCGGGGATCGCCGACCCCGACCGCCGCGCCGACATCGCCCGGTTCTACGGCATGATCACCAACATCGACACCAACCTCGGCCGACTCCTCGACCGGCTCGACGAGTGGGGGATCGCCGACGACACGCTCGTGGTGTTCACCACCGACAACGGCAGCGCCACCGGCAGTCAGGTGTTCAACGCCGGGATGCGCGGGGCGAAGGGGAGCCCGTGGCGCGGGGGGACGCGCGTGCCGAGCTACTGGCGGTGGCCGGGACGGCTACCAGCGGGTGTGGACGTGCCGGCAGTCACCGCCCACATCGACGTCTTCCCCACGCTCTGCGAGCTGGCCTGGGCCGCCATCCCGGCCGACGTGGCGGCGCGGCTCGAGGGCCGGAGCCTCGTGCGCCTGCTTTCCGACCCGGGTGCGCCGTGGCCCGACCGGGCCCTCGTGACCCATGTCGGCCGCTGGGAACGCGGCCGGGCGGCGGAGAGCGCCCTGAAGAACTGCCGGGTGCGCGAGGGGCGCTGGAGCCTCGTCAACGTGGGGGGCACGGCCGCCGACTGGCAGCTCTTCGACACCGCCGCCGATCCCGGCGAGACCATCGACCTCGCGGCGCGCGAGCCGGCCGTGCGCGACCGGCTCGTGGCCGCCCACGCGCGCTGGTGGGAGTCGGTGCTGCCTGATCTGGTCAATGAAAACCTCACCGGCCCGGCGGAGAACCCCTTCAAGACGGCGTTCGAGCGCCAGTTCGGCCCGGGCGCCACCGTGGCGACCGTCGCCGCCACAGCCGCGCCGCCGACCCCCGCCCCAGCACCCCGGCAATCGGCCGCCGCGCGCCGCAAGTCCCAGGCCGCCGCCGCGCCACCACCCTCGCGTGCCGACGTGCCCTACGGCGACCATCCCAAGCAGGTGTTCCACTTCTGGGCGGCACCGGGGGCGACGGCGGAGAAGCCGGCCCCCTTGCTGCTCTTCATCCACGGCGGTGGCTGGAACGCCGGCGACCGGTTGAACGGTCTGGCGCCCATGCTGCCGGCGCTGCGCGACAAGGGGATCGCGGTGGCGAGCATCGAATACCGGTTCATCAAGGAGGCGATGGACGCCGGGATCGAACCTCCGGTGCGGGCCCCGCTCCACGATGCTGCCCGGGCGTTGCAGACGATCCGGCACCGGGCGGCGGAATTCGCCATCGACCCGCGCCGCGTCGTCGCCAGCGGCGGCTCGGCCGGGGCGTGCACGAGCCTGTGGCTCGCCTTCCACGACGATCTCGCCGACCCGCAGGCCGCCGATCCGGTCGCCCAGCAGTCGACCCGGCTCCTCGGTGCGGCGGTGACCGGGGCCCAGACCACGCTCGACCCGGCGCAGATGAAGGAGTGGACCCCCAACAGCCGCTACGGCGGCCACGCCTTCGGCTTCATGAAGAGCCCGCAGGAGCGCGACGCCCAGTTCGCCGAGTTCCTCGCCGCCCGGGAGCGGATCCTTCCCTGGATCGCCGAGTATTCGCCCTATGCGCTCGTGACCGCCGACGATCCCCCGGTGGCGCTCTACTACACCGCGCCACCCGCGCTGGGGCAGGACCAGAAGGATCCCACCCACACCGCCAACTTCGGCGTCAAACTCCGGGAGCGGCTGGCGGCCGTGGGGGTGCCGTGCGAACTGGTCCATCCCGGTGCCGACGGGGTCCGGCATCCCACGGTGCAGGCGGCGATCGAGGGGATGCTCCTCGACGGGCCACCGGGGAAGCCGTGACGTGGATGGCGATCCGGACCGGCACAGGGGGCGGGTGATGAACCACTTCGGCGCGTGGGTGGCGGTGGCTTGGGTGGCATGGCTGGCGGCAGCGCCGGTGGCGCTGGCCGGCGCGGCGGCCCCGGCCGCGCGGCCGCCGAACGTGGTGTTCCTCCTCTGCGACGACCTCGGCACGGGGGATCTCGGCTGCCTCGGCGCCGAGGTGATCCGGACCCCCAACATCGACCGGCTCTTCGCCCGCGGCACGGTCCTCGCCCGGCACTGGGCCGGTAGCGCCGTCTGTGCCCCCAGCCGCTGTGTGCTCATGACCGGTCTCCATCCGGGCCACGGCGCGCTGCGGAGCAACCGCGAGGTGAAGCCGGAGGGGCAGGCGCCGCTGCCGCCGGGCACGACGACCATCGCCGGCCTGTTCCGCGCCGCCGGCTACGCCACCGGGGCCTTCGGCAAGTGGGGGCTGGGGGCGCCGGGCAGCGGTGCGGAGCCGCTCGACCACGGCTTCGAGCGCTTCTTCGGCTACAACTGCCAGCGCGAGGCCCACACGTTCTATCCGCAGCACCTGTGGAGCGACCGGACACGCGTCGCCATCGACAATCCCCAGGTGCCGGGCGGGCCACCGGTGCCGCGCGGGGGCACGGTGCCCGCCGATCCTCCTCCGGACGCGGCGGCGTTCGCCGCTTACCGCGGCACGACTTACTCGGCCGACCTCATCGCCGCCGAGCACCTGGCCTTCGTGCGGCGTCACGCCGACCGGCCGTTCTTCCTCTACCTGCCCACCACGGTGCCGCACCTCGCCCTCCAGGTGCCGGCCGATGAGCCGTCGCTGGCGGACTACGAGCGCGCCTTCGCCGACGACGCGCCGTACCTCGGCGGCAAGGGCTACGTCCCCTGCCGGCATCCGCTGGCCACGTTCGCCGCCATGGTCACGCGCCTCGACCGCGAGGTGGGCAAGCTCGTCGCCCTCCTCGACGAACTGGGGCTCACCGACGACACGATCTTCGTCTTCACCAGCGACAACGGCGGCACGTTCCCCGGTGCCGGCGGCCTCGACACGGCGCGGTTGAAGAGCAACGGCACGCTTCGCGACTGGAAGGGCTCGCCCTACGAGGGGGGCCTGCGCGTGCCGACGGCGGTGGTGTTCCCCGGTCGGATCCCCGCCGGGGGCCGGATCGACAGCCCCACCGGGTGCGAGGACTGGCTCCCCACCCTGCTCGATCTGGCCGGCCTGGGAGAGCGGATCCCGGCCGGCCTCGACGGGCGCAGCCTCGCCGGCCTCCTCACCGGCGCCGCCCCGGCGCCCGCGGAGCGGATCCTGTACCGCGAGCTCACCGAGGGGCGCTGGCAGGCGGTGCTCGAAGCAGGCCCCGCCGGACAGTGGAAGGCGATCCGCCGTGCCGTGGGGCGCGACCGGGCCGACGAGGTGCGGCCGACCGAGCTCTACGACCTCGCCACCGATCCGGGCGAGGCGCGCGATCGCGCCGTGGAGCATCCCGACGTGGTGTGCCGGCTGGAAGCACTCCTCGACCGCGAGCACGTGCCCCATCCGGAGTGGCCGCTGCCGTTCGCCGATGCCGCCAGCTTAGCGCGGCGCCGGGCCGCGGGCGGGCGCCGGCCCAATGTTCTCCTCGTCGTCACCGACGACCAGTCGCCGTTCGACCTGCGCTGCTACGACCCCGCCGCGCGGCTCGACACGCCGGTCATCGACCGGCTCGCCCGCGAGGGGATGGTGCTCGACGCCGCTTACCACATGGGGTCGTTTTCCGGTGCCGTCTGCACCCCCTCGCGGCACATGATCATGTGCGGGCGGACGCTGTGGCACCTCCCGATCGGACCAGGCGCGCGGCGCGGGGATCCCGATCCGGCGCGCTGCCCGGCCGACATCGTCACGGACACGCTTCCGGCGGTGTTCAACCGCGCCGGCTACGACACGATGCGCACCTGCAAGCTCGGCAACAGCTACGAAGGGGCCAACCGCCTGTTCACCGTCCGCCGCGATGCCACCAAGCGCGGTGGCTCGGCGGCGGAGGGGAGCGCGTGGCATGCCGACCAGGTGCTCGCCTGGCTCGACCAGCGCGCGGCCGCCGGCGACGATGACCCGTTCCTGATCCACTTCGGCTTCTCCCATCCGCACGACACCCGCGACGGCACGCCGGAGCTGCTCGCGCGCTACGGTGCCGCCAACCACGCCGACCGGGCCACGCTGCCGGCGTTGCATCCCTGGACCCCGCCGCTGCCGGTCAACTGGCTGCCGCGCCATCCCTTCGACGACACCGACATGCGCGTCCGCGACGAGATCGCGGTGAGCGGGGTGTGGGAGCGGCGCGACGAACGCACGATCCGCAACGAGATCGGCCGCCAGTTCGCCTGCAGCGCCAACATCGACACCCAGCTCGGCCGCGTGCTCGACCGGCTCGAGGCCACGGGGCAACTGGCCGACACGTGGGTGATCTACACCTCCGACCATGGCATCGCCATCGGGCGCCACGGCCTCCAGGGGAAGCAGAACCTCTACGAGCACTCGTGGCGCGTGCCGTTGGTGGTCCGCGGCCCCGGCGTGGTCCCCGGCAGCCGGGCCCCCGGCAACGTCTACCTCCTCGACCTGCTGGCCACGCTGTGCGACATCGCCGGCATCGAGGCCCCGGCGACGAGCGAGGGGACGAGCTTCCTCCCGGTGCTCCGCGGCGAGATCCGGCAGGTGCGCGACGTCCTCTACGGCGCCTACTGCGGCGGGGCGAAGCCGGGGATCCGCAGCCTGCGCCGCGGCAACTGGAAACTGGTGAAGTACCAGGCGGGGGAGACGGCGGCGGTCGAGACGCAGCTCTTCGACCTCGCCACCAACCCCCACGAGTTGCTCGCCGAGCACGCCGCGGCGGAGGTGACGGGCGTCACGGGCCGCGCGATGCCGGTACCCGGCGGCAACCTTGCCGCCGCGCCGGAGCGGGTGGCCCTGCGGGCGGAACTCGAGCGGGCGCTGGTGGCGGAGATGGAGCGACTCGACGACCCGTTCCGGTTCGCCGACCAGCCGGCGGAAGCAGAGGAGGTGGCTCGATGAAATTCATGCTCGCCGCGGTCGCCGGTCTCGTCGCCTGCCTCATGGCCGGGCCGGTGCCGGGGGCGGAGCGGCCCCACATCCTCTGGCTCGTGGCGGAGGATCTGCCGCCGAAGCTCGGCTGCTACGGCGACACCCGGGCCCGCACCCCGACCCTCGACCGGCTGGCGGCCGAAGGGGTGGTGTTCGAGCGTTGCTATGCCCTGCCGGTGTGCGCCCCGGCGCGGTTCACGCTCATCACCGGCCTCCATGCCGCAGCCTGCGGGCCGGCCCAGCACATGCGCGCCAGCGCCCACATGCCTCCGGGCACCGTCGGCTTTCCGGAGTTGCTGCGCCGGGCCGGCTACCACACGACCAACAACGCCAAGACCGACTACAACGCGCCGATCGACATCGCCGCCACTTGGGATGCCTCGTCGCGGAAGGCCGGCTACAGCGATCGGCCAGACCGGAAACGGCCGTTCTTCGCCGTCTTCAACCACGAGACCACGCACGAAAGCTGCCTCTTTCCCGAGACCGACGAGCTGCCGTTCCCCGCCACCGATCCGGCCATGGTGACCCTGCCGCCGTACCTGCCCGACACACCGGAATTGCGCGCCGACCAGGCCCGCCAGGAGGACCGCATCGCCCTCCTCGATCGCCAGATCGCCGCGCGCTTGGCCGATCTCGAGGCCTCGGGGGAGGCCGCCGACACGATCGTGTTCTTCTACGGCGACAACGGCGGCGTCCTCCCGCGCAGCAAGCGCTTCCTCCATGCCAGCGGCACACGCGTGCCGCTCATCGTCCGCTTCCCGCCGAAGTGGGCCCACCTCGCCCCGGCACCACCGGGGAGCCGGATCAGCGACCCGGTTGGTTTCGTCGACTTCGCCCCCACGGTGCTGGCCTTGGCCGGCGTGGAGATCCCGGCGCGCTGTGCCGGCCGGCCGTTCGCCGGGCCGGGCCGGGCGGTCAACGACTTCGTGTTCACCAGCCGCGACCGCATGGACGAGCGCTACGACATGGTCCGCGCGGTGATGGACCGCCGCTGGCTGTACATCCGCAATTTCCGCCCCGACCTCCCCTTCGTGCAGCCGTTGGCCTACAAGTTCAAGGCGCGCGGCTACCAGTCGTGGGCGCGGACGGCGCGGGAGGGTGCCCTCACCGCCGCCACGGCGGCCTACTGGGGGGAGAAGCCGGTCGAAGAACTCTACGACATCGATGCCGATCCCGGCAGCACGGTGAACCTCGTCGCCGACCCGGCGCACGGGGAGGTGCTGGCGCGACTGCGCGGAGCGCTTCGCGACCACATGCGCCGCATCCGCGACAACGGCCTGGTGCCCGAGGGCTCGGCCGCCGAGGGGGCGGAGGCCGCGCGCGACGACGTCCGGTTCCCGATCGACCGCACGCTCACCACCGCCTGGATGGCGGGGGAGCGCGATCCCGCCAACCTGGCGCGCCTCGTCGCGAGCGTGACCGATCCCGCCGAACCGGTCCGCTGGTGGGCCGCGCAGGGGCTGACGATGCTCGCCAAGCGTGCGCCTGCCGGAGATCCGACGCGGGCGACGATCGCGGACGCCCTGCGGGGCCGGCTCGACGACCCCAGCGGGGCGGTCCAGGTGGCCAGTGCCGAGGGGCTGCTGGCCGTGGGGGCGGGGCCAGAGGCGCTGGCGGCGCTCGCCCGGCAGATCGAAGGGGAAAACCCCTGGTTCGCCCTCGCCGCGGGCAATGTCGTCGATCGGGTCGGTGCCGCAGCGGCGGCGCTCGAGCCGGTGCTCGAGCGGTTCGGCGCCCGGCCGGAGCAGCTCACCGGCGAGAAGCGCCCCGCCCCGGTGCGCTACCCGGGCGACGTCATCGCCCATGCCCTGGCGGTGCTCCGCGGCACGGCCACGGCGCTCACCTATCCGGCGTTGGTGCCGGAGGGCGCAGGTCCGGCGGCGCGGTCCCCGGCCGAGCGGGCTGCCGCCGCCGCGTGGAACGTGGTCTTCATCCTCGGCGACGACCTGGGCTGGACCGACCTCGGTGTGCAGGGTTCGGGGTACTACCGCACGCCGGCCATCGACCGGTTGGCGGCCGACGGGATGCGGTTCATGAGCCACCATTCCTGTCCCAACTGCCAGCCCACCCGTGCCGCACTGCTCTCCGGTCAGTACCCCCCGCGGACGGGGGTCTACACCGTGGGCAGCACCGCGCGCTTCGATACCCAGCGGCGGCCGCTGGTGCCTGTGGACAACGTCACCGCGTTGCCCCTCGACCGGCGCACGATCGCCGACGCCCTCCAGGCCGCCGGCCGCGCCACCGGCATGTTCGGCAAGTGGCATCTCGGCGAGGACGACGCCCACCACCCACTGGCCCGCGGCTTCGACGAGGCGATCGCGTCGAAGGGGAAGCACTTCGGATTCGAGACCAAGCCCCCGGTCGACCACCCCGACAGCGAATACCTCGCCGATTTCCTCACCGACAGGGCCTGCGACTTCATCCGGCGCCACGCCGATCGGCCGTTCTTCCTCTACGTGCCCCATTTCGCCGTCCATGGTCCGCACGAGGCGAAGGCGGAGCTCGTCGCCCGCTTCCGCGACGTGGCGCCCGTCGGGGGGCACCATGATCCGGTTTACGCGGCGATGATCGCCAGCCTCGACGAGAGCGTGGGGCGGATCCGCCGCCAGCTCGAGGAGTCGGGGGTCGCGGAGCGGACGGTGGTGATTTTCTCCAGCGACAACGGCGGCGTCGGGGGCTATGTCCGCGAGGGGATCCGCGCCTCCGGCGGCGTCACCGACAACGCCCCGCTGCGCAGTGGCAAGGGGAGCCTCTACGAAGGGGGCACGCGGGTGCCGCTGGTGGTCCAGTGGCCGGGCGTGACGCCGGCCGGGGGGACGTGCGACGAGCCGACGATCCACGTCGACCTGTTCCCCACGCTCCTGGAGATCACCGGCGCCGCGCCCCCTGCCGGGCAGCCGCTCGACGGCACGAGCCTCGTGCCGCTGCTGGCCGATCCACGGGCGCGCCTCGGCCGCGACGGGATCTACCAGCATTTCCCCGGCTACCTCGGGGCCGACGCGGGGCGCGATACATGGCGCACCACACCTGCCGGATCGATCATCGCCGGCGACTGGAAGCTGCTCGAGTTCTTCGAGGACGGGCGCCTCGAGCTCTACGACCTGCGCGCCGACGTCGGCGAGACGGTCAACCGCGCGGCGACGGAGCCGGAGCGCGCCCGCCGCCTCCACGAGCAGCTCGTGGCCTGGCGCGAGCGCGTGGGCGCTCCGGTGCCCGGCCGCCGCGAGGTGGCTGCCGACTTGGCGCCGGAGAATCGCTGACCCGCGCCCCCGCGAGGCCGGTCCACCGGCGGCGCGCGTGGGAGGAGCGAAAAGCCGCGGTGCCGGGCCCGTGGCTGGCCGAGGTGCGCGGTGGGCTACAATCGGCGGCTCCCCCGGGCAGCCCACCATCATGCATCCACCACGCGACGGCCGCGGCCCGGCCGACCCACCAGCCGAGCGGCGCGTCGGCCTGATCCTGTTCTGGCTCTACGTGCTGCTCTACGGCGGCTTCATGGCCCTGGTGCTCGTGCGCCCCGACCTGTTGTCGGTGCGCCCCTTCGGCGGCGTCAATCTGGCGATCGCCTACGGCATGGGGCTGATCGCATCGGCGTTCCTCCTCGCCGTCGTGTACATGGTTCTCCGTTCCGGCCGCTGACACGAGGCCCGCGCCCGATGCTCCACGAAACCTCGGCGACCGCGGTGGCGATCTTCGCCGCGTTCGTCCTCGGCGTCCTCTGGCTGTCGTTCTTCCTCGGCCGCAAGGGGCAGTCGGCCAGTGGCTATTACGCCGCCCACGGCCAGATCCACTGGTTCGTCAACGGCATCGCCTTCGCCGGCGACTACCTCTCCGCCGCGTCGTTCCTCGGCATCTGCGGGATGATCGCCTTCACCGGTTACGACGGCTTCCTCTACTCGATCGGCTTCCTCGCCGGGTGGATCGTGGCCCTGTTCGTCATCGCCGAACCGATCAAGGCGCTGGGGAAGTTCACCTTCGCCGACGCCCTCGATGCCCGCTTCCAGAGCCGCGGCATCAAGCTGGCGGTGGCCATCTCCACGTTGGTGGTGAGCATCTTCTACCTCATCCCGCAGATGGTCGGGGCGGGGTCGCTCATCAAGCCGCTCCTCGGCCTGCCGCACGAGGTGGGGGTGATCCTCGTGGGGGTGACGGTGACGCTCATCGTCGTCACCGCCGGGATGGTGTCGACCACGTGGGTACAGTTCATCAAGGGATCGCTCCTGGTGTTCTTCTGCGGCGTGCTCACCATCCTGATCCTCGGCCGCGGGCTGGCGGAGAACACCGGCAGCCTGGCTCCCCAGACCCTCACGGTGCGCCCCGACGGCACGCGGCTGGTGGACGGCAAACCGCAGGAGCGGGGGCACGATCTCCGTCCGGTGGGCACGATCCGGGCGCTGCCGGAGCGCTACGGCAGCCGGCGGGAAACGGGGGCGCTGGGGCCGCTGGCATACCTGGCGACACTCGAGGATTCGAGGATCGTCACCTGGGCGGCCAAGAAACGGGTCGATGCCGAAGGGACGCACACGGTGTTCACCCCCACCGAGCGCTCCGGGGCCGACCTTCTCAAGCCGGGCGGGTCGTTCAAGGGGCTGACCACCGGCAACCTCGCCGACCGGCTCGATTTCGCCAGCCTCATGCTCGCCCTGTTCTGCGGCACCGCGTCGCTGCCCCACATCCTCATCCGCTACTACACCGTCAAGGACGGCGAGGCCGCGCGGCGCAGCACGGTGGTGGGGATCGCCGCCATCGGGATGTTCTACGTGCTCACCCTGTACCTCGGCTTGGGGGCGATGACCTCCGGGGCCCTCGATCCCACCGACACCAACATGGCGGCGCCGCTCCTGGCCAAGACGTTCAGCAACACCCTGTTCGCCATCATCTCGGCCATCGCCTTCACCACCGTGCTCGGCACGGTCAGCGGGCTGATCATGGCGGGCAGCGGGGCGGTGGCCCACGATCTGGTGGAGAACGTCCTCGGCATCCCCATGACCGACCACGAGAAGGTGCGCTGCGGGAAGATCGCGGCGGTGGCCTTGGGAATCGTGGCCATGGCCCTGGGGATCCTGTTCCGCAACTTCAACGTCAGTTTCCTCGTCGGCTGGGCCTTCAACATCGCCGCCAGTGCCAACCTGCCCGCCCTGGTGATGCTGCTGTTTTGGCCGCGGACCACGAAGCAGGGGATCATCGCGGCGGTCACCGTGGGGATGGTGGCGTCGCTGGCCTGGATCCTCCTCTCCGCCGACACCTTCGAGAAGGTCTACGGCCTGTCGCGCGAGGCGTCGGTGGTGCCCTTCAGCCAGCCGGGATTGGTGACGATCCCCCTGGGATTTTTCGTGCTGATGGTCGTGTCGCTGCTCACGGCGCGCCCCGCGGAGCACCGGGCATGAATGGTGCGGAGGTCGGGGTGATCCGCTGCGCGGAGCGTCACCTGGAGACGATCCGCGCCATCTACAACGACGCCATCGTCAACACGACCGCGCTCTACGAATACCACCCGCGCAGTGCCGAAGTGGTCGCCACCTGGTGGGACGGGAAGTGCCGGGCCGGGCTCCCCGTGCTCGGCATCGAGGCCGCCGACGGGACGCTCGCGGGATTCGCCACCTGGGGACCGTTCCGCTCGTTCCCCGCCTACAAGTACACGGCGGAGCATTCCGTCTATGTCGGTTCCGCGCACCGCGGCCGCGGCGTCGGGAGGCGGTTGCTCACGGCTCTGGTCGCCGAGGCGACCGCCCGTGAGTTGCACCTGCTCGTCGGCGGCATCGACGCCGACAACGCCGCCAGCAAGGCGCTCCATCGTGCGGCCGGGTTCACGCTCGCCGGCACGGTTCGCCAGGCAGGCTTCAAATTCGGCCGCTGGCTCGATCTGGAGTTCTGGCAACGCTACCTGCCGGGCCCGCCGCAACCGGTCGACGGCTGACCGCCGCGGCGGTCACGCACCGGGGCCTTCCGTCCTGTCAGACGCGCGGCAGTTCATAGCCCTTGCGGTATGCCTTGCCGAACAGGGCGTTGGCCGCCGGGTCGGTGGCCCGCTCGGTCTTGGGGTCGAGCACCAACTGCCGGCCGAGGAAGAGCTTCGTCTGGGCGTAGTCGACGTCGTTCTCGGCGAGGTGGGCCTCGAAGCTCTCGAACGTCTTCCGCACCCCCTCCTGGTCGGAGGCCAGCGCCGGCCGGCTGCCCGGGGTCACCGCCTCGCCGAGGGCCCAGGAGACGTTGCCGAGGTGGGCCAGGGCGCTGGACAGGTGGCCGTCCTCGATGTCGAGGTGGAGGTCGGCGTGGTTGCGGCTCTTGATCGCCGTGACGAGATTGTCGAAATGGGCCTGGCTGTTGCCGCCGCTCCACTTGCCTAGCTCATGGCCGTCGTAGTCGAACGCCGCCCCCGACTGGTAGTTGGTCGACACGGCATAGCCCTCCGTGCCCCACCAGATGTTGCCGACGGCGAGCGGGCCGCCGGCGAGCCCGAAGGTGACGGGAGTTTTGATCTCCAGTCCGCGGACGTCGGAGATGAGGAGAGCATCGTCCCACTGGAAGAGCGTCACCTGGCTGTTGGCGACGTCGCCGTTGTCGACGTAGCCGAGACGGCCACCGAGGCTGACGACGCGGCGCGGGAATTCCTGCTTGCCCAGTCCCCAGCGGGCCTTGTCGAGCTCGTGGGGATTCTGGTTGCCGAGGTCGCCGTTGCCCGTGCGCTTGTCCCAGTGCCAGTCGTAGTGGAGGCGCTGTCGGATCGGCACCTCGGCGGGGGCGGGGCCGGCCCACAGTTCGAAGTCGAGGCCCGGCGGCAGGGGTGCCGGCGTGTTGACCAGGCCGATGCTCGGGCGCCGCTTGTAGCACAGCGCGTGGGCCACCTTCACGTCGCCGAGCTTGCCACTGCGGACAAAATCGATCGTCTCGCGCATCCCGGTCATGCTCCGGCTCTGCGCCCCCATCTGGCACATCCGGCCGAGCTTCCGCGCCCAGTCGACGATCACCCGCCCTTCCTCGACGGTGTGGCTGCAGGGCTTTTCGACGTACACGTCCTTGCCGGCCTGCATCGCCCACACGGCCATCAGGGCGTGCCAGTGGTTGGGGGTGGCGATCGAGACGGCGTCGATGTCCTTCCGCTCGAGGAGGCGGCGCACGTCGGCCACCGCCTCGGGAAGGCGCGACGGCTTCGGGTCGCGGCGGCCGAGGCGGTCGATGTGCCGGCCGATCGGGCCCGGATCGCAGTCGCACAGCGCCACCAGCTCGCACCCCGGGGTGTCGAGCCAGTTGTCGATGTGTGCCCCACCCTGACCATTGACGCCGATGACGGCGACGCGGAGGGTGTCGGCGGGACCGGTGGTCCGCGAGGCGGGGGCCGGATCGGCGGCGGGGGTCGGGTGTCCATCGGCCAGCGCCGCGGCCCCCGGCGACGAAATCGCGGCGGCAGACGGACATGATGGTGGCCTCCCCGGGGATCGTGTCCGGGGAGTCTACATCCGGCGCCCGCCCCGCCATCAGGCCCTTGCCATCACACCCGTGCCTCAGGCGCCGGGGCGGCGGAAGTGCCGGTAGGCCTGGAGGACGTCGTAGAGATCCGACGACACGGTCAGCTCGTCGGCCTCGAAGTCGGTGAGCCAGGTGCGATTGCTGGCCACGGCGTCGGCGAGGATCGGGAGGATTTCCCCGAGCGTGACCCGCACTCCTTGGTCGGCAGCAGTCACCTGGAGCGTACCGACCGACTCGGTCTCCGGTCCGGTGTAGACGCGGAACCTGCGCATTCCCATGGGCACACTCCCTTGCCGGGGCTCTCGCGACCGGAGGAATTGGTCGCGGCGGAACGGTCGGAACCGTGACGGAAACTGCCATCCGGGCAGCGCCGCCTTTCCCGCACCCTTTTGCATCGGCAGGCGGGGCGGTCGATCTTGGGAAAAAAACCGGCCGCAGGCACCTGCCCCCGGTTCACTCCCGTTGAGCCCTTCCCTCCCGCCGATCAGACCCCGCCAGTCTCCGGGCCACCTCGCTCCGCGCCGGCCGGCGCCAGGCTGCCGAGGCGACCGGCCCGGAAGGCGGCCCCCATCGACTTGGGGACCAGGGCCTCCGCCTCGAGGACCCGGGCCCGGTTCTCCGCGGTCGCCGCCTTCATCTCCTGCTCGCGCGCGATGGCGAAGCTGCGCCGCTCCTCGGCCTTGGCCCGGGCCACGCGGGTGTCGGCCTCCGCCTGATCGGCCTGGAGGCGGGCCCCGATGTTCTCGCCGACCTCGATGTCGGCGATGTCGATCGACACGATCTGGAAGGCGGTCTGGGCATCGAGCCCGCGCTGCAGCACCGCCTTGGAGATGGTGTCGGGATGCTCCATGACGTCGAAGTGGCTCTCCGCCGAACCGATCGAGGTGATGATCCCCTCGCCCACGCGGGCGATGATCGTCTCTTCGGTGGCGCCCCCGATGAGTTGCTGGAGGTTGGTCCGCACCGTCACCCGGGCGGCGATCTTCAGCTCCACGCCGTTCTTGGCCACCGCCGAGAGGGTCGATTTGCCGCTGGCGCCGTCGGGGCAGTCGATGACCTTGGGATTGACGCTCGTCTGCACGGCATCGAGCACGTCGCGGCCGGCGAGGTCGATGGCGCAGGCCCGGTCGAAATCGAGGTCGATGTCGGCGCGGTGGGCGGCGATCAGGGCGCGGATCACCCGGGGCACGTCGCCGCCGGCGAGGTAGTGGGCCTCCAGCTTGGGCGAGGAGATTTCACGCCCCAGCCCGGCCTGGACGGCCATGATCCGCGCCTGGACGATCGTCCGCGCGTTGACCTTCCGGAGGCTCATTCCCAGCAACTCGAGGAACGAGATCGGGGCCTTCGACCAGTAGGCCTGGAACCACAGTTGGCCGTAGTTGACCACGAGGACGAGCATCACCAGGGCGATCAACCCCAGGATCAGACTCGCCCCCACCAGGAACTCCGTCGGGATACTCATCGGCAACTCTCGCGGGAAAGGACGGGGCCGAGCCGGGCCCGTCCTGCAAGCGTAATTCGGGGATCGACCGCAGTGAAAAAACCGCTGTTGCCCGCCGTCGCGGCCGGCGACGGTCCATCGCATGCGCCGGTGTAGCCGGCTCGGCGGCCCTGCTCAGACGCCCCGCCCGCTGCCCCGCAGCGGCCCGTTCAATAGACCAGCACGCTCTCCACACGGGCCGGGGCGCGCGTCTTGGTGATCGACGACGTCCTGGCCACCGGTGGCACGGCGGCGGCCTGCATGCGGCTGGTGGAGACGGCGGG
>RFRL01000064.1 GCA_009924545.1 Planctomycetia bacterium | reverse complement strand
GTCGGGCCAGTGGCTCGTGCGGACGGTCTGCGGGACGTTGGTCCTGGCGGGCTGGCTCGCCGGCGCCCATGCCGCCGATCCGCTCGGCTATCCCGCATCGGCCGACGACGAGGCGACCGACCGGGAGCCGTTCTCCATCCCCGACCAGTTGCGGCCACGGGCGGGTGTCGATCCCGCGCGGGCGCCGCCGTTCGAGGATGGCGACCCCGACCACCGCCTCGCCTGGTACGAGGAGCCGTTCGGCCCCTCACCGTGCGACCGCAACCTCGTCGATCCGGCGTGGATGGGGCCGGGGGAATACGCCTACCACAAGTCGCCCGGCCAGTGCTGGTGCACCCGCGACCACACGCGCATGTTCCGCATGGGCTACATGGGGACGCTGTGGTCGAGCATGGAACTGCTCCTCTGGGCGACGTCGGCCGACACCATCCCGGCGCTGGCCACCGCCAGCCCCGCCGGAACCCCGCCGGCGAGCGCCGGCATCATCGGCCAGCCGGGCACGACGATCCTCTTCGGCGGCGGCGACGCGCCGGGCACGCTGCGGCCCGGTGGCCGCTTCACCGTGGGGGTGTGGTTCGACCCGCGGCAGCTCGACGGCATTGAAGCCAGCTACCTCGAACTGGCGCTGGCCAGCCCGGGGGTGGCCGTGGGCAACGCCGGCGGGTCGCTCTTGGCGCGGCCCTACGTCGATGCCGTCTCCGGCCTGCCGGCGGCGCTGGTGGTCCCCTTCCCCGGCGCGGTGCCGGTCGATCCGACCCTCCTGGCACAGTCGATCCAGGCGGGTGAAACGAGCCTCTTCAACGGCGCCGAACTGCTCCTCCGCCACTCGCTCGTCTGCGACACCTTCCACCGCCGCTATCTGGTGGGCGGCTACCGCTATTTCGGCCTCATCGACCGCCTCGCCGTGGCGCAGAACAATGTCATCTCCACCGGCACACCGGGCGGCTACCCGCAACTGACGGTGGGGAGCGTCGACCAGTTCAACGTCATCAACCAGTTCCACGGCGGTGAGTTCGGCCTCATCGAGCGCTGGTGGCACCACCGCTGGGGTTTCCAGGCCACCGGCAAGGTGGGCTTCGGTGGCACCGGCATCGGCAGCTCGATCAGCGGCCTCACCACCGCCACGCAGACGGTCCTCAACCCCGACGGCACCACCACGGCGACGGTCGTCTCCACCAATCCCGGCGGCGTCCTCGCCCAGCCGACCAACGCGGGCCACCGCTGGTCGAGCGCCTTCGCGGCGGTCGGCGAAGTGGGGGTGGCGGTCGACTACGGCATCCTCCCGCAGCTCCGCTGCTCGGTGGGCTACACCTGCATCTGGTGGTCGCAGGTGGCCCGTGCCGGACAACAGGTCGACGCCACCGTGAACCCGACGCAGTTTCCCCCGGGCGCCCTTTCCGGAGCGGCGCAGCCGGCCTTCAACCTCCACACCACCGACTTCTGGGCCCAGGGGCTGACGTTGGGGTTGGAATACGTCTTCTGACAGGGGTCGCTGCTGACCGTGGCCACGCCTCACGTGGCGTCGATCTCCCGCACCCCCTTGCGGCCGCGGAGCCCCTCGACGAGGCCGCGGATCGTTTCGCGCAGGCCGCGCGCCTGGTGGATGGGGACGGCGCGGATCACCGCGCGCGGCGCGGTGGCGTCGCTGGTGACCAATTCGATGTCGCCGAGCCCGAAGACCCGCAGCCACAGCGGCTCGTGGAGGCGCGTGTCCTTCACCCGGTAGAGCTCGATCTCCTCGGTGACCCGCGACAGCACTCCGCTGGTCACGCGCAGGCGCTCGGTGGTGAGCTCGTAGCCGGTGCAACGCAGCTGGAGGAAACGCCACGCCGCCCACACCGTCGGCACGATCAACCAACAGAAGGCGATCCCCAGGCAGAACACCGGCAGGTTGACCCACTGCGACGGCCGGCCGCGCCACAGGCCCGTTTCCCCCCCCGGCGCGGCGGCGGCGGCCGGCAGCGGCGGCGGCAGCGCCCCGGCGAACAGGCCGCGCACGCTCCGCGCCGCCACCCACTCGGTGAGCCCCGGCTTCCACACCAGGTCGTCGGGGCCGAGCCCGCCGGCGGCGGCCAGTGCCTTGAGCTCGGCCGGCGCCACCGGGCCGAAGCGTTCGTTGCCGATCGCGTAGTGCCACTCCCGCGTCATGCCGGCCGCTCCCCGTCGCCGCCGGCCCGAAGCGCCAGCGCGGTCCGGCCGAGGATATCCCCGACCGGGGGGCCGTCGCCATGCCGCCGCGCCCGCGCCGGCCGCCGCGGCTATCCTGTCGAGCCCCACCCCGTCGCCGCGTTGCGGCCCTGTCAGGAGCATCCGCCATGGAGCCGAGGACCACCCACGGCCGCAAGGAATACGAGCAGGGCGCGCTCGACGAGGGGTCGGTGGAGCGCGATCCGATCCGCCAGTTCGGCCTGTGGTACGACGCCGCGGTCGCCGCCGGCGTGCCGGAGCCGGAGGCGATGACCCTCGCCACGGCCACACCCGACGGCCGGCCGTCGGCGCGGATCGTGCTCCTGCGCGGCTTCGACGCCCGCGGCTTCTGCTTCTTCACCAACTACGACAGCCGCAAGGGGCGCGAACTGGCCGCCAACCCCCACGCGGCACTCACCTTCCACTGGACGATCCTCGAGCGACAGGTGCGGATCGAGGGGCGCGTGGAGCGGACGACGGCGGCCGAGTCCGATGCCTACTTCCACAGCCGGCCGAGCACGTCGCGGATCGGCGCCTGGAGCTCCCCGCAGAGCGCGGTGATCGCCGACCGCACGGCGCTCGAGGCCCTCTACGCTTCCTTCCGGGCCGCGCACGCCGACGACGCGGCGATCCCGCGGCCGCCACACTGGGGGGGCTTCCGTCTGGTGCCAGAGCGGATCGAGTTTTGGCAGGGGCGGCCGAGCCGACTCCATGATCGGCTCCGCTTCTGCCGCGACGCACCGGGCGGCTGGCTCGTCGAGCGACTCGCCCCGTGAACCCCGGATGAAGGTCGCCGGTGTGACAGTCGCAGGAATGACAGCAGCCGGGATGGCGTTCGCCACATGCCGCGCGGCCATCCCGCCCCGCGGCGCGCTTTCGCCGCGGGGCGGTGATCGATCGAGCGTTGGCCGCGCCAGTCAACCGCGCGGCGAGCGCCGGCGCCTCCGGCGCCGCTCCACGAGCCCCAGGGCGCCACCCACCACGGCGACCACGCTCCCCAGCCCCGCCGGATCGATCTCCGGCACGCCCGGCGCCGATTGCACCAGCGCGATCTGGTTGCCGCCCAGGTAGTTGTAGTCGAGCGAGTAACCGCTCGGCAGACCGCTGACACTGGCGAACGCCGCGCCGGTGAGCGACAGGTACTTGGCGAACACGAGGTTCCCGACCGGGGCCGAGAGGGTGTTGAAGCTCACGCTCCCGCTCCCGATCGACAAGGCCCCCGTCGCGCCGTCGAGGAGGTCGATGGTGCCGCCGAGGATGTCGATCGTGAGATCACCCAGGAGGGTGAAGCCGCCGGTGGCACTGAGCGTGCCCACGCCACCGACACTGCCCGGATTGACCACCGACCCGACGGCGCCGGTGGCCGGCCCGACGACGCTCCCCGCGCCGGTGAGCGTCTGACCGCTGGCCACTTGCCATCCCGCCGTCACCCCCGACACGTCGAGCGTCGCCCCGCTGGCCACGGTGACGGTCGAGCTGGCGGCGATCCCGCCTGCGCCCGTCAATTGCAGCGTGCCGGCGCCGACGGTGGTGGCGCCGGTGAAGGTGTTGGCGGCGGTGAGCGTGAGCGTGCCGCGTGAGCGTGCCGGCACCGAGCTTGGTGAGGCCGCCGTTGCTGATCGTGCCACTGACGGTGGTGTCGGCCACGGTGGTGAGCGACCGCGTGGCCCCCCCCAGATCGACTGCGCCGGCGAGGGTCACGGCGCCGGTGCCGGTGCCGTCACCGAACGTGACGTTACCGCCGATCGCCACCGGATTGGAGAAACTCCGCGCGCCAGCCCCGTCGGAGGCGAGCGTCCCGCCGTCGAGATCGAGCGTGCCGCTGCCGAAGGCGCCGTCGCTGCCGGCGCGGATCGTGCCTGCCTGGAGGTTCGTCGTCCCGGAATAGGCGTTCGGCCCGGCGAGCGTGAGCGTGCCGGCACCCGACTTCGTCAGGCCCGTCGTCCCGGTGATCTGGTTGCCCGATGAGGACTGGAGGGTGTAGGTCCCCGCCGTGGCCGACACGGTCACGGCACTGGGGGCCAGCGACCCGGAGAGGGTCACCGTGCCACCGCCGGTGCCGCTGAAGGTCACCGAGTCCCCGGCCGCGAAGGCGTAGGAGCCGCCGCCGCTGGTGGTCCAGTTGGTGGCGGAGGTGTTCCAGGTGCCGCTGGTGGTGTTCCAGATCAGGTCTTTCGGCAGGACGGTGCTGGCATAGGGGATCATCGCCCCCACCTGGTTACCGGTGACGCCGTCGATCGTGTACTGGAACGTCGCCTGGTAGTTGCCGTACCCGAGGATGTTGGCGTTGGCGTTGCCGTTGACACCGAACGTCTTGAAGTACTCGATCGACATCGATGCAACCGAGCCGCTCGTCACCAGGCCCGTGCCACTGTTGGCGGCGTCACCGATGTAGGGAAACGACCAGGGCTGGGTGAACCAACCCGCGACGGTGGGGGTGCCGTTGGGGCTCGTCGAGTAGGGGCTCGACCCGCTCCCCGCACCGTTGCCGGGGTCGTACGTCGTGGCGAGTGTCGGGCTCCTGACAAGGCTCACGGTGCCGGCGATCCGCGCCGGAGCACACGTGATGATCGTCCAGGTGCCGGCGGGAAGGGTGTTCTGCCCGGCCGCGCCCGTGGCGGTCGAGACGATACTGGTGGTCGGACTCGTGCCCGTGACGTAGGCGAACGGCCCCGGCGTCGTTCCCGACGTGTTCACGTGGTGTAGGTGATGTTGAAGAGGGAGAGGTTCCAGCCCTTGGGGTCGATCTGGATCCGGCCGGTGGTGGTGTCGAAATAGGCCACGGCCCCGGCGGCGCCGTTGCTGGTCCCGGTCGAGCGGATCGGCAGGGAGGAACCGGTGGCGACGGTCGACCAGGCGATGCCGCTGGGAGAGGTTCCGGAGAGGAACGACGCGGGATTGGTGAACTCGGCGGCGGGCACCGCCGCGACCTGCAGCGACGTCACCACCAGGATCGCGGCAGCGGCCCCGAGGGCCGCGGAACGGAGCATCGACAGCGCAGACGGCACGGCGCGGTGCATGAAGCAACCTCCAACAGGATGGAATGGAAACGGGTTCGGGTACGGAATGACGGGACGACGGAATGACGGGACATGGGCGCTGCGGCGCGCAGGCAACGCACCGCCAGCGCGACAGGGTTCCCGCAGGCAGGGTTCCCGCAGGCAAGCGCGCTGCGGCCCGGTGCAGAGCACCGACCGTGAACGCCCCTGCGGGGATCGATCGTGGTGGATGCCATCCCCCGGACGGCGCAGCACCTGCCGCCATGCGCACGGTCACCACCACCCGGTCACGGATGGCGGAACGGCAGCGCACGAAGCCAGTGAGCGCAGCACCCGGACAAACGGTGCGGCATCACCACGCAGCACTCGAGAAGACAACCCGTTCGCGCCCACTCGCGATAGCGAAAAGGCGCCCGTCGCACTTGCGACCAGGTACCCGATCGCGACAGCGATCAGGTCCACCGCGAACGGTTGTCAACGTGCTTGCAGGAGCGGTTCCAGGACTGCTCGAAGAGAGAGTTGGTTGGCTTGTGACCAGGAAGACCACCTTCGGGCAGTGTCCTACCAGACGGTGCACCGAGCGACAATCCCCCACTCGGGGTGGCAGTTGGCTCGACGCAGTACACCCGTACACGCGAGGAAGTCGCCGGGTTTTGGGCCTTCACCCCCCGGCGCCCGCTGCAGCAAACCGCAACGCCCGCCCGCGTGAACGCCGCACAATCGCACAGCCCCCCGGCCGCGGCGCCGATCCCCCCCGCCCGCGCCTGGAGACGCAGGCGACCGCAGCACACGCGGCTGAGCACCGCTGGCCGCCGGCAGAAGGCCAGCCTCACGCCAGCCCGCGCAGCCGACGGAACTCGTCTTCGGTGGCGTTGAGGAGATCCTCGTCGGCCACCACCTCCTCGAGGAACGGCTTGCACGGGTAGCCCGTCTCGTGCTCCTCCTGCAGCGATCGGGCGAAACCCCCGCTGTCGATGTCGGCGAGCACCTCGCGCATCATCGTCGCCATCTGCTCACGGTCGATCGACAGGGCGCGCGTCATGCCACCGAAGGCGGCGGCATAGCCATGGGCGCGGGTGGAGCGGAGGAAACCGTCGCTGGCCATCTGCGCGAAGGTCTCCGCCATCTCCCCGGAGAGGTACATCTCGAGGAGCAGCCCCAGCGCCGGCAGCCCCGCCTCGATCCCCACATGGAACGCGGAGAGGACCGCCGCCCCCAACCAGGGGCCGACCGCCTGCTCGATGAACAGGTCGAGGAGGGCCTCCTCGCGGGCGGTCATCTCCAGCCCGCCGTGGCGGAGCGAACCGGCCGCGCTCGCCAGGGCCAGGAGCCGCGGCCGGGCCCGGCCGCTCGAGTCGCGCTCGACACCGAGGTAGCTCAAGTAACCCTTCCCCGACAGGGTGCGCTCCCGGATCGCGTCGCCCCCCATCCGCGGTGCGAAGAGGACCACGTCGATCCCCGGTGGCGGCTGGACGAGATCCCAGGCCAGCACATAGCCCGAGGCGAAGACGAGCGTGGCCCCGGGCCGCAAGGCCGCCATCAGGCCGGGCATGAGCTCCGGCTGGGCCTCGTCGGGGAGCATCACCAGGGCCACGTCGGCGGCGGCCGCCGCGGCGGACAGGCTCACCGGCTGGAACCCGTCGGCCACGGCGCGGGCGCTCGACGGGGCGTCGTCGCTCCCCACCACCAGCCGCGCCGCGGCCGTGGCGGGGAGGGCATCGCGGAGGTTCAGGGCCAGCGGCCGGCCGAGGAGGCCGTAGCCGAGGATGGCGACGGTGCAGTCGGCGAGGACGCCGGGTTCGGCGTCGGCGTCACGATAGAGGCGGTGACGGCGCGGGGATGAGCTCACGGTGGGCCTCGCGGTAGCTTTCCAGCAGCGGCTCGACCAGCATGATGAACTCCCGCAGCCGCAACGGGTTCATGCCCCGGACGTGGATCCTCCCGGCGATGAACGAGGCCCCCAGCGAGCGCCGGCCGAAGGCCGCGTCTTCGAGCGTGGCCCGCGGCATCCGCACCACGAACGGCGGGCTGGCGCCGGGATCGGCGACGGAAAGCCCCGCGGGGGTGGCGGCCAGGTGGAGCCGACCGCCGACGTCGGGAAACTCCCAGAGGATGTGCGGCATCGCCGTGGCCAACTGGCGCCGCTGCTCGGGCGACAGCCGGGCATCGAGGCGCTCGATCATCCGGGCGAGCACGGCCGCGAACACGGGATCGGTGGCAAACGGCGCGGCGGGGGAATCACTCGGCATGGCGGGCACCCGATCGAGGCGGGCGGCCGGGGGCGCGACCCTGTGGTGGAAGGGCGGGGAGACTACCACAATCGGTCCCGATCGACCTGCGCCGCGGCACGCGGGCCACCACCGGGGAGCGCGGACACACCCTTCCCGTCACGCGCCGTCACCGCCCGGCGCGGCGGCGTCGAAGGCGCCGAGGTGGCCGGTTTCGTTGAAGCCCTCCAGCCGCGGGCCGGGCCAGGCGAGGCGGGTCACCGAAGCGTTGGCGAGGGCCGGCAAGCGCGTGAACGGCCGGCTGGCGGCGGCGGCGAGGGCCGGATGGTCGCCGCCGAGGAGGCTGCCGAGCGCCGCGGTGAGCAGCCCCCCGTGGGCCACGACGAGGATCGTGCCGGCGGGGCGGCGGGCGAGATCCTCGAGCGTTGCGCGCCCGCGCGCGGCAAGCGCCGCCCGCGATTCACCGCCGGGGATCGCGTAGTCGGGATCGCCCGACCGCCAGCGCGCGGTTTCCCCGGGGAACCGGGTCTCGAGGTCGGACCACAGGTGCCCCTGGAAGATGCCGGCGTGGAGCTCCTCGAGCCGCTCCTCCACCTGCACCGGGAGACCGAGGGCGGCGGCGATCACCAGGGCCGTCTCCCGGGCCCGCGCCAGGGGGCTCGACCAGATCTCGTCGATCCGGCCCGGTGGCCCGATCCGCCCCGGCGGCCCGGGGGCCGTGCCCCCCTGCCGAGCGCGACCGGTCAACCAACGCGCCACGTCGAGAGCCTGGCGCCGGCCGAGGGGCGAGAGGGGCACGTCGGACTGGCCCTGGATGCGCCCCTCGACGTTGGAGACGCTCTCGCCGTGACGGATGAGCAGTTGGAGCATGTCCGGCCGATCCGGCCCACGTGGATGGCGCGACAGCGCGTCAGGCGGGCTCCTGCTGCGCCGCCCACACCGCCGCCTGGGTGCGGTCCTTGAGGCCCATCTTGCGGAGGATGTTCTGCACGTGCTCCTTCACCGTCTCCACGCTGATGGCCAGCGACGAGGCGATCTCCTTGTTGGGGAGGCCGAGGGAGATGTGCCGCAGCACCTGCTGCTCGCGCGGCGTGAGCTTTCCCGCCGCCGGGCCTGACGACTCGCGGGTTTCCAACTGAAAGAGGAAGGCGGTGTAGCGGCTCCCCTTCCCGGGCGGCTTGCCAGCAGCAGCACCGCGCACCGCCGTCACCAGGTCGTCGGCCGACAACTCCTCCAGCAGGTAGTCGGTCGCCCCCGCCGCGTGGGCCCGGGCCATGTAGGTGGGATTGTCCACGGCCGAGAGCACGAGGAGCTTGGCGTCGGGCACGGTCGAACGCAGCTTGCGCACGACATCGAAGCTGTCGACGCCGGGGAGGATGGCGTCGATGAGCACCACATCGGGGCTGAGCTTGCGCGCCATGGCCACCGCCTCGCGGGCATGATTCGCTTCACCGACCACCTTGATGCCGGAGCCCTCGAGCATCTTGACGAGGCCGGCGCGGATCACCGGCTTGGGGTAGGCGAGAAGAAGGCTGATGAGCTGCGCCATCGGTGGTTTCCAGTGGTCGGGAGCGACGCGGGGCGGGAACAACGTGGTGAACGACGGAAATGAAAACGGCGAGGTTGAACAAGCCCGATTGAAAAAGCCCAAGTGCAACAATCCGGATGAAAAACGCCCGACGGGAGCCACCGTTGCGGCCAGCCCCCGGGCCACCGTCGGGTGGGTCGCCGGGCGTCCCCCCACGCCGCCGGGCGAGGGGCTGTCCCACCGTGGGAGGCGATCGGACCGTGGGCTGCGATCGGTGGGTCACCGACTCAACCGGAGCGGCGACCGCGTTTGTTAGGATACGTCGCGGCGAGGTGCCAGTCGACCGGCGGATACCGTCTACCGGTGGTTTTGAACCGTTCGACAGCCGGCGCGGCACCTCCGTTCGGTGGGACACTTTGGAGGGGATCATCCATGCATGGCCGGGAGCGCGGATGGTGGAGCCGGGTCGGCCCGGTGGTGGCGATCCTCGCGGTGGCGGGGCCGGTCGGCGCGGGCGAGGTGACGATCACCCCCGACATCGTCTACGGCCACAAGCACGGTCTGGCGATGACCTGTGACATGTTCCGCCCGGCCACCGGGGCCAACGGCGCGGTGCTCCTGTTCATGGTCAGCGGCGGATGGTATTCCGCGTGGATGCCGCCGGCCCAGGCGCTGCAGATGTTCCAGCCACTCACCGACCGCGGCTACACGGTGATCGCCGTGCGGCACGGCAGCAGCCCTAAGTTCACCATCCCCGAGGCGGTCGACGACGTCCGCCTCGCCGTGCGTTACGTGCGCCACCACGCGGCCCGGCTGGGCGTCGATCCCGAGCGCATCGGCGTGTTCGGCATGAGCGCCGGCGGCCACCTCTCGCTGATGCTCGCCACCACCGGCGACGACGGCGACGATGCCGCCGCCGACCCGGTGCTCCAGACCAGCGCCCGCGTGCGCGCCGCCTGTGCCTGGGTCGCCCCCACCGACCTCCGCGGCGTGGCCTGGAGCGCTCCCGACCATCACAAGCAGTACGACCGCTTCCCCGCCCTCGACCTCGACCAGCCGGAGGCGGCGCGGATGTCGCCGCTTTTGGCGGTGTCGGCCGACGACGCCCCCGCCCTCCTCATCGCCGGCGGCAAGGACGAGCTCGTGCCCGCCGACCACAGCCGGTGGATCCACGATGCCCTCACGGCCAAGGGTGTGCCGTCGCGACTTGTGGTGATGGAGAACGCCGGCCACGGCTTCCAGGGAAAAGACTTGGCCGCGGCGGTGGCGGCGATGGTGGCCTGGTTCGACGAACACCTTTCCACGCGCGCCGAGGGAGCGACCGCAGTCGGCCGGGCCGAGTCGGCTCCTCCCTGACGGTCCAGGGCCCGGTGAACAAAGTCCCTCCAACGCCCTCGTCCGCACCCAGGTCGCCGCGAAAACGTCCAGTTTCGCGGGCGGCGGGCTCGTGGCACCCTTCCCGAAGCTGCCGGCCGGGAGTGCCCACGGTGCCAAGCCGGTGCCCCGCGCGGCATCGCCCGGGACGTCGGATACACTGGAAGCGTCCCATAGCGGGGTGATGCGACAACGTACACGGGACCCGGGACGATGTCGCGGCAGCGGCATGGGGACGCCGCGGCCGCCGGCTGAACGGCCCGCGCCTCCGGGTGACGCGGTGACGAACCGTTTTTTCTTGTCTGTGTTCCGATTTTTCCGCAGCGCCCGCCGCCGGCGGGAGCCATAGCCATCAGAGGATGCCGATGACCGCAGACCCGTTCCGCCGGATCGACGTGACCAAGCAGGGCAAGGTGGAGATCGCGAAGTTCAAGGACAAGAAGATCCTCGACGAGACGGCGCTCGACGAGATCAAGGTGGAGCTCCTCCGCCTCATCGGCGACCGGCAGGGCCTCGACCTGCTCCTCGACTTCAGCCAAGTGGAGTTCATGTCGAGCGCGGCCCTCGGCCTCCTCGGCACCATCCACCGCAAGGTCGGCACCACGCTCAAGGGGCGCCTCAAGATGTGCAGCATCCACCCGCAGATCTACGAGGTCTTCAAGCTCACCAACCTCAACAAGCTGTTCGCCATCCACAAGGACATGCCCGAGGCGCTGTCGAAGTTCGCCTGACCGGGCGCTTCCGCCCGGCCATGTCCCCGGTTCCCGCCCCCCCGGACACCCCGCATGTCCTCGCCAGAATCCGCGGCCGCGCCCGCTCCGCCCCGGGCCCGTCATCCGGTCGACGTGGTGATCGCCGAGGACAGCAAGATCCAGGCCAAGCTCCTCGAGCGACGCCTCACGGAGGCCGGCCACACCGTGCGCTGGGGGGCCGACGGCGGCAAGGCCCTGGCCCTGGTGCGCGAGCGGCGGCCCGACATCATCATCTCCGACATCGAGATGCCGGAGATGACGGGCTACGAGTTCTGCAAGATCGTCAAGACCGATCCCGAGCTGCGCACGATCCCGCTGATTCTCCTCTCGTCGCTCGGCGACCCGGTGGACATCATCCGCGGCCTCGACGCCGGGGCCGACAACTACGTCACCAAGCCCTACGAGCCGGAATACCTCCTCGGCCGCATGGACTCGCTCCTCGCCACTCCCCTGGCGGCCGCCGACGCCGCGGCGGGGAGCGAGATGGAGGTCACGGTCGCCGGCCAGACGTTCAAGGTGAACGCCGGCCGGCAGCAGGTGCTCAACCTCCTGGTGTCGATTTTCGAGAACGCCGTCACCAAGAACAAAGAACTGATCGCCACCAACCAGTCGCTGTCGGTCGCCCGCGACCAGCTCCAGAAGACCAACACCGAGTTGGTGCGGGTCAACGAGCAGATCGAGCGCAGCAACAAGCGGATGACCCGCGACTTGCAGGCGGCCGCCAAGGTGCAGCAGTCGCTCCTGCCGCAGTCGGCCCTCGCCGTGCCGGCCACCGCCGCCGCCTGGCGCTACGTGCCCTGCAACGAACTGGCCGGCGACTTCCTCAACATCTTCCCCCTCGACGACGAGCACGTGGGGATGTTCGTCGTCGACGTCAGCGGCCACGGCGTGCCCAGCTCGCTGTTGGCGGTGACGGTGGGGGCGTTCCTCACCCCGCGGGTCTCCGACACCTCGCTCCTCCTCCGCCCGGGCGCCGACGGCGGCAAGCCGGTGGTCGTGCCCCCGGGGGAGGTGGTGACGCAGCTCAACAACCTGTTCCAGGCCGACAACCAGGCGGGCCTTTATTTCACGATCGTCTACGGCGTGCTCCACGTGCCCACGGGCGTGCTGCGCTTCGTGTCGGGGGGACATCCGCCGCTCCTCCACGTGCCGCACAACGGCCCCTTGAAGCTCCACGAGGTGGAGAGCTTCCCCGTGGGGTTCGTGCCCGACGTGGAGTTCACCGAGGAGGTCCTCCGGCTCCAGTCCGGCGACCGGGTGATCCTCTACTCCGACGGCGTGCCGGAGGCGATGGACGAGAAGCTCGAACAGATGGGCAACGAGCGGATGACGAGCCTCGTCGAGTCGCTCCGTGCCGACTCGGTCGACACCAACGTCGTCCGGCTCCTGGAGAGCGTGCAGGCGTGGTGCCAGCCCAAGGGCCCGCTCGACGACGTCTCGATCCTGTGCCTGGAATGGAACGGTCCCACGGCGGGGTGATCCGCCACGCGGTGATCCGCAGTCCCCACGTCGTCCCGGTGGTGAGCCGCCTCGCTGGCGATCGTTTTCCCGGCGGTGCGCCGCCAATGGCGGCCGTTCCTGCTCGCGGCCGGGGCGGCCGCAATCGCGACCAACGGCCGCCAGTTCCGGGCTCCGCGGGTGGGGTGGCAGAGGTGGCTAGCGCGGCGGCTTCGGCCGGTAGTAGCCGCACCCCACCCCCTCGATGCGGTCGTAAGAGTCGCTCACGCCGAGGAGCGTTTCCGCGCCGCCGATGAACAGGCAACCGTCGGGGCGGAGCACCGTCCGCATCCGCTCCACGATCGCCTTCCGCGTGGGGATGTCGAAATAGATGAGCACGTTGCGCAGGAACACGATGTCGCAGGCGGGGATCCCCTGCCACGATCCGGTGAGGTTGAACTGGCGGAACTCCACCATCTTCCGGCAGTCCTGCGCGATGCTCCACCGGCCAAGCAACGGCACGAAGTACTTCTGCCGGTATTCCGCCGGCAGCCCCCGGGCCACCTCCAGCTCGCTGTAGCTGCCGGCGCGGGCCCGTTCGAGGACGACGTCGGAGATATCGGTGGCGAGGATCCGCACCCGCCAGCCGGCGAGGAGGCCGCGGAAGTGCTCCCCGAGGAGCATCGCCAGGCTGTAGGCCTCCTGCCCCGTCGACGCGGCGGCCGACCAGATCGTCAGGTGCCGCGACACGCTGCGGCGCTGGAGGAGGTCGGGGAGGATCTTCTTCACCGTCTCGAACGGGCTCTTGTCGCGGAAGAAGGAGGTCTCATGTGTCATCATCGCGTTGAGGACGTCGCGTTCCAGCGCCAGGTCACCCCCCTGCCGGAGACGGCCGAAGAGGACCTCGAGGCCGGTGTAGCGGTGCTGGCGCACCACGGGGAGGAGGCGGGCCTCGACGAGGTAGCCCTTGGAGGCGTCGATGACCACGCCGCTGCGCCGGCGGAGGAACTCGCGGATGCAGGCGAAGTCGGCGGCGCTGACCATGCGATCCCCGTTCGGCGGCTCACCCACCGCGCCGCTTGAGCCGCAGGGCCACCTCGGCCCCGAGCTGCGACAGCGGCAGCACCGCGTCGGCCAGTCCGGCCCGGGCGACGTGGCCGGGCATGCCCCAGATCGTACTGGTGAACTCGTCCTGCACGATCACCGCCCCGCCGGCGGCCACGATCGACCGCGATCCTTCCAGGCCGTCGCGGCCCATGCCCGTGAGCACCACACCCAGCGTGCCCGCCCCCCACACCGCGGCGGCGGTACGGAACAGCGGATCGGCCGCGGGCCGGCAGGCGTTCTCCGGCGGTTCGTCGGAGAGTGCCACCGCCACGCCGGCGTCGCCGCGCACCACCTTCATGTGGTGGCCGCCGGGGGCGAGGAGCACGCGGCCGGGGCGGAGCACCTCCCCGTCGGCCGCCTCGCGCACGTCAGTGCCGCAGATCCGCGCCAGACGCTCGGCGAGATGGGCGGTGAACATCGGCGGCATGTGCTGCACCACGAGGATCGGCACCCCGGCGCCGGCGACGAAGCCGGGGAGGAACCCAGCCAGGGCGTTGGGACCGCCGGTCGACACCGCCACCACCACCGCCGCCACCGCCTCGCGCGGCGGGCGCCGCGCGGGCGCTGCCGGGAGGGGGGCCGCGACCGACGGCAGGTCGCCGGCGACGCCGCGGGGGACGAGTTGGCGGATCTTGGGGACCAGCTCGGCACGGATCCGCGCCGCCACCTCGTCGGGCGCGCCCCCCTTCGGTTTGGCGACGTAGTCGTTGGCGCCGCTGACCAACGCGTCGATCGCCGCCTTGGCACCGCGCTCGGTGAGGCTCGAGAACATCACCACCGGGAGGCGCGGCCGGAGGCGGCGCAGCTCGCGGAGCGCGGTGATCCCGTCCATCACCGGCATCTCCACGTCGAGGAGGACGATGTCGGGGGCATCGCTGGCGATCCGGTCGAGGGCCTGCCGGCCGTCGGCGGCCGTGCCCGCCACGGCGATCCCCGCCTCGGCGGCGAGCGTCGTCGTGAGGACGTTACGGATCACCGCCGAGTCGTCCACCACGAGCACGCGGATCGGCGCCGACGCCACCACCGGGCGCCGCGCCACGCCGATCCCGGCCAGGGCCCGGGCGATCGCCTCGGCGGTGAACGGCTTGGCCACGAACTGGTCGGCTCCCGCGGCCAGGGCGGCGGCGACGCGCGCCTGGTCCTGCTCCCCCGACACCATCAGGAGCCGGAGGCCGCGCCACGCCGGATCGCGGCGCAGCCGGCCGATCAACTCCATGCCGTCCATCACCGGCATGTGGAGGTTGATCGTCACCAGGTCGGGCCGGGGGATGCGCGGGAGGAGCTCGAGGGCTTCCTGGCCGTGGGCCGCCTCGTGGCAGTGGAAATCGAGTCCGGCGAGGACCCGGGAGAGGATCGTCCGCGCGGGTTTGGAGTCGTCGACGATCAGCGCGTTCACGGCGTCACCCGCGGCAGGGGGGGCGGACAACTCCAGTATCCCCGGCGAGTCGCGGCCGCCAACCGCCCCGCGTCAGGAGCGGTATTCCTCCACGAGCCGCGCCAGGTCGTGGGCCAGGCGGGCCAGCTCCTGTGAGGAGACCTGGGTGTTGGCCGCACCCTCGGCTGTGCTCTGGGCCGCCTGGGCCACCTGGCCGATGTTCTGCGCGATCTCGGTGGAGCCCGTCGTGGCCTCGGCGATGTTCCGGCCGATCTCACTGGTGGTCACCGACTGCTCCTCGACCGCGGTGGCGATCTTCGTCTGGAAGGCGTCGATCTTCTCGATCACCGCCACGATTTCCGCGATCGCCGCCACGGCCCGGCTCGTGTCCCCCTGCATCGCCTCGATGCGCCCGGCGATGTCCTCGGTGGCCTTGGCCGTCTCGCGGGCCAGTTCCTTCACCTCGTTGGCGACGACAGCGAAGCCCTTGCCCGCCTCCCCCGCCCGCGCCGCCTCGATGGTGGCGTTGAGGGCCAGGAGGTTGGTCTGCTCGGCGATCGAGTTGATCACCTTCACCACCTGGCCGATCTGGGCGCTGGAGCTGCCGAGCTCGTCCATCGTCCGGCTGGTGGCCCGGGCCATCTCCACCGACTGGCGGGCCACCGCGGCGGCATCCTGGGCGTTCTTGGCGATGTCGTAGATGTTGGACACGAGGCTCTCCACCGAGCCCGACACCGTCTTGGTGCTGCTGCTGACCTGCTCGGCGGCGGCGGAGACGAGGTTCGCCTGGGCGGTCGTCTCCTCGGCCGCGGCGCTCATCTGCTGGCTGACGCTGGTCAATTCCTCGGAGGCGCTGGCGAGGGTGTGGGTGTTGCCCTTGATGCCATCAACCAGCGCCGCTTGGCGGCGCGTAGCCCGGGTGAAGCGGCCGGCGATGCGCGTGGAGAGCCAGATCACCCCGAGGGTGGTGAGGCCGAAAATGAGCTGGGAGAACCAGCGCAGCCGCCGCATCGGGGCCTCGGTCTCCGAAACGTCGATCTCGGAGACCACCGCCCATGTCACGGGGGGATCACCGGCGCCGTCGCCGCGGTGGACGGTGACCGGCTCCCAGGAGGAGAGCACCGCCTGCCCGCGGTAGTCGAGGATCCGGCCGGTGCCGGCGGTCCCGTCGTCGAGGGCCGCCTTCACCGCGGCCGTGTCGACCTTGATCTTGGGGTTGCCAACCGTCGTCTTCAACCCGAGCTGTTCCGTGAAGCGCGACTCGGTGCGGAACAAGCGGTCGGGCCCCACCAGGTAGGTCTCCCCCGTCTCCCCCAGCCCGGCGCGCTCGCCGACGATGGCGTTGAGCTTGTCGATCGGGACTTGGAAGGCGATGGCCCCGATCACGGTGCGGCCGTCGAGGATCGGCGCGGCGATGAACCCGGCCGAGGCGCCGTACGACGGCAGGTAGGGCTCGAAGCGCCCCGCGGCCACGGCGTCGCGGCGGCCGGCGGCCAGCGCCTGGCGGATGGCGGCGGCGAACGTCGACTGCGCCAGCGGGCCGGCGGCGAGCGACGCACCGAAATCGACTTCCTTGAACACCGAGTAGACCACCGTCTGGTCGCGGGCATCGACGAGGAACAGGTCGTAGAGGCCGAACTTCTCCACGAAGCTGCGCAGGATCGGATGGTAGAGGGCGTGGGCCCGGTCGTAGGCCGAGCGGTTGCCGGCCGCGTCGAGGAGTTGCTTCGAACCGAGCGGGTGCTCGTTGCCCTGGATGTAGCGCGCCTGGAGCCAGGCGGCCTGGTCGCCGAGGACGTCGGCCAGCCCCGCCGCGGCGACGTCGCTGCCGCTGCGCCGCAGGTACTCCGGCGCGAACACGCCGGTGTAGAACCCGGCCAGGTCACGGCGCGCCGCGGCCAGTTCGTCGGCGTCCACTTCCTCGTCGGTGAGCACCGTGGCGAAGCCGTCGCGGAGGGCGGGCAGGGCCGCGAGCACCATCCGGTCCTCGGCGAGGGCCCGGAGCTGGTTCTCCAGGTTGGCGAAGTAGTCGCCGACACGGCGGCCGGTGATCGTGCGCGCCACCTCCAATTGCCGCTCCGCGGCCTGCGTGAGCGACTGGCTGGAGAGCCAGGAGGTGGCCAACCCCGTCAGCGCCAGGGGCAAGAGCGACATGACGAGCAGGGCCACCAGCAGGGGATTCCCCAGGAACCGCCCCAGCCGCCCCAGCCACGACCCCGCTTCGGCACCGTTCGCCACGCTGTTCATCGCGCTTTCCTTTCCGCGGTCGCTGCCGCGATGCCCGCCACGAGTCGCCCCGTGTCGAGCAGATGCATCAGTCCGAACCGTGCCGCCCACACCCCGTCGATCGCGTCCTGACCGGGCCGGTCGGCCGTGGTCGGCGGCTCGATCGACCGCACCGGGATCTCCACCACGTCGGCGAGCCGGTCGACGAGCAGGCTGAAGGCCTCGTCGTCGACCTCGATGACGATGATCGTCCGCCCGGCGACGTCCGCGGCGGCGGTCGCCGCGGCGAGGCCGAGACGGATCCGCATGTCGATCACCGGCACGATCCGCCCACGCAGATTGAGCAGGCCGCGGACCGCCGGATGCGCCAAGGGCACGGGCGTCGTGCGCTGGCCACGGAGCACCTCGCTGATCCGCGCCGTCTCGATGGCGAACCACCGATCGGCCACCTGGAAGGCACAGCAGCGCAGCACCGCCGCTCCGTTTCCCGGACCGGACCGTCCTCCGCTGGCGGCGATCATCGGGTCACCATCCCGGCCACCAGCCGCGGTGCCGGCGCGGCGAGCGCCCCGCGCACGTCGACCACCTCGACCGCCCGGCCGTCGATGACCACCGTGCCGAGCAGCCCCGTGGCCGCCAGGCCCGGGTCGAGCGGCAGGGCGGGCTCGACCACCTCGAGGATGCGGCGGACGCGCAGGCCGACGTCGCCGCGTGCCGACGGGAGGATGACTGCGGTCACGCCCCCGGTGATCGGTTCCGCCGCCCCCTGCACCATGGCGTCGATGTCGGCCAGGGCGAGAAGATGCCCCTCGCGGTGGGCGACGAGCCGACCGGCCGCCTCCTCGAGCCGCTCCCGGGGGAAGGTCTCCAGCCGCTGCACGTCTTCCAGCGGCACCGCCATGCGCCGGCCGCGCCCGGTCTCGCAGACCAGGTAGCGCGGCCGCGCCGCCGCGGGCGCCGCGGCCGCGAGCGATTCGTCGCCCGGCCGCGCGGGGATCCGCGCCGCCTGGGCCACGCCCCGCGGATCCATGATCAGCACCACGTCGCCGTCGCCGAGCACCGTGGCGCCGGCGTAGACACCGAGGGCGACGAGCACCCGGGCGATCGGCTTGACGACGATGTCTTCCGCGCGGGCCACGCCATCGACCACCAGACCGAGCTCCTGGGAATCGACGCGCAGCACCACCACCGTGCCCGCGGCCGGCGCCACGCGGCCGGCGGCCGGTGCCGCTTCGCCGTCGATGGCGAGCAACCCGCGGAGGAACACCAGGGGGAGGAGCCGGTCGCGGAGGCGCATCACCGGCGCCCCTTCGAGCCCCTCCACCACGGCCGCCGACCGCGAACTGCCCAGGGCGATCAGTTCGCGGACGGCCGCCTGGGGGATGGCGAAACGCTGACCGCCGGCATGGACGATGAGCGCCGGCATGATCGCCAGCGTGAGGGGGATGCGCACGCGGACGGTGGTGCCGACGCCCGGCCGGCTGTCGAGCTCGACCGTGCCGCCGATGGCCTCGATGTTGGTCCGCACCACGTCCATGCCGACGCCGCGGCCGGAGATGCTGGTGACCGTGGCGGCGGTGGAGAATCCCGGCTCGAAGATGAACTGGAACACGCGCTCGTCCGACAAAAGCGCCGCCTGCTCCGCCGAGACGAGGCCCCGGGCGATCGCCTTCTCGCGCACCGCATCGACGCGGATCCCGCCGCCGTCGTCGGTGATCTCGATCGTCACCTGCCCGCTCTCGTGGAAGGCGCGGAGGGCGAGCTTGCCGGCCGCCGGCTTGCCGCGCTCGAGCCGCGTCTGCGGCGGCTCGATGCCGTGATCGACGGCGTTGCGGAGGAGGTGGGTGAGCGGGTCGCGGATCGTCTCGATGAGCGAGCGGTCGAGTTCGGTGTCGGCACCGTGGATCGAGAGCTGCACGTCCTTGCCGCAGCCCACGGCCAGGTCGCGGACCAACCGGGGGAACTTGTTGAACACCTGGTCGATCGGCTGCATCCGCGTCTTCAGGGCGGCCGACTGCAGCGCCGCGGTCACCGTGTCGATGCGGTGGGCCACCTTGAGGAGTTCGGAGTCCTCGCCTCCGGCCGTCGCCGAGAGGCGGCGGACCGTGGCCTGGAGCTGGTTGCGTGCCAGCACCAACTCGCCGACGAGATCGACGAGCGACCCGAGGAGGCCGACGTCGACGCGGATCGCCGACTCGGTCACCGGCACCGCGGCGGCGCGGCCGCCCCCCTTGACCGGAGCGGCCGGCGCGGGAGGCGCCACGGCAGCCGCGGGCGCGGGGGCCACCGGGGCCTCGGCGGCAGGTGCTGCGGGAGGCGCCTCGACCGGCTCGGGGGCGACCGCACCGTTCGGGGCCGTGGGGATGGCAGCCGGAACTGGAACTGGGACCGGAGCGGG
>RFRL01000063.1 GCA_009924545.1 Planctomycetia bacterium | reverse complement strand
GCGGCTGGGAGGCGGGCAGCAGTTCGTTTCCCGATCCGCCTCGGATGAGAACTGCCGGGAATTGACGGGGAGAGCCAAGTGGCCGGGAGCCACAGCCTCCCCTCCGGAGAGGAAGTCTGACTGCAGAACCCTAACGGAGTGCCAACCATCCGCCAAGCGATCGGCCGAACTGCATGTCGTGCGCCAAAGTCGGGCTTTCCCGCCAGCCGAATCCACAACACCATGCAGCCCTTGGAGTTGTGCGGTCGGTCCGGAACCCCGTGGAGGACTCGCAATGACACCGACGGCGGAGGCGTTTTTCCGCGTCACCAACACCGTGGCGCTGCTGGCCTGGATCGCCCTCCTGCTGGCGCCGGGGCGCCGGCTCGTCTCCGGAGTGGTGTGCGCGACGGTGGTGCCCGGCCTGCTGGCCGCCGCCTATTGCCTGGTCATCGTGGCGAAACTCGTGCTCGGCGGCCCCCCACCGGGCGACCTGACCACGCTCGCGGGACTGCGTGGGGCGTTCGCCGACGACTGGGTGCTGGCCGCCGCCTGGACGCACTACCTGGTCTTCGACATGGTCGTCGGCGCCTGGGTGGCGCGCGACGCCGTGCGGCGTGGCATTCCCTGGCCACTACGGACGCTCGCCCTGGGGCTGACGTTCCTCCTCGGGCCGATCGGCTTCCTCCTCCACCTCGTCGTGCGCCTGGCGGCAGGCCACGGTCTCGCCGGCGGTACCGAAACTGGCACCGTCACCACCGACTGACGCCGTCACTTCCGGTCAATCCATGGGCCGCGAGGACGGCGGCAATGCGCGCCCCCTGCTCCGCGGTGGCCGTGACGAGTGGGGGGCGGACCGGACCACACTCGAGCCCCACGATCGCCATGGCCTGCTTGAATGCCGGCAGGGGCTGCGCGCAGCACGCCGCCAGCCCCTCGATGAGCCGCACGGCATCGGCCTGGAGACGATCAGCCGCGTCGTGCTCCCCGCGCTCCTCGGCCGCGATCATGTCGCGGAACAGTCGGGGGGCGAAGTTGTAGGTGCTGCCCACCGCACCGCGGACGCCGAGCCGGTGGGCCTCGACGAGGCGCTCGTCACGGCCGAAGAGGATGTCGTACCGCCCGCCGGCCGCCTCCAGGCACCGGGAGAGGTCGTCGAGGTCGTCGTGGGTGAATTTCACTCCGGCCAGGGTCGGGATCCGTGGGCCGGCCTCGTCGAGGAACTCGGCCACCGACACCTGCACCCCGGTCATCGACGGGATGTGGTAGTAGTAAAATGGCGTGTGAGGTGCCGCCGCGGCCACTGCCGCGCACCACTCGACCAGGCCCGTGACCCCGACCGGGCGGAAGAAGAAGGGGGCCATGCAGGCGATCCCGTGGGCCCCACATCCGGCGGCATGCGCGGCGAGCGCCCGGCTGTCGGCCAGCGACGCGGTGCCGACGTGGACGAACACCCGGAATCCCGGCGGCGCGCCGTGCACCCAGTGTTCCGCCACCTGCTGTCGCTCGGCGACGGTGAGAGAGACCCCTTCGCCGGTCGTCCCGGAGACGAACGCCCCCACCACGCCGGCACCGGCCAGATGGGCCGCGTAGGGCCCGATGAGCTCGGCACGCAGACGGCCGTCGGCCGACAGGGGTGTGAATGGGGCGGCGACGAGCCCCTCCGTCGCTGAGTTCTCCATGACAGGCCCCCGGGATACAGCCGCGGCGGCGGGCCGTCGCCGGCGACGGCGGGTGATCCGCGGTCTGGCAACGATACCAGCGCCCGATCCCCGTGCGCGGCATCTTGGGGCCGGTGGCGATCCGGCGTAGCATGGCAAAGGGGCCACGGGGGCCACGGCCCCCACCAACCACCGAGGGTGCGGTTTCATGAGCACCGCCGATGCTGAATTCCCCTCCGGCGCCGATTCCTCCGGGCCGGGGTCGCTGTTCGATTCGTTCGATGGTTGGGCCCAACTGCTGCGCCAGACCCCGGCGCCCGGGGAGCCCCCGCGACCGGTCTCTCCGCCCCGCTCGGGAGTGCGCCGCCCCCCTCCCGAGGCGTTTCCCTTCCGCCCCCTGCGCCGGCCGCCGATGGCACTCTTGCGGGTGGTGGACGACGGGCGCGAAGATGGCGAAACGATCCGCCTCCGCGGCGTCGGCATCGACATCGGCCGGTCGTCGGGCACCGTCCTCATCCCACACGACGAGGCGATCGCGCCGCGGCATGCGCGCATCAACCTCCTCGCCGACGGAACCTGGCAACTCGTCGACCTCGGGAGCCGCACGGGCACCTTCGTGCGCGTGACGGAGGGCCGGCTGCGGCACGGCGGTGTCCTGCTCCTCGGAAGTACGCGGCTGCGCTTCGAGCGTCAGTCGACCACCGACACCGCCTGCCTCGTGGAGATCCCCGACGAAACACCCATGGCCGGCGCGCCCGGCACTGGCCCCCCGGGCGCCGGCCCGGCGCGGCGGCACCCCTGCGGGAGCGCCGGCTGCACGATCGGCGGGCATGGCGGCGGCGCCGGCATCATCCTCGACGACCCCTTCGTCAGCCCGCTACACGCCGAGGTGTTCCGCATCGAGCGCGGCTGGCGCGTGGTCAACCGGGGGCGCAACGGATTGTGGATGCGCATCGAGCGACCGGTGCGGCTGGCGGCGGCAGCCCAGTTCCAGTGCGGGGAACAGCGGTTCGTGTTCCAGCCACTGCCAGGCTGACGACCCTCGCCGGCCCCGGGTGAACGACGTCCCCGGTTCGTCAGCCGCGGAGCCACGCGGGCAACCGGCGCACGCGTCCCGCGTCGTCGACGCACACCACCACGCTCCGGCCGCTGGCGATGATCCGCCCGTCACGGATCACCTCGTACCCGTGCGTGATGCTCGCCCCGCCCACCGCCTCGAGCGTCGTGCGGATGGTGAGCAAGTCGTCGTAGTCGGCCCCCTGGTGGTAGCGGCAGGAAACCTCCGACACCACGAGATACAGCCCCGCCTCCTCGAACGCCCGGTACGTCGCCCCGGTGGCCCGGAGCATCTCGGTGCGTCCTACCTCGAAGTAGGTGAGGAAGTTGGCGTGATGGACCCGTCGCTGACCGTCGGTCTCCTGGTACCGGACGCGGATCTGGGTTTCGTGGCTGGGCGCGGTCATCGGCCGACCTCCTCACATTCCCGAGCGGCTCGGTCCGGCAAAGCGCGATTCCGGCCGAGCGTGCGTGTTTGACCAGCCGCGCGGCAACTCCCTATTCTGACGCGTTCGCGGAGCATGGCGAGCCGGCCGCGAAACGGGGGGATCCCCTGCCGGCGGCACCCGGCTCCGGGTCACATCGCGCACCGACAACGGAGCCACGCCGTGAGCAGCGACGACAGCGGAGGCAGTGCCGGGATCGGCTTCGTCACCGCCCGTGGCCGGCAATGGCCCACGCTGCGGCAGTTCACAGTGTTCCTCGAGAACCGCGTCGGCCAGCTCCTCGAAGTGGTGCGTCGCTTCGACGGCTCCCGAGTGCGGATCGTGGCCCTGTCGATCAACGACTCCGGGGAGTGCGCGTTCGTGCGTTTCCTCGTCAGCCATCCCGACCACGGGCGCGAGATCCTCGAGCGCGCCGGCCTCCCGCTCATCGAAAGCGATCTGATCGGCGTGGAACTGGGCGCCTCACCGCAGCCTCTGCTCCAGGTCTGCACCGCCCTCCTCCAAGCGGAGGTCAACATCATCCAGGCGTATCCGATCATGGTCCGCCCCCGTGGTCGGCCGGCGGTGGCCCTGATGGTGGACAACACCGAGATGGGGCTGGAGACGCTGGGCCGCAAGGGGTTCACGATGATCTCCGAGTCGGACCTCGACGAGGACGACTGACTCGGGTGGCTGACTCGGGTGCCTGGCGCGAGCCAGTCACTCGAACATCCCGTCTGGCAGCCCCTCGACCTGCCGGACCACGATCTTCTGGATCGAGTCCCAGGCCACGGCGGTCAGCGTGACGCTGCCGTCGGCCGCCTGGCTGGCGAACAGCCCGTGGGATCCGGACGACCAGCGCGGCTCGTACCACTCCGGCAGGATCACGCTGCCACCGGTCACGTGCAACTCGACGATGCCGCCGTGTTCGCGCTCCGCCCACAACCGCGCCACGAGTTGCGCCGTGGCATTGCTCGGTTGCGTGGTCTCCGGTGCCGTCCATTCCCGCGGCACCGCGTTCATCATGATTGTGTTCTCCTCCTCCGGCCGGGCTCCCGCACCGACCGCGCCGAAGAGGGCGTCGAGGGCCGTCGAATCGTCGGGCGACGGGGCCACCATCACGACGGGCTTGGCCGGCGCGACGGAACCTGCCGGAGCGTGCACCAGGGGCACGACCGGGGCGGGGGCCGGCCTGACCGGCTGCGGCGGGAACGCGGGGGCACCAACCGGTGGGCCCGAAGGCACTCCCGTGGCGTGTGGCGGGCCCGGGCCGGTCGGCGTGGCCGCCGGGATCACGACATCGACGCCGCACTTCGAGCAGGCGCCGCGTTTGCCCGCCAGGCGAGCCGACACGTTGATGCGGTGGCCGTTGGGGCACTGGAAGGAGATCACGGACCCGGCCTCGGGCCGTGTGGCTCCGGCTTTCCCTTCGGCATTCCTCCCCTCGGCCATGGACACGCTCCTCCCGCGGACAGGCCCGCAGCTCGCCTTCGGTACCGTTACCGACGACATCCCAGTCTACCAGCCGTCGCCGCGCGGGCGGCGGCCGCCGGCGTCTTGACGGCCAGCGCCCCCCGTCTGACACTGCCCGCCGCTGGGGCGGTGTGATCTCGAGGCGACCGGGGACGAGCGACCATGGCGATCTCGGTGATGTGCCCGGGCTGCAAGACGGTCTTCTCGGTGAGCGACAAGTTCGCCGGGAAGACGGGCCCCTGTCCCAAGTGCAAGCAGACGATCACCGTCCCGGCGGCGACCGGCAAGGGTGTGGTGATCCACGAGCCCGAGGCGGCCTCGACCACGTCGACTGCCTCCGGTCGGGCCCCCACCGCCCCGCTGGTCCGCTTCGACCTGCCGATGTCGCCCGTCCAGTGGGTGGCGTGGGGCGTGTGCCTGCCCGTGGGACTGTTCGGCGCCCTCGCCGCACGGCTCACGTGGGGGCCGGCCGCGACTCCCGTGGCCCTGCTCGCCGCCGGGGCCGTGGGACTCGCCCTGCCCTGTGCCCGGCTCGGCTATGAGGCGATCCGCGACCGCGAACTGGAGCCCTACCGTGGCTCCACGCTTTTCCTCCGCACCGTGGGCTGCGCGGCGGTGTGGGCGCTGTTGTGGTTGGCCCACGGCTTCATCCCCCCCGACATGACCCGTGACCTGTGGCAGTGGCTCTACCTGGCCCCGATCTTCTTCGCCGTGGGCGGGCTGGCTTCGCTGGTGGCCTTCGACTTCGACTGGAGCCCCGCCGTCGCCCATTTCTCCCTCTACGTCCTGGTCACGGCACTGGCCCGGTGGTTGACCGGCCTCCCGCCCGTCTGACGAGCCATGCCCTACGACGATCTGCCCGAACTGGTCGGCCTTGGCAGCACCGCGGGGGTGCGGATCCCGCCCGAAGTGACCGTGCCGCTGTCACCGCGCGTGCGCCGCCTCCTCGACGCGCCCCCCCTGCGCCGGCTGGCACGGATCAGCCAGCTCGGCCTGGTGTCCCTCGTCTATCCCGGCGCGGTGCACTCCCGACTGGAGCACTCGCTGGGGGTGTATCGTCTGGCGCTCGAGTTCCTCGCGCGGCTCCGCCACGACGAAGCCTTCCGCGCGACGATCGACCGCGACGACGCCGCCGCCTTCCTCGTGGCGGCACTGGTCCACGACATCGGTCACTGGCCGTTCTGCCATCCGCTGGAGGACATGGGGCTGACGGAACTGCCGCGGCACGAGGATCTGGCGGGCGCGCGACTCACCACGGCGGCGACCGCGACACTCCTCCGCGACGACTGGGGCCTCGATCCCGCCCGGGTGGCGGCGCTCGTCGCGGGCAGCACCACCGATCCGGCCGGCCGGATGCTCGGCACGCTCCTCTCCGGCCCCATCGACGTCGACAAGATGGACTACCTGGCGCGCGACAGCCTTCACGCCGGCGTGCCCTACGGGCGGCATTTCGACCAGCCGCGGCTCTTGTCGGGCCTGTGCATCGACGATGCCGGGCGGCTGGCGATCACCGACAAGGGGCGGACGGCCGCGGAGCTGATGGTATTCGCGCGCTATGTGATGTTCAGCGAGGTCTACTGGCACCATGCCGTCCGGGCGGCGACGGCGATGCTCCAGCGCGCGGTGTGGATCCTCCGGGCGCGGCTCGACGTCGGACTGATCACCGCCGCCACCGACGCCGACTTCGTGTCGTGGCTCGAAACGACGGCCTCGGGCACCCCGGCGGCCGCGCTCGTGGACGGCCTCTTCGGCCCCTCCCGTCGGCTCCACAAACGGGTCGCCGTGTTCGATGCGGTGGAGTTCCCCGCCGTCCACGCGGCGCTCGCCGGACAGCCCTACCCGGCGCTGGTGGCGGCGTCGCAGCGCCTCGCGCGGCACCTCGAAGCGGAGCTCGGCAGCCCGATCGCCGACCACGACCTGCTCATCGACGCCCCGCCGGTGCACCGCGAAGTGGAGTTCAACCTCGCCGTCCGCACGACAACGGTTGAACCCCGCTACCGGACCCTGGCGAGCCAGAGCCCGGTGGTGCGGGCCCTGGCGAAGGAACAGTTCGACAGCCTCGTCAAACGGGTGCGCCTGTTCGCGTCGAGACCGTTGGCAGAACGGCTGGCGGGCCGCACCGATCTCGCCGGGCGTCTGGTCGCGGCGGCGCCCCCGGCGTAAGGCTGCTCAGCCGGGGCCGAAAACGGGCTGGGCCGACCCCGTGGGGGGCCGGCCCAGCAGCATGATCAGGATCCCGTTGCAGCGACCGGCGTTCGCGAAGGGGGGCCGGAGAACGGCCCCGCCGCCACCCGACTCCCGGCGCCAACGCCGGCGCTTCCGCGTCAGGGATTCGGCGCCGGCAGTTTGCCCTGCTTGATGAGATCGCCGAACTTCGGCGAGTCGGCCTTCGCCGGGTCGCTCGGCATGCCCGCCACCTTCTCGAGGGACTGCCGGATCTTCTCCACGTTCTTGGCGTCTTCCTTCTTGTCGAGGAGTTCTGCCAGGGCGCTACCGTAGGCGTTGCGATCCTTCTTGTTCATGCCCACGTGGCAGACGTTGCACTTTGCCGTCTCCACGGCGGCGGCCAGCGACTTGTCGGCCGGGTCGTTGCTGTCGGGCTTGACGTAGACCGCCTTGAACTCGTCCAAGAACTGCTTGATGGCGAAGGCGGGACGGGCGGAGCCCCCCACCACCACCGCCACGACGGCAGCCGTCATCGCACCGCGAACCAACTGGCCACGAAACATCGGATCACTCCTTGAGGTCGCGGCCCCGTGCCCGCCGCGGACGGGCTGTTTCCGGTGGTCGCTGGGGGCAGCCAGCCATGCGGCCGGCTAACGCGGGCGATTGGAATCGGGCGGCCCCGGCGCTGTCAAGAAATGGTGGCGACCGCTCGTCAGCGCCCACCCGACGACCGGAGCAGAGCCGGCTCGTGGGCGAGGGGACGCGGCGCGGAGGCATAGTCGATGTCGACCCGCTCCGCGGCTCCGTCGATCCGCCGCCAGACACCACTCCCCTCGTAGCGGCCGCCGGCGTCGCTCCATTCCACGAGCGAGCGGTAGGCCGCCGGGGCGTCGATGCCCGACTGCTCGATGAGCGCCCGTCCCTCCGGCAGGAGGAATCGGCAGCCGTCGACCTCGGCCCGCAACTGGGGCGGGAGCGGACGGGCCGGGGAATCGAGCAACCAGGCGAAGCCGTCGCGGCAGTGGAACGAGGCCGCACCGAGGACCAGCCGCACGGTGATCCCCGGACCGTCGCCCCGGCGGCTCCCCTCGGCGACCAGGAATCTCCCCCCCAGATCGCAGTCCCCCTCCTGCCATTCGCAGTCGATCCGCCCACCTCCCGCCGCCTCGAGCAGGCTTCCGGCGCCGGTCGCCCGGCTGCGGATGAACCGCACCACGCACGTCGGCGACGCCTCCCGGCCTTCGGTTCGCGACTCCCCTCCAGCGAAGCGCACCACGCACGTCGACGCCAGCGCGTCGTCGGTTTCGGCAGGTGGGCGCGGACCGGCTGTGGCGTCGGCCGGCAGTTCGATCGTCGATTCCTCGCACGTCAGCCGCCCACCCGCCGCGAGGGCGAACACCGCCCTACCCGGGGTCTCCATCCGAATCATGACGCGCTCGATCGAAAGAGCACCGCCGTCGACCCGGCAGGCCGCAGCGGACCGGAGCCCACTGCCCGTCACGCCGTCGCGTGGCGTCCGGGCACCGCCCGGCGCCGGAAAGCGGACCACGGGCACATGGCCGGCGGCGGCCCGCACCGTCAGCTGGCGACTCCCCGGATCCCAGGGAGGCTCGTCCCGCGGACCGTCGAAGGCCAACTCGATGACGTCGCCGTCGGCCGCCTCGGCCAGCGCCTCGGCCACCGTGCTCCGCTCCATCGGTCCGGTGGGGTCGGCGACGACGCGAAACGGGACCCCCGGCGCGAGCGGCCGTGCCACCACCGCCAGCGGCCCCGCAGCGACGGGCTCCCGGGGGACGGTCGGGGAGCTGCGCTGCCGGGCCGCGACACCGAGCAGCCCGGCCACCACGCAGCACAGCCCCAGGAGCGGCACGACCCACGGCAACCGCGACCGGCGCCACACCGGAGCCACCGCCACCGCTTCCACCACCGCTCCGGGCCGGGCCGCCGCGATGTCGATCCCGCACTCCTCCGCCACCGGCACCAGATCGGCGATCAGGTCGGCCGGGCTCTGGTAGCGTTCGGCCGGGTCCTTCTCCATGAGCCGCTGCACCGCCGCCGCGAGCCCGCGCGGCACGTCGGGCCGGAGGCTCTCGATCGCCACCGCCCGGTTCTGCTGGTGGTGGAGGAGCTTCTGCACGAGCGTCCCCTCGGCGAAAGGCGGTCGGCCGGCGAGCATGAAGTAGACAGTGCACCCGAGCGAATAGAGGTCGCTGCGCACGTCGGCGGCACGCGGGTCGCGAGCCTGTTCCGGGGAGATGTAGTCGAATGTCCCCAGGGTCATGCCGGTCTGCGTGAGGTCATCCTCCCCGGTGAGCCGGTGCCGCCGCGCCAGCCCCATGTCGACCAGCCGGGCCCGTCCCTCGGGGGTGATGATGATGTTGGAGGGCTTGATGTCGCGGTGCACCACGTCGCGGTCGGCGGCATGCTCGAGCGCCGCGGCGAGCTGGACGGTGAAGCGCAGGGTGCTCGCCACGTCGAGCGGCCCGCCGCGGGCGACCACGTCGCGGAGGTTCGTCCCCTCGATGAACTCGAAGACGATGAAGTGCCAGCCGTCCTCGCTGCCGACGGCGTAGACGCGCCCGATGTTCTGGTGGTCGAGGCGGGCCGCCGATTGCGCCTCGACCTTGAAGCGCCGCAGCATCTCGCCATCGGCCGAATGCTGCCGGGAGAGCACCTTCACCGCCACCGGGCGGTCGAGCGTGGTGTCGAGGGCGCGGAACACCGCCCCCATGCCGCCACCGCCGACGAACTCGTCGAGCCGGTAGGGCCCCAGCACGCGCCCTTCGAGCGCCCGGCCGATCTCGTTGACGGAGGCCGCGGCGAGGGCGGCGTCGGCCGGCTTCGGCGACAGGACGGTGGCGTCACCGGGACGGGAGGGAACCGCCGGCGGAGGGGGCGCCGATCCGTGTGAATCATCCATGCTGCGACCGTAGCACCCCCACGGCCGGCGGGTCAAACGTGCGGTCGCACCACTTGCCTCGCGTTGTCTCGCGGCATCGACGCCACAGCCCACGCCTCGATATCGGGAGGGTGGGCTGTCGCATCGCGAAGCGGTGGCGGACCCAAGGACGAGCCGAGACGTGTTGTGTGATCAGCAGGCGAGCATCGTGCCGCCCCAGTTGCGGCGACGCGACCAGCCACTCCAGCCCGCCAGACCGACGGCACCGGCCATTCCCAACAGGGCGAGCGATGAGGGCTCCGGCACGGCGGCGATCCGGAAGCCACGCGGGGCATTCTCGGTGGTGCCCGAGACGAACTGGGGGGCGGTGACGCTGTCGAACAACGCGATCTGCACCTCGGTCGACGCGTAACTACCGGAGAAGAGGGCGTACTGTGAGGTGTTGGCGGAGTTGGCGGTGTCGGTCATCTCGTTGACGTTCCCCACCATGTCGAACATTCCGTAGGGGGAGGTGACGGTGGAGAAGTAGCCGGTCGGGGTCACGCCGGAGGAGACGGCGTTGTAGGTCGCAGCGAAGGCGGTGGGACTGGTGCTCGAGTTGCCGGCCGTGGGCAACGTGCCGTTGAGGGCCGCGTTGGTGGAGGAGATGCTCGCGAACCTATAGTAGTTGTTGGCGGTGGCGTTGTAGTAGGCAGCCTTGGTCCACTCGTCGGCACTGGGCAGGTAGTAGATGGCGCCGGAATTGCGCGACACCAGGGCACCGCTCGTCTGGCCATTGAGCGTGTAGCTGCCGGTCTCGGTGTTGGAAGCGAGGCTGGCACCGTTGGAGAGCCAGTTGGCGAACCGGGCCGCGGAGAACCACGAAACGAAGTTCACCGGCTTGGATCCGGCATCGGCGACGCCCGACTTGAGCTGGTAGGTGTAGCTGCCGGGGCTGCCGTTGCGCTGGATCAGGTACGCGGCGTTGTTGGCATTGGTGGCACTGTACACGCCGTAGAGGCCGTCGCGCCCGGCGACCGAGTTGTTGAGGAACGACACGTACTGGGCGTTGGTCGTCTCGGTCTTGCTCATCTGGAAGTAGTTGGCCACCGTGCCGTAGCCGTTCCCTTCCCGGCCTTCACGGTGTTGCCGGGATTGCCGACCAGGCCGAGATCGAGCGACACCATCGGCTCAGCCCATGCGGCGGAAGCCGCCAGGGCGAACACCAGGGCGATGCAACTGGCGGTGCCCCGGCCCCGGGCGTCGAGCATGCGTGCCGACCGGCCGGTGCCCCAGGTCCATTTCTTGTTCGACCGGCGGCAGAAGCCGCTGTTTTGCGGTGCCGAGCCGGAGCGGCGGTATTCCGGCCGCTTCTTCTTTCCCATCATCGGCTCACGGGTGCGTCCAAACCCGACGGCGCGGGGGCGCTCCTCACCACCATCGTCCATGCTGTTGAAGTCCACGAACGTGCTCACAAGCGGTTCCTTTCATCGAAGCCCCGGAGGGGCCAAGGTTTGCGATCCTGAAGACCACTGAAAGTCCGTACACCATCGCGTTGGAGTGCGGCCTTTCCCGTCGACTCACCAGGTTTTTTCGGAGCCACCCCGAAAGGCCCGGACATCAGCCCGGACGATCACCGACTCCGAACCTCTTCCTCACCGACCCGCGATACCGTTCCACACCGTTCACCATGCGGCATCGCTGTGGGACCCGGCATGGATGAACGCATCCGCCGTTTCCCGCCACACCCACGCCGGAGCGGGCGGATCGACACGATCCTGCCGGCCACCGGTCCCGTCACCCGAGCACACCGTCACAGCGTCGGGCGCACCGCCCGAGCGAGCGACTGCACCGACCCTGCCCCTGCCGCACGCCCCACCATCCATCGAGGTTGTGGCCGGGACGACCCCTGCACCCCCGATCGAAGCGTCAAGCCTGCGAACAACGGGCCACCGACCACCGTCATCGACCCACGACCCGCTCGGCGGCTCGTGTTGCGACTCCCGACGCGTGGCGCCACCCGCCCCCTTCGCGCGGGGCCGAGGCTGGCGACACCGCGGAAAAGTCAGCCAGCTGCTGGCACGAGACGACCCACGCCACGCTGTTCCGAGACCTTGCGTGCTTCGGTGAACAGCGAGACCAGGGAGTCGCCGCTGGACACGCCGGGAAGGTAGACGAAGGCCCCGAGCTGGCGGGCCCACAACTCATCCTCCAGGCGATCCTCGGCGCCGCACACCAGCAGCAGCGTCGACGGCCGGGAGGCGAACTCCTCCGCGATCTCGATCGTGTCGCTGGCACTCGCACCAACCGGGTGGGCCAGATCGACCACCACCAGCTGGAACTCCCTTTCCACCGACTGCCGCAGCCCTTCGACGGAAGTTGGCGTCTCACAACTCGTCCAGCCGCTCAACTCGGTGACAGCCCCCAACCGCTGCCGCAGCCCGGCGTCGCCTGACATGACGAGGCAGGAAAGCTGCTGACTGGCGAGGCGACCGCTCCACGTTCCCGGGAAATTGGACTTCACGGAGCTGGACAGTTCCTCCGCTGTGATCCCCAACGCAACCATCATCATCATGCTGCACCTCCTGTTCGGCGGATGCTCCGCCGGTTGCTGGACCCATGATCAACCCATCAACCATCCGGATCCGGGCAGCCACGACACGCCCCGAGCGCGACCGCCACTTCCCTGGTTCCTTCACTGCGTGCACACCTCGACGACCGCCCTTTCCAGGCCCCTGGTCGTCGCGACCCACCGCAGCACAGGACAGGGAATGCACGGGGCGTGCCAATTCCCGAAATGGATTCGCAGCGGAGCGAAAATCACGCGAAAAAAGGCAAAAAAACACGTTTTTTATGCCGCCAGCCCCGAGATCAGCCGTCGCCGCAGACGCTCACGGGAATCACCAACATGGTGAGGCGGGACAGGGCCGAAGGGGCCATCCCGGCGGTGAAAACTGGGTTTTCCCCGGCGTTTTCCCCGTTATCACCAGAGTGGTGAGCGGGCCACCACTGTGGTGAGTCCGCTCGGGGACACCCGTTTCGCACCCGCGGATCACCGTCCCCGAGGCGCCACTCCCGGGACCCCGGGTGACCCCGCCCGCAAGATCGTCATGCCGCCGTGTGAGGCTCCAGCCACACCGACAGATCAGTGCCGAGAAACCGGCCCAGCGACTCGATCCGTGGCCCGTAGATGTCCGCCAGGACGGGCCACAGGCTCGGTCGGAGGCGATCCGGCGGGCCGGTGAAGACACGGTCGCCGAGGGTGGCTGGCAGAGGGTCGAAACGGGGCACGGCGAGGTGATCACAGCAGGCGTTCGCCACCCCTGCCGGGTCGGCGCCGATCGTCTCGTACCGCAGCACCAGCACCTGTTCGGCGGGATAGCGGGCGAGCCAGTTCCGCAGGCAGGTCTCGTAGTCCCCCCGGGCCATCGAGCCCGCGGAGCGGAAGTGGTCGATGAACCACTGGTCCGACGCCTCGTCGATCCGCATCTCGGCCCGGCCGACCGCCATCTTCGCCGACGACCAGGCCCGCTCGAGCGGATTACGGATCAAATAGACGAGCCGAACCGCCGGGAAGGCCGCGTGCACCTCGGCGATCGTGGCTGGCGGGAGGATGGCGTAGGCGGGGGTGATCTCCCCGGCAAGCCGACCATCGTCACCGGCGAACAGCGACCGGTACCACTCGAGGCCGAGGTGACGCTGCTGGTCCCAGAAATGCACTTCCTTGACGCCCGGGAAGCGGAGCGAAGGGTGCTGGCAGAGGAGAGCGTGCAGCCAACTGGTCCCCGATTTCTGGGCGCCGATGCCGAGGAAATGCAGCATGCACCCTGTATAGTCGCCTCGCCCGGACTACCGGAAGGGCAACCGACCGCCGCCGGCCACTCGTCGGCTCGCGGCCCGGTGGCTCGCGGCCCGGTGGCTCGCGGCGATGATGCCCGTCTGGTTCCCCGTTCCCGGAGACCGCGATGGAAGACGTCCCCCCCCGGCGCCGTCCCATCCAGGAACTGCTGCCGAGTTGGTTCACCGACAGGCTCGCCGCCGAGCCCTGCCGGCTGGCGTTGTTGCTGGTGACACGGCAGGTGCTCGTGGTGGACCGTATCCGGGCGGTCCGCGAGGCCCCCAGCGGCGCGGTGTGGATCGACGCCGAACTGATGGTGCCGCACCGCAAGGACGGCTTTCCCTGGGGCCACTTCCCCGTACTCAAGGCCTCGGGTGCCGATCGGACGCTGTGCTCGATCAACGCGGCCCATGTCGTCGCGGTGGTCGAGGTCGATCCCTGGGAATTGCCCCCGTTGGAACCGTCTCCCGAATGAGGGAACGGCGGCGAGGCGGCAACGCGGCCCTCGGCCCGGGCTGACCGCCACCCCGGGCGGCCGTGGTGACCGCTCTCCGGTCGGCCACCGTGAGCCTCTTCGTGCCGGGGAGACCCTTCGCGGCAACAGGTTCCCAGGCAGCGTGGTGGTCGCCGCGGAGACGTCACGGGAGTGGGTGCTTCTCGAAAAACTCCCACATCAGGTCGTTCGCCGAAACGGTGTCGACCGACTTGCCGATGAATCCCACCGGGGGCTTCTGCCCCGGCCAGGTGTGCCCGCCGCCCTCGATCGTCACGAGCACGACCTCGGAGCCATCCCGACCGCGGCCGTGGGTGGCACGCGTGACGGTCAGATCGCTGCCCGCCGGCGACAGTGTTTCGGTCGCCGCCAGCCGCTCGCAGCCGTTGAGCTCGACCCAGGTGCGCACCGACTCCGCCACGTCCTGGAGGCGCATGAAGGGAGGCTGGCGTCCCTTCGAGCGGTCGAAGGGGACGATCGCGTCCTTCGTGCCATGGAAATGGATCACCGGCACGGCCCGCATCGGCCGGCTCTCCGCGATGGCGACGGTGCCGGCCACGGGGGCGATGGCGGCGATCCGGTCGGAGAGCTCCGCGGCCAGCCTGTAGCACATCATGCCGCCGTTGCTCATGCCGCAGGCGAAGATCCGCCGTGTATCGACGTCGAGGACCTCGGCCAAGTCGTCGAGCACGGCGCGGATGAAGGCCACGTCGTCGGGCCTCCCCTCTGCCATGCGCCCCGTGAACCCACCGGCGTTCCAGGCCAGGAACGGTCCCGTCCCCGTTCCACTGGGATAGGCGACGACGAAGCCCGCCGCGTCCGCCTTCCCGTCGAGTCCCGAGAACCACGCCATCATCGGGCCGTTCATCGCAGCACCGTGGAGGGCGAGGACGACCGGCACCGGCCGGGCCGGATCCCGCCGCGGCGGGACATGGACGAGATAGGTCCGCTCGCGGCCGTCGACGGCGAGCGAGCGCGTGTGGTCGCCGGGGGCGAGGGGCGCGGTTGCCCGGGTCTGATCCGGCTCCTGCCCCAGGGCCTGGTCAGGCGCCAGGATCGGGGCCACCAGCGCGACGAGAAGGAAGAAGGGAGGCATGGCGGGGTGAGTCTGCATGGTGGTCCCTCGACGCGAACGTTGTCCTTGGACAAACCGTGGCCACGGTGCACCGGAGATCCCCCCGACGACCGGGCGATGGCCGGGTTTGCGAGTCTTGAAAGGCTAACAGGCTGCGGGCACAGGTGGTGCCGTCTGCTTCCTCCGCGTGGTAGAAAACACCGATCGGTGCGTCTCCGGCGCATCGTCCAACAGTTGGCCTTGGCATCCCGCAACCCCTTTCGCGCCCGTAGCTCAGCCGGATAGAGCATGGGATTTCTAATCCCAGGGTCGGTGGTTCGAGTCCACCCGGGCGTACTCCGAAAACCCCTTGTTTTCAGCCCTTCGCGGCGCGGCGGCGGCCGCCACCGGAGGGGGTCGAAGGGCCACCGTTAGGCGCACCGTTAGGCGCAGGGGTCAAAAACGGCCCCGTGGACCGCTCGAAGGCGGCCCACGCGGCATCCGCCGTCCGCTGGGCATCGGTCCCCACGTAGTAGCGAAGCGTGGTGTCGATCGATTCGTGCGTGACGGACCAAAAGAATCGCTCCGCTCTCGCCTTGTCGTGGCATGACCCTGGCCGGCTCATGGAGCACTCGATGGTCATCGAGTGGAGCAGTCCTCGACAGGCGACGCTTGTGTCCTGGCATCCCTGGTCGCTGTGGTGAAGCAAGCGGGCACCGACGGGCCTTCTCGACTCGATCGCCTGCCGCAGAGCCGACGCGACGAGATCGGTGGCGAGTGAGCCCGCTCGAGCGCAGCCTTCAGCCGCTTGTTCTCGTCCCGCAGCTCGTCGACGGTGGCGTCAGCTCCGCACTCGGGGATCGGCGGCGCGAACTTCGCCATCCTCTCACCTCTCGTCGGGTCGCTCACGCCGACGGCCTTGGCAGCCGCCGCGATCGAGTCGCGCTGCTCCGTGACGAGGCGCACGGCACCGCGCTTGAAGTCGTCGGTGTAGGGCTTCGGCCGCTGTCGTCGCGAACTGTCTGCCCTGGCCATCTGTCGGTCCTCCGGGGGGCATTATCCTGCGCTCCCCGCAGTCCGGAAGAAGTAGGCCGTCTCAATGGACTTTGTCCACGGGCTGTTGGGCGCAGCGCCAGGCGCAGGGGTCGAAAAAAGCGGCCCCGCGGCCGCCACGGGCACTGGGCACCCACCCATCACCCGTGCTCGGGCAGATTGCCCCCCTGGCTTTGGTTGGCCGGCTCATCGAGCGCATCCGCCGGCACGGCGCCCGAGAACAGCACGAGCACACTCGGCAAGACGAGGAAGTCGGCGACCAGCGCCGCCGTGATGGCGAAGATCGACAGGGCGGCGAACGAGCGCAGCGGTGGCAGCCGGCAGAAGAGGAGCGGCGCCATCCCCGCCGCCAACGTCGCCGCCGCGATCACCATCGCCCGGCCACTCGTGCGGAGCACCCGTTCCACCGCGGCCCGACGCGAGAGCCCCGCCCGTCGACCGCGGAGGAAGGCGGCCATGAAATGGATGGCGCTGTCGTCGGCCAGACCGAGGGCGATGCTGAACGTCACGGCGCTCGCCAAACGCAGCGGCTCCCCAACCACCACGAGCACGGCACTGGTCGCCAGCATCGGGAGAAGATTGGGGACGATGCACAGCAGACCGTCGCGCAGCGAGCGGAAGGCGACGATCGTCATCGCGAGGATGATCGCCGCGGAGGTGAACAGGCTCGAGCGGGTGTCCTCGATGATCTGGTAGACATTGCGGGCCGCGGTCACGGCCGACCCGGTGAGGCCGACGGAATACCCGGGGTGGGCGGCGGCCACGGCGGCGAGTCGCGTCTGCAGATCGGTGAACTGGGGCAGGAGGCGCGCCGCCCCGACGTCGGGCACGTGGGCCGTGACCACGCCGCGGCGCAGGTCGGGCCGGAGGAGTCGGTGAAGGTGCTTCTCCGGGATGCGATCGAGATTCCGTACGGCCGCTTCGTCAATCACGCCGTCACGGGCGAACCCCTCCAGGAGCGACAGGGGGGAGAACACGCCGTGGAGGTCGGGGGTGGCGGCCAACTCCGCCTCCACCGCGCGGAACATGGCGATCACGGCGGGTGCGCCGATGTCCGCACCCGGCGGCCATTCCACCGTCGCCGAGACGAGGAGCGACCCGCCGAGTTTCTCGTCGCAAAGGCTCGTGACGGCGACGGTGGGATCGCCCACCGGCAGCATCTCCAGCCAGCGGATGTCGCTCGTGAGACGCAGGCTCGCCACCGCGCAGGCCACGAGGGCCACGCCCGCCGCCACCAGCGTGAGCCGCGGCCGCGTCAGGCACACCAGCGCCAACCAGCCCAGCGGCCCCGACCCGGGGGTCCCGTCGGCGATCGCGTGCTCGTCGGCGTGCGCGCCGGGATCGATCTCGCCGGGATCCGGGGCGGCTGCCGGGGCTGAATCAATGGCCCCGCGGGCCAGGGCGACAAGCGGCATCACCGTGAGCACGGCGGCCAGGGCGAGCACGGTGCCGGTGCCCCCCGCGATGCCGAACTGCCGGACACTGGCGATCTCCGCCACCCCCAGGGCACCGAAGCCGACGGCGGTGGTGAGCACCATGAGGATGCAGGCCCATCCCACCGTGACGAGCGTGTGTTCCACCGCCGCGGTGTTGGTGAGCCCAACGCGGCGGGCGTTGTCGTAGGCCACGATGAGGTGCGCCGAATCGCTGAAGCCGAGGACGAAGATCAGGCTCGGGAGGATCGTGTTCAGACCGTTGATGCGCTGACCGGTCCACCCCATCCACCCCAGTGTCCACACCAGCCCCACCGCCGGCCCCGCCAGGGCCATCGCCACCGCCCGCCAGTCGCGGAAGGCGCAGGCGGCGACCACGACCGTGGCGGCGGCGGAGAGGGTGAGGATGCGGTAGAACTCGGTCTGCACCGCGCGGACGACGTCCACGCGCAAGGGTGGATGACCGGCGAGCGTGATCCGCACCCCGCTACCCGCCATCGCCTCGTCGACCAGGCCGCGCAGCCGATCGACCTGGGCGGAGAGCGGGGCGATGCCGCCGCTGGTCTCGCGCAGGCGAATGAGGAGGAACACCACCGAGCCGTCGGGGGCGATCAACTGTCCGCGGAGCGCCGGATGCGCGCGGGCGGCGGCGAAGGCGGCCTGGAACCGCTCCGGGGTGAAGTTGTCGCGCGAACGGGGGAACAGCGGCACCAGCGGTTGCCCCACCCGCCGGGCGTCGAACGGGCTGGCGACGTAGAGCACGCCGTCGGTCGCCCGGAGTGCCTCGATGAGACGCAGCACCCTCTCGATCTCCGGCACGTCGCGGGGATCGAGGCCCGCCACGGCGGCGAGGACGTCGGTGTCGTCGGGGCCGAACTCGGCGAAGAACCGTTCCAGTACCTGCCGGTCGGCGTCGTCGCGGAGGATGAAGTTGCGAGGATCCTCGTCGAAGTCGAGCCGGCCCAGTCCCGCGGCCGCCAACCCGGTGAGGAGGGCGACCGCGAGGGCCACCAGCGGGGCCCGGCGACGGAGGAGGGCGATGTACCAGGTCATGCGGATGCGGACGGTGGGCGGCCGGCCCGGAATGGTTCGAGCATAACAGGCCCGGGCGTGGGGACCTGCGGCCCCTACTCATCGTGCCCCGGGCGCGGGCCGCTCGAGGCGGCCGGTCGGCCGAGGCCTGTCCGTCCACCGGCGTTCCGGAACGACGCCCTCAGAACAACTCGCTGATCACGCTCCCCGCATCGACCGCCGGGACCGGACGGCCGGTGTGGTCGAGGAAGTGGGCCCGGGGATCGGCGCCGAGCACGTGGTAGATCGTGGCGTGCAGATCGAACGGCGTCACCGGCCGGTCGCGCGGCCGCTCACCACGGGCGTCGGTGCCTCCCACGACCCGCCCCCCTTGGATGCCGCCGCCGGCCACGAGGGCGAACATCGCGTGGCCCCAATGGTCGCGGCCGGGGGTGCCCTTGGAAAGGGGTGGCCCGCCGTTGCCCCCGTCGTTCATCTTCGGGGTGCGGCTGAACTCGCCGCACAGCACCACCATGACGCGCTCCAGTTGGCCGCGCTCGGCGAGGTCCGAAAGCAGCGCGGCCACGGCGGCATCGACTTCCGGGAGACGGGTCTTCATCCCCGCCTCGAGATCCCAGTGGTGGTCCCAGCCGCCCGAGTGCACCGTCACGAACGTACTTCCGGCTTCCACGAGACGGCGGGCCAACAGGGCGCTCTGCCCGAACCCCGTCCGCCCGTAGCGGTCGCGGACCGCATCCAGTTCCTGCTCCAGGTCGAACGCGCGGCGCGCGGCCGGACTGGTGACGAGGTCGTAGGCTTGCGCCTGGAAGCGGTCGAGGGCCGCCGTCGAGCCGCTGGCATCGGACTGGCGGCGGAATTCGTCGAGCGCGCGACGGAGACCCACACGGTCAGCCAGCCGCCCCAGCGACAGGCCGGCGGGAGCGACGAGATTCCGCACCTGGAAGTTGGCGGCTGCCGGGTCGCCGTCGGTCTCGAACGGGTTCCACTGAGGCCCCAGGTAGCTGCCACCGAAATACCCGGGCCGCAGCCCCACACTCGATGCATAGGGGACCGCGACGTACGCGGGCATGCCCGGCTGGCGTGGACCACACTGCCGGGCGGCGATCGCCCCGACGGCGGGATTGCGGCCGGCGGTGTTGCTGCCGTTGGGGCCGCCCCGGCCGGTCAGCAGGTAGTGGGCGGCGGTGAAGTGGTCGCCGTTGTCGTGGTGCAGGGAGCGGATGAGCGAGAAGCGGTCGGCCACGGCGGCCTGCCGCGGGAACAGTTCCGAGATTTCGATGCCCGGCACGTTGGTGCGGATCGGGCGCCATAGGCCGCGGTACTCGGCCGGGGCCTCGGGCTT
>RFRL01000062.1 GCA_009924545.1 Planctomycetia bacterium | reverse complement strand
CTCCCCCGTCGGCAGCCTTTCCCGCATCCCACCTCCTTCGCCAGACCTTTTTTCTCCACCCCACCATCCCTGACTGCCGATCAAACCTTTGGGCGGAATTGGTGTCGGCCGGGTCGTCCTCTGGCGGCCGCGCCGCAAGAATCGGCAACGGAGTGCCCACGATGCGGATCAATACCTCACGCTTCGGCCGGATCGACGTCGACGACGCCGACCTGCTCACCTTCCCCGGTGGCCTGCCCGGCCTGGAGGGGTGCCGCGAGTGGGCCCTCCTCGCCGATGCCACGAACGATGCCCTGGGTTGGCTGCAGAGCACGCACCGGCCCGACGTGGCCCTGGCCGTCGTCAGCCCGCGGCGGTTCGTACCCGGATATCAGGTGCGGATCCCGCGGAGCGAGTTGCTCCCCTTGTCTCTCGCCGACCTGCGCGAGGCCCAGGTGGTGGTCGTGCTGTCGCACAACGGCGCCCGCCTGACACTCAACCTCAAGGCACCGATCGTCATCAACCTCGCGACCCGCACCGGTCGGCAGGTCGTGGCCAGCGGCGAGCAACCACTGCAATTCGAATTGGGCGGCGACCACCCGCACATGAAACAGAGTGCATAATTCGTCTGCCGTCCGGCTCCCGGACGCCAGTCACGGACAGGAAAAAAAGGATCAGCGAAGGAGCGATCGATGCTCGTGCTCTCCCGGCAACGCGATGAAAGCATCATGATCGGTGACACCATCGTCATCACGGTCGTGGACATCCGCGGAGACAAGGTGCGTCTGGGAATCAACGCCCCGGCCGAGATCCCCGTGCACCGTCAGGAGGTGTACGAGGCGATCCAGATGGAGAACCTGCGCGCGGCCCGCCTCGAGCCGGGCGAGGCGCGTGGCCTCCGCTCGGCCGCCGACCCCAAGACCGGTTCCCGCGGCAAGCCGGGCGAAGGCCCGCGACGCTGAGCACCTGGCCGGTGTCGGCGGGCGCTTCTACCGCGCCAGCCCGCCCTCCAGGCGTTCCGCCAGCCCGCCCTCCAGGCGTTCCGCCAGCCCGCTGCCCAGCGAACCGATGGTCAGGCGCGGAAGAACTCCGGCTCGTTCCCCGGCTTCCACTTGATGTTGCAGCCGATGCTCGGTCGCTGTTCGGCCACCGGGCTCCGGCCAGCCACCAGTGCCTCGATGGCCTGTCGGAGATCGTGGCCGGTGACGGGCAGACCGCTGCCCGGGCGGCTGTCGTCGAGTTGCCCCCGGTAGACGAGGCGGCGGTCGGCGTCGAACAGGAAGAAATCGGGTGTGCAGGCGGCTTTGTAGGCCTTCGCCACCTCCTGCGACTCGTCGTACAGGTAGGGGAACGGGTAGCCCCGCTCCTCAGCCTCGCGCACCATCTGCTCGGGCGAATCAGCGGGATGGGTGGCCACGTCGTTGGCACTGATGGCAACGACACCGATCCCCCGGCCGATCGCTTCGCAGCCCACCTGGGCGAGTTGGTCGGCAACATGCTTGACGAACGGACAGTGGTTGCAGATGAACATCACCAGGGTGCCGCGCGGCCCCGCCGCAGTGTCGAGCGACACCATCCGGCCGTCGACGTTGGGGAGATTGAACGCGGCGGCCGCCGTGCCGAGCGGGACCATCGTGCTGGGGGTCCGGGCCATTGCTTCCTCCTCTGCAGCGGGTCGTACACCGGATGGTACCAGCCCCGGGCCACGGCGGCGCGGTCAGTGCCGCGTCGGGCCGCCGAACACGCGGCGCGCATTCGCCGTCGTGGCGGCCGCCAGTACCTCGAGCGCCACTCCGCGGGCAATCGCCAGGCAGCGCGCCGTGTGGATGACGTGGGCCGGCTCGTTGCGCCGGCCGCGGAGCGGCTCCGGGGAGAGGAACGGGCTGTCGGTCTCGATGAGGAGCCTGTCCTCGGGCACCCTCGCCGCCACCTCGCGGAGCGTGCCGGACGACCGGAAGGTGACCATGCCGGCGAAGCCGAGCCAACAGCCCAGCTCCAGCGCCTCCGCCGCCTCGGCCGCGGTCCCGGTGAACGCATGGAGGACCGTCACGAGGGGCCCACGCGCCAGCGCCCCGCGGATGGCGTCGAGGACATCACGAACGCTCTCGCGCGTGTGCACGACCAGCGGCAGGCCGAGGCGCTGCGCGAGCCGGACATGCCGATCGAAGAACTCCCGCTGGAGCTCCCGCGGTGCGGCGTCGCGATACCAGTCGAGGCCGGTCTCGCCGATGCCGGCCACCCGACCCGACGCCGCCAGCCGCGCCACCCGATCCCATTCGGTGGCGTCCGCCTCGTGGACATCGTTGGGATGGATGCCGGCCGTGGCGAACAGTCCCGGCTCGACAGCGGCGAGGGCCGCAGCCGCCTCGCTGTCGGTCGCGCGCGTGCCGATCACCACCATTCCCGCCAGCCCGGCATGACGGGCCCGGGCGATAACGGCAGGCAGCTCGTCCCCGTAGCGCATGGGGTCGAGGTGGCAGTGGCTGTCGAACAACTCCATGGATCAGCCGCCCGGTGTCGCGGCCGGGCGCGCGCTCACGGCCAACTGGCGGAGGGCATCTGCATGGAAGCGGGCCGACTGGAGGGCATCCCGTGCCAGATCGGCATCACCACCGGGGCCCATGCCTCCGAGGAGCGATTCGATCGCCGCGGCCTGCTCGTCCGCACCCGCCACCAGTTGCGGGAGGAGGAAGCCCAGATCGACGTCGTGCATTCCCGTGAAGCGGATCGGATACCCACGCCGCGGGGCCGTGCCGCCGCGATCGTCGAGCATGGCTCCCGTGCGCTCGACGAGACTGCGCTGGTCATCCACCAGGGCGGCGATCGCCAAACGCACCGGCTCTGGCCCCGGGAACGTGCCCAGCCCGGCATCGGCGAGATACATCGGCAGCGTCGGCCCGAGCAGGTCGAGGAGTTGCTGAAGTGGTGCGAGGGCGGGCATGGTCGATCCGCGAGGCGCGGCTCAGGAGGCGAAACCACCGGCGAATTGGGCGCAGGCGTAGAGTCCGGCGAAGAACACGCCGAGCACCACGACCGGGGCGACCAATCCGGTGACGAACGCCCCGGGGAGCGACACCAGGGGCAGCGGCTCGTTGACCCGGTCGGCGGGCGGCGGGTTGAAGATCATGACACCGAGGACACGCAGGTAATACACGAGGCTGAACACGGTGTTGAGCCCTCCGACGGCCAGCAGCACGATCATCAGCGGCTTCTCGACCCCCAAGGCGATGGCCTGCGCGACCGAGGCAAAGACGAGGAACTTCGCGGTGAAGCCGGCCAGGGGCGGCAGCCCGATGAGGCTCACCAGCACCAGCCCCATTGCCACGACAACACCAGGGCTCGACTGGATCAGCCCCCCGTATGCCGCGATCTCCTCGCTGCGGAGCGTGTTCCGCAGCAAGGCCACGATCGCGAACGCGGCGAGGTTCATGAACAGGTACGCACCGAGGTAGAACGCCACCGCGGCCACCGCATCACGGGATGCAGCGCGGTCGGTGCCCCCGAGGGCGATCGCCGCTGCCACGCCCATCATCAGGTAGCCGGCGTGGGCGATGGTGGAATAGGCGAGCATCCGTTTGATGTTCGTCTGGCCGTAGGCGGCGAGATTGCCCAGTGTGCAGGAGAGCGCCGCCAGCAGCCCAACGAGGTGCGCCCCGTAGAACCGGGCATCGGCCAGACCGGCCAGTTGGGCCGGGTCGGCGAGCGGGGGGGCCGTGAGCGTGCAGCCCAGCCGCACCGCCAGCGCCACAGCCGCCGCCTTGCTGGCCACCGAGAGGAAGGCCCCCACCTCGGCGGCAGCGCCCTCGAACACGTCGGGGCACCAGAAGTGGAACGGCACCGCCGACAGCTTGAAGGCCAGGCCGACCGCGAGCATCAGGCCACCGAGCACCAGCGCCGTGGTGACGCCACCGGTGCTCCCGGCAGCCAGCACCGTCGAGAGCCGCGCCGCCATGGTCGGCAGATGGAACGAACCGAGCACGCCCACCAGGAGGCTGATGCCGTAGAGCATGATCCCGGCGGCACCGGCGCCGTAGACGGCGTACTTGAGGGCGGCCTCGGAAGAGGCCTTGCGTCCCTTGAGGAAGCCGGCGAGCGCGTACGACGGCACGCTCGCCATCTCCACCGCCATGAACACCGTGAGCATGTGATTGGCGGAGGCCATGAGGCACATCCCCAGCACCGCACCGAGAAGGAGGACGTGGAAGTCGGTCTCCTCCTCACGGCCGGGGATCCCGGAGATCTTCGTGAACGGGATGTAGAGGAGGAGGAACCCCGCCAGCAGGAGGCGGATGTACGCCGTGAACGGATCGAACACGAGCAGTCCGGTGAACAGCTCGTGCCGGTTCAACGCGGTGGCGGCCGGGAGCCAGGGCGACCCGGGCAGGCCGCGCAGGTCGGCCCAGGCGTAGGCGGCGGCGAACACGGCGCCACCGAGGGCGATCCAGGCGGAGTCGAGCCAGCGCACGACCGGCAGCATCCGGCACACCAGCAGCAGCACCACCGTGGCCGCCAGGCACAGCTCCGGCCGGAACAGCGGGAGCGACACCTGGAGCGTGTCGCTCAACGACGACGTGAGCAGGGAGCCGAGGTTCACGGGGTGACTCCGGTGGAGGCAACACCATCCGCCGGAAACCGGCCCGCGGAACCGCCCGACAGCGCCGGCGCGGGGATCGCACCGCGGTTGGCAGGCCGGGCATCATGGACCACCCGCGTCCACTCGGCGAGCGTCTTGACCTGCTTGTTCACCGTGGGCGTCACGGTGCGGAAGATCGTCTGCGGGGCCACACCGAACACGATGGCGAGGATCACCAGCGGAACGGCGATGGCAAGCTCCCGCCGGGTTATCGGGGTGAGATGGTCGCCGTGGGGCCCCTTGTACTCGGCCCCCAGGTAGACCCGCTGGATGGCCCACAGGATGTATGCGGCCGTGAGGATCACGGTGAACGCCGAGATCACGGCAAGCGTCTGGCTGTACTTCCAGCTCGAGAGCGTGACGAGCACCTCCCCGATGAAGCCGCACAATCCCGGCAGCCCCAACCCGGCGAAGAAAATCGTCACGGCGAGGCCGGCGTAGACCGGCATGCGCCCGAAGATCCCGCCGAACTCCTCCAGGTTGCGGTGGTGCACACGGTCGTAGAGCACACCCACCATGAAGAACATGCCCGCCGAGCTGATCCCGTGGGCGAGCATCTGGAACATCGCACCGTTCACCCCCTGGGCCCACGCATCCCAGGCGTACTGCGTGCCCGCCACGGCGCTCCACACCCCCAGCCCGAGCATGACGTAGCCCATGTGGCTCACCGAGCTGTAGGCCACCATCCGCTTGAAATCCTTCTGGGCCAGCGCCGCGAACGCACCGTAGACCATCGACACCACACCCAGCCCGCACACGAGCCACGCGAGGGCGATCCCGCCGCCAGGGCAGATCGGATAGCAGATACGGAGGATGCCGTAGCCGCCGAGCTTGAGCAGCACGCCGGCGAGGATCATCGAGATCGGCGTGGGCGCCTCGACGTGGGCATCGGGCAACCAGGTGTGCACCGGAACGACCGGCACCTTGATCACGAAACCGATGAGGAGGAGGAGGAAGGCCAAGGTCTCCAGGCTCCAGCCCCACACGCGGGCCACCGCGAACGGGCTGTCGGGCAACTGACCGATCTCGGCCAGGGCGAGGAGATTGAAGGTGTGCACCGGGGCGGACGCGGAGCGGATGGCTTCCACCGCCGCCGTCCGCGCGGCCGCATCGAGGCCCGGACTGACGACGTGGGAGGCGACCAACTGCCCCTCGGAGAGCGCCCGCAGGTCGCTCGTGAAATAGAGCATGAGGATGGCGATCAGCATCAGCACGCTGCCCAGCAGTGTGTAGAGGAAAAACTTGATCGCGGCATACTCCCGCCGCGATCCCCCCCAGATGCCGATGAGGAAGTACATCGGCAGGAGCATGACTTCCCAGAAGACGTAGAACAGGAAGAAGTCGAGCCCCATGAACACGCCAAGCATCCCGAGTAGGCCTTCACGTGCTTCGTGATCGGCCAGCTCGCCGCCGCCGAGAGCATCGACAGGAACGTGGTGAGCAGCACCAGCGGCATGCTGATGCCGTCGAGACCGAGCAGGTACTCGATGTTGAACGAGGGGATCCACGGCACCTTCACCACCGTCTGCATACCGGGCAGCCCCGAGGCGAACTGCCCGGGCCCCTGGCCGCCGAACAACCCTGGCAGGCAGATCCACAGCGACATCACGAACACCGCGGCCGTCGTTCCCAGGGCGATCCACCGCACCGCCTCGTCACGCCCGCGGGGAACGATCGGCAGGGAGAGGAACGCCGCCACGATGGCCGGCAGGAACAGTACCAGCGTCAGCGGCCAGAAGGCAGGCTGCAGGAGGTTGGCGGCGTCGGGCATGGTCGGTCCGTGATGGGCAGGGGGAGAAAGGCGAGGTTCCGGCTCAGCCGGCGAACGTCGAGCGGTACAGGAAGCTGAGCAGGACGAACAGGGCAACGGTGCCCAGGGCGATGAACGTCACGTACTGACGCAGGCGGCCGGTCTGAAACTTCTTCAGTTCCAACCCGGCGTTCCAGGTGACGTCTGCGGTGGCATTCACCAGCCCGTCGACGACCCACTTGTCGATCCAGGCGTCGAACCCGGCGAGGCAGCGCGCGGACCATGCCAATCCGTCGATGATCCGGTCGATGATGCCCCGATCGGCACCACTCACCAGAGCGGATACGGCCAGCACCGGCGCCACGAAAATGGCGTGGTAGAGCTCGTCGAAATACCAACGATGGGCGAGGAACTCGTAGGCGGGGCGGAGGGCGCCGGCGACCACGTGCGGTGATACCCAGCCCCACAGGTACATGACTGCCGCGAGAAGCACCCCGGCGGCCGCGGTGGCGAACGCGGTGAGCGTCGCGGTGACGTGCACCGCCCCCTCGTGGCTCTCGTGCTCCGGTGGCACTACCAACCCGGAGAAAAGGAACCCGCCTTGTTCCATCCCGCCGGTGCCCGCGGGCCGCGCCTGTTCGATGAGGTTGGCCAGCCCGAATCCGCCCGGCAGGGTCCAACCGGCGACCACGGCGAGCACCGCCAGCACGACCAGCGGTCGCACCATCACCGGGGGCGACTCATGGGCATGCTCGGCGATGTGGTGATCACGGGGCTCGCCGGCGAAGGTCATGAACCAGAGCCGGAACATGTAGAACGCCGTCAGGAACGCGCCCCCTGCCACGGCCCCGAACAGCCACCCGCGCCCCGGGTTGGCGTTGGCGAAGGCGAGGGCCTGCGCCAGGATGGCGTCCTTCGAGTAGTAGCCGCTGGTGCCGATCACGAACGGGATGCCGGCACCGATGATCGCCAGGCAGCCCACGAGCATCGTGCCCGCGGTCCACGGCATGACCTTGGCGAGCCCCCCCATCTTCCGCATGTCGTTGGTGTGGCAGGCGTGGATCACCGATCCCGAGCAGAGGAACAGCAGGCTCTTGAAGAAGGCGTGCGTGACGAGGTGGAACAGCCCGGCGGCCCACCCTCCCACGCCCAGAGCGAGCATCATGTAGCCGAGTTGGCTGACCGTGGAATAGGCGAGGACCCGCTTGATGTCGTTGGCGACCAGGGCGATCGTCGCGGCGATGAACAGCGTGATCGCGCCGATCCAGGCGATGACGTAGAGCACGTCGGGGGTGAGCACTGGATAGAAGCGCCCCACGAGGTACACGCCAGCGGCCACCATGGTCGCCGAGTGCACCAGCGCCGACACCGGCGTCGGCCCTTCCATGGCGTCCGGCAGCCAGACGAACAGCGGGAACTGCGCGCTCTTCCCCACGCACCCGCAGAAGATGCCCACGCCAGCGATGAACAGCAGCCAGCGTCCCAGACCCCGGGCGCGCCAGTCGTCCACGCGCGATGCGACCGTCGCGGCGACGGCGCCAGGGTCGGCACCACCGCCCTGCGCCGCCGTCGTGCGGACGACCGCGGCCACCTCGTCGGCGGCGGCGAACTCGACCATCCCGGCGGGTACCTCGAGGGCGTGGCCGGTGGAAGCGGGACGCACGAGGCTGAACAGACCCGGCCGCGCGACCGGGGCACCGCTGGCATCCACCACCGTCCGATCGCCGAAGTGGAGCGTGCCCAGGGCCCCCCACAACGCCATCAGGCCGATGAGCATGCCGAAGTCGCCCACCCGGTTGACGATGAACGCCTTGTTGGCCGCGTTGGAGGCCGACTGCCGCTCGTAGTAGAAGCCGATGAGGAACCACGAGCAGATGCCCACCAACTCCCAAAAAATGAACACCATCGCCAGATTGCCGGCGATGACGATGCCGAGCATCGAAAAGCAGAACAGCGACAGGGCCTGGAAGAACCGGGGAAACCGCCCCGGCCGGTGGAGGTGGCTGCCGTCGGCCAGGTGCACCTCGTGGTCGGTCACGTCGTGCAGTTCATCGTGCATGTAGCCCGACGCATAGACGTGGATGCACGTGGCGATGAGCGTGACGACGACGAACATCATCACGGTCAGGGCGTCGATCCACCAGCCGATCGAGAGGGTCAGGCCACCCGCTTCGTAGAGCGTGTACCAGTCGCCGGAATAGGAAGGCGGCACGGGAGCACCATGCCCGCCGGAGGCATGCTCCCCGACCGCATGCCCCTCCCCACCATGTCCGGGCCCCTGACCCCCCGGACTGTCGGCGCCCGGAATGCCCGTGGCACCGTGGTCGCCCCCCCCGTGGGCCACCGCAGCCGTCACCGGATGGTTGCCCAGCCACACCCCGGCAGCGAGGAGCGACAGCACCAGCGACGTGACGATCGCGGCCGTCGCCACCGTGGCGGCGTTCCGGCCGTGCGGCCCCATGCGCGGGCCGTAGAACAGGATCGCGACGAACGAGACCAGCGGCGCCAGCCAGGCCAGCCCGAGCAGCAGGGGGAGGGTCGCCGCAGCGTCCATGAGTCGGTTGTGGGGGCGTGTCGATGACGAGGGTCAACGGGGCGACGTGGCAGACCACGGGCCCCGACGTGATCAGCCCTTGAGGTCTTCCGCCCGGTCGACGTCGACCGTGGCATGGTTGTTGTAGAAGTTGAGCGTGATGGCGAGGGCCACGGCGGCCTCGGCGGCGGCCAGGAGGATGACGAACAGGGCCATCGCCTGACCGTCCAGGCCCAACCCCGGCCCGTTGGCCTGCAGGTAGGGGGACGAGAGGGCGACGAAATTCACGTTCGCCCCGTTGAGGACCAGTTCGATCCCCATCAGGACGCCGAGCGCGTTGCGCTTCACGGCCATGCAGACGATGCCGGCGACGAACATCACCGCCCCCACGACCATGTAGTGGCTCACGGTCACCGGTTCGCTGAATGGCCCGAAAGCGATCAGTGCCGCCACCCCACCAGCACCCCACGATCCACCGCTCATGCCCCACCTCCTGCCGCGTCACCCGAGCCGACAAGCGCCGAACGACTCGCCCCCCGGGTGACACCCCCCGGTACCGCGACCGCGGGACGGGGCGCCAACGGCGGATCGGCCGAAGCGAGGACGTCGACCGGCCGCGGCGTCCGCCGGCGTTTGGCTCGCGCGAGGTACGCGGCGCCGACGAGGACCACGAGCAAGTGCACCGAGACGATCTCAAACGGCAGGAGGAACCCGCTGTGCCCACCGCCGGCCGCGTCGACGCGCACGCCGAGGAGGGCCATCCCCAGGGGCGTCGCGGTCGGGGCATCCACCTCACCGGAGGCGGGCAGCCCCCAGCGACCGACCGACAGCACCGCCACCAGGAGCACGGCCAGGGTCGCGGCTCCGGCGACCCCGGCGAGCACCTGATCACGCGCCGACGTGCGGATCGAGACGAAGGGTTGCTGCGCCGTCAGCATGACACCGAACACCAGCAGCACGAGCGTGCCGCCGACGTAGATCATCAACTGCATCGCCCCGATGAACTCGGCGTTGGCCAAAAAAAACAGTCCGGCGGTCGCGGCGAGCGACAACACCAGATGGAGAGCCATCCGTACGACGTTGGTGGTGAACACCACGGCCAGGGCGAACCCGCAGGCCAGGCTGGCGAAGAGGAGGAAAAACAGGGAGTGCCAGTTGATCGCCGCGACCATCGGCAGCGCGGCTCCCAGGAGGCTGTGGCCGGTCATCACGGAGCCCCCCATGCGCCACCGTCTTCGCGAGCGCCGACACCTTCGACGGCAACGCCATCGGCGGCCGGCGCGGCGGAAACCGTGGAGCGGAGCCCGGCCCGATCGGCGACTCCGGCTGCAGCCACGACGGCGGCGGACCTCGCCACCAGCGACGGCTGCGCGTCGACAGCGCTCAACCACCCCTCCCGCACCTCGCCGGCAGGACGCCGCCCACCGTGGAACAGCCCCCCCGGAAACGCCAGCGTCCAGAGCATCGCCCCGGCGAACATCACGGCGGCGATTGGCGTGCAGTACTTGAGGCAGGTCGTCATCACCTGGTCGATGCGCAAGCGGGGCAGAGTCCAGCGAACCCACATCATGACCAGGACGCCGAGCGTGGCCTTGCCCAGCAGGTTCACACACCCCAGCAACCGCGCCAGGTAGTGGGCGGTTTCTCCGGCGCCGTCGCTGAGACCAATGAGCGTGGCCAGCGGGATCGGCCCGTTCCAACCGCCGAGGAACAGGATCGCGGCCAGGGCACTGACGAGGAACATCGAGCCGTACTCGGCCATGAAGAAGAAGCTCCAGCGGAGCCCCGAGTACTCGGTGTGGAAGCCGGCGACCAGTTCGCTCTCCGCCTCGGCGAGGTCGAACGGCGCGCGGTTCACGCTGGCCACGGCACAGGTGAAATAGACCCAGAAGACCACGAACGTGAACGGGTCGTGGAACAGATACCAGTTGGTCGCCCACCCGGACTGTTTTTCACCGATCGTCACCAGGTCCATGCTGCCTGCCAGCATCACCGGCACGACGACGCACATGCCCAGGGGCACTTCATAGCTCACCACCTGGGCCGCCTCGCGCATCGCCCCGAACAGCGACCACTTCGATGCCGACGCGTACCCGGCGAGAATCACGCCGAATACCTCGAGCCCGAGGACGGCGATCACGAAGAACACCCCGACGTTGAGCCGCTGGGCCACCACGTCGAAGGCGAAGGGGAGCGCGAGGAACGCGCAGAATGACGCGCAGAAGCTGACGTAGGGGGCAAGACGGAAAAGCAGCCCGTCGGCCCCTTCGGGCATCAGGTCCTCCTTGGCGAGCAACTTGATCCCGTCCGCCAGTGACTGCAGCCAGCCGAAACGTCCGCCGGTCCGCGTGGGACCGAGTCGATCCTGGATCCGAGCGGCGATCTTCCGCTCAGCCCAGATGAACACCAGGGCCCCGACGGCGATCACATTGAGGATCAGGGCAGCGGCAATGCCTGCCGTGATCGCCCAGGCAAGCCAGTCGGGGAGGCCGAGTTGGATGAGGAGTGCAGCCATCGGCCGGTCACCAACGGATCCCGGAACGTCGGCGAGGGCACCCTGCGGGCCGGGAATCCGCGGGGAAAAGACGACATCGTGAAAAATCGCACGAAGTGTGCATCAAGTTGCCGGTCTCCACAAGTGGCCCCACGCCTGCCCCACGCCATCGGACGGGCACCGTCATCCCGGCCCCCCCTCACAGCAGGTTTCGCAGATCGTCCGGCAGCGACTGCAGACGAGCTTGGCGCGGATCTCGATGAGCTGCCCACCGCACGCCGGGCACGATGACCTGGCCGGCACGGCCAAGCCTTCCCCCGGGGCGTCCTGATCATCCGCGCGCCGCCCTGCCACCCCACGCCCCACGGGGTGCTCCCCGCGCTGGTCACCGACCGACCGCCATGAATCCGCAGCGGCGGATCGATCGGACTGGAATGGGGTCATGGATTCCTCCGGCCCACCGGTTCGGACCGGATGCGTCACCGATCGATTTCGCCCATCACGATGTCGAGGCTTCCCACGATCGCCGGAACATCGGCGATCAGGCAGCCGCGGCACAATTCCGCCACGACGGAGAGGTTGGAGAACGAACTGGAGCGGGCCCGCGCCCGCCAGGGGATCGGGCTGCCGTCCCCCACCACGTAGAAACCCATCTGCCCCTTCGGACATTCGGTCTCCAGGTAGGCGTCACCCGCCGGGATCTTTTCGGTGAGTTTCGCCGGTTCTCCGAGCGGCCCGCGGCAGGCGGAGTACCGGTCGATCGCCTGACGGACCAGATCCATCGACTGCACCACCTCGAGCATCCGCACGAAGAACCGGTGCCAGCAATCCCCGAGCACGGCGTCGGTGGGCACCGCCGGATACGCATGGTCGCGGGGGTAGCGACCGTCCTTCTGCACCGCCACCTCGAAGGCATACCCGTCGTACATGCTCGTGTAGATGCTCTCGCCGTCGCGACGCAGGTCCTGATCCACGCCGCTACCGCGGAGCACGGGGCCCGAACAGCCGTAGTCGATCGCCAGTTCTCGCGACAACACCCCGATCCCCGCCGTCCGTTTCACGAAGATGGCATTGGTCGTGAGCAGCGCGTGGTATTCGGCGATGACGGGGGCGAACTGGTCGAGGAAGGCCTCGCACCGCCGCAGCCACCCGGGCGGCAGGTCGGCCGTCAGACCACCGACAGTGATGTAGCTGTAGGTGAGCCTGGCCCCGCATGCCTCCTCGAACAGGTCGAGGATTTTCTCACGCTCGCGGAAGGCGTAAAGAAACGGACTGAACGTTCCCAGGTCGAGGCCATAGGCACCCATGCCCACCAAGTGGCTGGCGATCCGCCCCATCTCCGCGATGAGCACCCGCAGATGCCGCGCCTTCTCGCTGACCTCCAGTCGCATGAGCTTTTCGACGGCGAGGGCCCAGCCGAGATTCATGTTCATCGCCGCCAGGTAATCCATCCGATCGGTGTAGGGGATCCACTGGCGGGCGGTGAGGTTCTCGCCGATCTTCTCGGCACAGCGATGGAGGTAGCCGACATGCGGTTCGATTTCGGAGACCACCTCACCGTCGGTCCGCAGGACCAACCTCAGCACCCCGTGCGTGCTCGGGTGCTGGGGGCCCATGTTGACGAGCATCTCGTCGGTCCGGACGTCGAACTCGATGATCCGGGGATCGTCATCGATGGACAGGGCCATGGCGGGATCCTGCTGGTCGGTGAGGCGGGGTTCGGGAAGCCTGATGGTGCGGTGAACGGGCGTTCGTCAAGGACACCAGCGACCCGCGGTCCGCCACCCCGTCCACTGGGCACCGGAACGCGAATCACCCGCGGGCCGCTTCATCCGGGCGGTGTCAACGACCCCGGATGCCGTGATACTCAAGCGGCATGACGTAGTCGCGGCGGAGCGGATAACCTTCCCAATCCTCCGGACAAAGGATCCGGCGCAGGTCGGGGTGACCGGTGAAGTGGATCCCTGAGAGATCGTAGACCTCCCGCTCGTGCCAGTCGGCGGTGCGCCAGATTCCGGCGACGCTCGGTGCTTCCGGAAGACTCCCCGGCACGTCGTCCTTCCACCGCGGGAGTTTCACCTTCACCACCAGGCTCACGCGCGCCGAAGTGCTCCACAGGTGGTAAACGAGTTCGATGTGCGGCTGCCACGCCACCTTGGCGGCCTTCTTCGGATCGGGCTCGAACCAATCGACGGCGGTGATGCACTCCAGCGCGTCGAAGCGGACGTGGGGGTTCGTCTTGAGCCAGCGGCACACCTCCGCGAGCCGCGCCGGCGGGCACTCGATCCAAGGGTCGAGAGCTTCCAAGTTGCGCCCCGTCACCGCCCCGGGTAACGCCGTCTCGACCAGGTCCACGAAACCCGGGCCGCGGTTCGACTCGCGTGACGTCATCGATTCCTCGCTCCGTTACCGAGCCGGCGACCGCTCGGCAGCCACGGCCCGCACCCAGTCCAGATCGCCGCGATACCACACATAGGCGAAACCGATCAGCAAGACCGCGAAAAACGCCGCCATGTCGGCCACGGCCATGCGGGCCAGTACCGTTCCCGCCCGTGCGGTCGACCACTCCGCCTCGGCCCGGGCGGCCGTCATTCCGCTCCCCCGGGCGACGGCCTCGCGGACGAAGGCCTCCTGTTCCCGCGACGGTGTCGCCGACAGACGGGGAACCTCGTCGCCGGGAAGCCCCAGTTCCTGCAGGAGGCCTGCCGCGGCAGGGGTCGGCCGGCCGTCGGCCGTGGCACTGGCGAGGGTCGGATCGGCCAACTGGGTCGCCTTGCCGAACACGGTGGCCCAGGGGAAGAACAGTGCCACCTCGACGTCAAAAATGATGAACAGCAGCGCGACCACATAGAACCGCAGGTCGAACTGCACGAAACTCGAGCCGATCGTCGGCTCGCCGCACTCGTAGACCTCGAGTTTCTCGGTGTTCGGCTCACGGGGCCGGACGAGCCAGCCCACCAGAAGGTTGACGCAGAGGAACCCGCCGCCAATGGCCACGAACAGGGCCACGAAGCCGGCGATCAGAACCGGGTGCATGCCGACCTCCACGTCACTTTTCGCCGCCGACTCTCCACCGCCCGATCCTCCACCCTACCGACGTGGCCAGACCGGACGCCACCGTCACCTGAACTGGCGGAACCGTGGCCCGGCTCGCCGCAAGCTCCCGTCGGCCTCGGCGCCACGTTCACTGGTTGGGGCCGCCGTGCACCGGTTCCACGATGACCTTCGACGCCGACACCGCGGTGGGGTTCAGAGTCGTGCGGCCCCACGCCACTTCGACCGGAAGCCTCGCGAAATCGACGATCGTGCCATCGCGGCTGTAGCAACTGAGGTCGAGCGTCGAACCCATGAAAATGCAATCCACGGGGCAGGGCTCCACACACAGTGCGCAGAACATGCACTTCGAATAGTCGATGGCGAAGCCACTGACCCGGAAGCCCTTGCCGTCGGTCACCCGCTCCTTGCCGATGTAGATGCAGTCCACCGGGCAGGCCTTCGAACACTGGTCGCACGCGATGCAGGTGGTGAGGTCGTAGCGATGGAATCCGCGGTACCGGGCGGCCACCGGCGCCGGCAGTTCCGGGTATTCGAAGCGCTCGGTGAAGGTGCGCCGTTGCGGATCATAGGTGCTACCGAACACCCGGAGGGTGACGAGCATCCCTTGGACGACGGTCGCGATCGCGGAAAACAGATTGCGGAACCACTCTGCCATTGGCTCTCTCCAGGCCGCGTTTCCGTTCGGATCGCGAGTCGACACCCGCTTCGAAGCGTTTCAAGCAGGGTGCCGTGGATGGCGACCAACGTCGAGGTCCACGAACGGGGCGAAGTATAGGTACGGCGGCGCGGTCAGCAAGCGAGTAACCCCCCGCTCGATCGACAACGGCTTTCCCTCGGGCCGGTCAATCGCGGGGGCGCGGCGGATTTCCACTGCCGTGTAGCCAGCCACCTGCCGAATGCAAAACGATTACGCTTGGCCCGGGAATTGCTTGACTACGGGAAAAAAACCCGTACGATCAAGATGGCTAATAGAGGGCCCCTCTCGGAAGGGACACGTCTCGGCCCTGGATGAGCCGCCCGCGGAAGGTGACCAGATGCTCGTCCTGTCGCGCAAGAAAGACGAAAGCATCGTCATCAACAACGACATCACCATCGTCGTCGTGGAGATTCGGGGAGACAAAGTACGGCTCGGCATCGAGGCCCCGAAGGACGTGCCCGTTCACAGGCGGGAGGTCTTCGAGGCGATCACCCGCGGCACGGCGGTCGGGGTCGGCGACGGCGACGCAACCGTGGAGCGAGACACAGCGGCGTTGGTCACGCTCGATGTGCCTTCGGGTGGGCATCGAACGCCGTCGACCGACACCGGTGAGCTGCATGGATCGCTTGTCGAGAGACCGGTTCCTGGCGACAATGCCCGTTAGCCGTCCGTCGAACCGTGATGCCATCGGCCCCGTCGTCTAGAGGCCTAGGACACGGGCCTTTCAAGCCTGCGACACGGGTTCGAATCCCGTCGGGGTCATTTCCGAAGGTGGTTCGACGGACGCTGGGTGACGGAGGGAACGGCCTGGAGCAAAGACATGCCCCCGCAGGCATCGCACGTCGACGACGGCTTGGAGACGGGACTCTACGATGCGGTGCTCCTGGTGTCGTTCGGCGGTCCTGATGGTCCCGACGACGTCATGCCGTTCCTCGAAAACGTGCTCCGTGGGCGGGCGGTCCCGCGGGAGCGGATGCTGGAGGTTGCCGAACACTACCATCACTTCGGCGGCAAGAGCCCCATCAACGAGCAGAATCGGCGGCTGATCGCGGCCCTGCAGGCCGAACTCGACAGCCGTGGTCCGAGGCTCCCCATCTACTGGGGTAATCGCAACTGGCATCCGTTGCTCGAAGACACCATGGCCCGCATGGCGGCCGACGGCGTCCGCCGGGCGATCGCCCTGGTGACCAGTGGTTTCAGTTGCTATTCGGGCTGTCGTCAGTACCGGGAAAACATCGCTTCAGCGTGCACGGCTGCCGGCGCTGCGGCACCCCAGATCGACAAGATCAGGGTGTTTTTCAACCACCCGGCCTTCGTGGCGACGATGGCGGAAAACCTCCGGGTGGCCATCGAGTCCCTCGGGCCGCCAGGTGGTCGCTTGCCGGTGCTGTTCACGGCCCACAGCATTCCCATCAGCATGGCCCAATCGAGTCGTTACGAGGCCCAACTCGAGGAATCGTCGCGTTTGGTGGCGGAGTGTGCCGGAGTCGCGGACTGGCGGTTGGTGTTCCAGAGCCGGAGCGGCCCGCCGACGCAACCGTGGCTGGAACCCGACGTCTGTGATGCGATCCGCGAGCTCCATGCCGCCGGCTGCGAGCGGTTGGCGATCGTGCCGATCGGCTTCGTTTCTGATCACATGGAGGTGCTTTACGATCTCGACACCGAGGCTGCGGACCTGTGTCGGCAACTCGGCATGCGCATGGCCCGGGCTGCGACGGCGGGAACGGCGCCCGGCTTCGTGGGCATGCTGCGCGATCTGATCGCCGAGCGGCACCTTCAGCTTTCCGACCGGCCGGCGATCGGTCGGCTGCCGGCGAGCCACGACGTCTGCCCAGATGACTGCTGCCCGGCTCCGGTCGGCCGACCGGGGGGAGCCACGCCGGCCAACAGCGCTCGCCCTTCCTGACGTCTCACCCGATCGCGGACGGCCCCATGCCTCCCCCGGACCGCGCCCGCCGGAACGAGTGCGTCAGCCTGGTGCACGGTTTTCTGGCCAACCGGCTGCTGCTCGGCCTGCTCGCTTCGCGCCTCCGCCACCGTGGCTATGCCACGGAAACGTGGGGATACCGCAACATGTGCTGCTCGATCATGGTCCATGCCGAGCGCTTCGCCGCCGAACTGCGGCGGCTCGATACATCGACCGCGTACGACCGCATCCACCTCGTGACTCACAGCATGGGCTGCATCATCGCCCGGGCGGCTCTGGGAATCTACCGCCCGGCCAAGCTGGGTCGCTTCGTCATGCTCGCCCCACCGAATCGGGGATCGGCGGTGGCCACCGCGATGGAGTCGGTCTTCGGGGGTGTGTTCCGCCCCGTGGCCGAGCTCACCACGGTCGAAACCAGTCTGGTGAACTCGCTCCCCATGCCCACCGGGATCGAATTGGGTGTGGTTGCGGCCGGGATGGACGCGCTCATCTCGTGGGAGAGCACGCGGCCCGACGTTCCCCATGACCACGTCACGGTCCCCTGTCTCCACTCGAGCCTGCTCTACCGCCGCGACGCGGCCGACCTCGTGGCCGGCTTCCTCGCCGCGGGGGCGTTTCCGTCCATCGAGAAAGCTGCTGCCACGGTCACCCCGGCCGCGAGGGTGGCCACCGCCAACCGCCCCGCGGGAGCCGACATGTGAACCGATCGCTCAAGGTCCTGGGGGCATCCACGGTGTCTGTCGGACCGCTGGGGCTGGGCTGCTGGCCGCTCGCCGGCATGACTCGGACAGGCATCACGACCACCATGGCCGAGGCCACGGTGGCGGCAGCGATCGATGCTGGAATCACCCATCTCGACACGGCGTATTGCTACGGGGCCAATGGCGAGAGCGAGCGGGCGATCGCCGCGGCTCTGTCCCCCGCCAGGCGGAAGGAAGTCGTCATCGCCGGTAAATGCGGCGTGCATTGGGAACCGGGACGCACGCAGGTGGTGGATGGCAGGCCGCAGCGACTCCGGATTGAAGTGGAGGAGAGCCTGTCGCGATTGGGCACCGACCATCTGGACTTGCTCTACCTCCACGCCCCCGATCCTGCCGTCCCGATCGAGGAGTCGGCCGGCGCGCTCGAACGGCTGTGGGCGGAAGGCAAAGCTACCGCCATCGGTGTGTCCAACGTGGACGTCGGCCAACTCGCACGCTTCGCAGCGGCCTGCCCGCTCGCCGCCTGCCAGATGCACTACAACATCTTGCAGCGCGAGATCGAGGCCGACATCCTTCCCTGGTGCCGCGCCCACGGCGTGTCGCTGGTCGCCTACTGGCCGTTGATGAAGGGTCTGTTGGCCGATCGGATGGACCGGGCCCAGGTGTTCCCCACGACGGACAGTCGCCACAAGTACCCGATGTTCCAAGGGGAAGAATTCCAGCGCAACCTCGATTTCGTCGATGCGTTGCGCCCCGTGGCCAGGCGGCTGGAATGCCGGGTGCCAGATGTCGTCCTCGCCTGGACGGCCGAGCAGTCGGGAATCACTTCCGTCCTGGTGGGCGCCACCAGCCCCGATCAGGTCCATGACAATGCACGCAGTCTTTACTGCGATCTTGACGACGCGGCCCGCTCAACCATCGACGCCGCCGTGAAGGCTCGGGGCAAGGTCGCCTGCCGTCGCCCAGTATGAACTGGGGACCGGTGTGAACAGGGCTCGAGCGTGAAGCAGATTCGCGAGGCCTGCCGCCCGTGGCCACTCAGCCCACCGCTGGCTGGACTTCAGATGCTGGCAGCCGGCCTCGGCCGGAGCGTCTCGACACTGGTGAACGACTGCTTGGCCTCGAGGCATGTGCGACGGAAGGACTCCGGACGACTGACGCCGGCCAACCGGAGTACCTGCACCGCACCGCGACGAAACACCAAGTCGCCTGCGGCATACCACTCCTGCCCAGGGTCGGTCTCAACGTCGATCGAGTCGAACCCGGCAAGATCGACGAACTGCCGGACCAGCGGATTGATCCCCTGCTCCACGAGCACCCGCCGATTTGTGAGCCGATAGCGGGTGATCGCCCAGGGGAGCCGCAGGGACAAATACAGGAAAAGACCGAGTGGTATCGTCGCCAACAACGCGAACCGCCCCACGGTGAAGGGCCCTGCTCCTTCGCGCATCCGGTAGAGCCGTCCCAGCATCCGCCCCAAACCGGTGGCCGCCACGGACGGCCACACGGTCATGACCGTCGTTTCCACAACTTCCGGAGGCGACACACCCGAAATCGACTGGATCGGCCTCGACATGCTGCCCCCTTACACCAGAACCGGCGGCCGGAAATCTGCACCCATCGGCCAAACAACCCGCACAACGTCGCATCCTACACCGCCACATCCACGAAGAAAGCCTCGGCCCGTCCCTGCCCTTTTGGAAGGCAACCAACCGCACGCACCCGTGCAGTGGACTGCGACAGCAACGACAGACTGCGAGACCACAGCCAATAAAAAAACCCTCCGGGGCTCGGCCGAGCCCCAGAGGGTCATACTCATTGACAGCCACGCTCGTCGCGCTGCAACGAAGGTGGCCTCTGGCAGTTCCACGCCTGTTGTGACCGGAAAACCGATCGCCAACGGCGAATGATCTCTTTCGGTGGCACTACCCCATGGGACCCGAACCATTGCTGGCCAAGCCCACATGGAGCCACGATCGTCTCCACAATTCTTTGATCTGAAGCCACCCCCGGATGATGAGCAGTGCAAGACTGCCGACAAACGGAGCCGACTTCAGTTGCCTCACAACGTCCGAAGACGATGATCAGCGAATCCTTAGAAAGGAGGTGATCCAGCCGC
>RFRL01000061.1 GCA_009924545.1 Planctomycetia bacterium | reverse complement strand
GTGGGAGGCGATCGGGGGGGCGGTGCTCCTGGCCTGTGCCGGGGCGATCGTGACCGCCGGTCGGCGGCGCGCGGGGGGTGGCGACGCGCCGCCGGAGCATGGCCGCACGAGCGACGCCGACGGAGTGGAAATCGTGGCGCTGGTGATGGCCGTGACGAGCGCCGGGGTGGCGATCCCCATGGCCGGATACGTGAAGGGGGGCGTGGTGGCGCTGGTGCTGGCGGCGGCGCTGGCAGGGAGCGTGGCCGGCGGCGCCCGGAAAGGGCTCGGCGGACTGGGGCTGGCGATCCTCTATGGGATCGTGGGGCTGGGGCGGTTGTTCGGTGGGCTGTCGGCCCCGGCGGCGCTCCTTGTGTGCCTCGCGCCGCTCGGGGCGATCGCCGCGAGGGGCGCTGCGGAACGGGTGGGCGCTTCGCCCGGCGGGCGCGTCCTCCGCTCGGCCGGCTACCGGCTCGTGATGGCGGCGCTCCCGCTGGGGGTGGTGCTCCTGCACGGGTGGCGGGAGTTCGAGCGGTCGTTCAAGCCGCTCCTCCCGTGAGCGGCGCTTGCGCGTGCGGTCACGAGAGGTGCTCGTGCCCGGCGAGGTGCTCGTTGCAGTAGGCCGGCGTGCCGCGGCACCGCGGGCAGTAGCGGAAGTCGCGGTCGGGGTGGGTGAGGTTCGTCGCCCCGCAGACCACGCAGGTGTGCCGGGCGACCGTGCGCTCGCCGAACCGGGAGCGGAGCTGGCCGCGCCGCGGCCGGTGGCGCAGCCGGGCCACGATGTCGGGCCCGAGGAAAAGGACGAGATTGGCGTGCGCCGCCAGGATCAGCACGCACGTCAGCCAGCCCCCCTGGGTGAACGTGCCCAGGGCCGTGGCGAAGCGCCCGGCGGTGGCGATCACGGCCAACAGCGCCAGCCACTTCACCTTCACCGGGAGGACGAGGAACAGGAGGATCTCGTAGTCGGGAAAGAGCCAGGCGAAGGCGAGGAAGATCGACGAGTAGAGGTAGAGATTGCTCCCCGGCACATCGCCCCCCATGAGCAGCCCGCCGAGCACGGCGGAGAACAGGCTCGTGGCCCAGGAGAGGAGCACGAAGAGGTTGTAGCGCGCCGTGCCCCAGGTCGCCTCCAGGGCGCTACCCATCGTGTGGAGGAACATCAGGTACATGGCGAAGAACAGGATGCCGACCGGGTCGGTGCCGATCCCCACTCCCGGCGTGAACAGGAAGGTGAACAGCCGCCACACCTCCCCGCGAACGACGCGATCGGGGATCAAGGCCGATCCGCGGCTCGGCCACTCCCACCAGCGCCGTCGCCACCATCCCCGCGATGAGGATCTGCGTGAGGTTGGGGATCGCCACCGGCTCCAACCACCGCTCGAGCTGACGGAGCCAATTCATGGATGCGTTTCCCCCCGCCCGTTCCCGTGCGCCCGGCGAACCCCGCGGCGGAAGGTAGCGGGGATTGCCTGCCGCGCACAGGAGCGTGCCGACCACGGGCCTGGTGACGTCGCGCTCAGGTGCGGAGGACGAGACAGTGCCAGCCTTCCGCATCATGGATGGTCGGGGGGGAGCCGACCAGGCGCTCGTACCAGGCGGCGACGGTGGCCACGTCCTCCCCGCGCAGTCCCGAGAGGATGAGGGTGCCGCCTGGTCGCGCCACGAGCGGGCGCAGCGTTGCCGCCAGCTCCACCAGTACCGGGGCGACGATGTTGGCGAACACCAGGTCGTAGGGTGCGGTGGCCGGGCGCGCGCCGCCCTCCGGCAGTGGCGCCACGTCGGCGAGCGCCGTGGCGAGTCGCACCCGAGCGGCCACGCCGTTGAGGGTGGCGTTGTGGACGATGGCGCCATGGACGTGCGGGTCGATCTCGACGGCATCGACGTGGCCGCCGCCGCACAGCGCCGCGGCGATGCCGAGGATCCCGCTGCCGGCGCCGACGTCGAGGACCCGGTCGAGCCGGCCACCGTCGGCCGCGTGGCGGGCGAGAGCCTGCAGGCACAGGCGCGTCGTGGGATGGAGGCCGGTGCCGAATCCGGTGCCGGCGTCGATGATCACCCGCCCGTCGCCCTGTGCACCATGGCGACCGCGGGGCCGGCCCAGGCCCGCTCCCGGTGGCAGCACCCAGCCGAAGCCGGGCACCGCGACCGGTTCCTGCACCACCGGGGGCACCGCGGGGGCCGGGCGTGGCGGGCCGATCGAGAGGCCGGCGATCGGGGTCAGGAGCTCGAGCCCCGCGCGCGCGGCGGGCTCGTCGGCCAACACCAGCTCGATCCGTCGCGTCGCCTGCTCGGCCACCCAGTCGCGCTGCCGCGGGGCGGCGGCCGTGTCGATCACGAGCGCTCCCGGCACGAGGCCGGTCGCCACCGCCACCGCCACGTCGACGCTCCCCTCGTCGATCGCCAGGAGCCCCTCCTCCCCCAACCGCATCCACAGCCACTCGATCAGGTCGTCGGGGCCGGCCAGGCCGACGTCGGGAAGGCTGACAAGCGACGGTACCTCCAGGGGCACCACCCACGGTGCCGGGTCGGCAGCGGCTGCACGCGCCGTGTCGGGTGTCATCGGGATGGCTCCGGGAGTCGGGTGAGGGCAGCGCCTTGCCGCGTCGTGCCGAAGCGACCGTTTCGGGTGGAGCGGGGGGCCGGCGGCAGGCATAATTGAAAGCATTCCCCGAGGAGATGGCAGTGGTCGCGACGCGCAACGACCGATTCCGCAAACGCAGGGGGGCCGACGGCCTTCCGGCGGGCCGTCTCGTGTTCGGGGCGGCACTCGCCGTGGGCCTTTGGGGAGCGACAGGCGACAACGTCGCCGCTGGCGCCGAAGGCCCGTCGTTCAGCCGCGAGATCAAGCCGCTCCTGTCGAACCGCTGCCTGCGTTGCCACGGCCCCGATGCCGCCGCGCGGCAGGGAGGGGGCGACGGCGGCCTGCGGCTCGACGTGGCAACCGGTTCCCAGGCCGATCTCGGCGGTCATGCGGCGATCGTTCCCGGCGATCCGGCGGCAAGCGCCTTGCTCTCCCGGATCACCTCCTCCGACCCCGATCTCGTCATGCCCCCGCCGGGCGCCGGGGAACGGCTCACCGACCGCGAGGTGGACCTGCTGCGGCGCTGGATCGCCGCCGGTGCCGACCACGAACCGCACTGGTCGTACGTGGCCCCCGTCCGTCCTCCCGTGCCGGTGGTGCGCGACGCCACTTGGCCGGCCAACGACATCGACCGTTTCGTCCTCGCCCGGCTCGAGGCGGAGGGGCTCACTCCGCGGCCCGCGGCCGACCGGGCGGTGTTGGCGCGGCGCCTGGCGCTCGACCTGACCGGCCTGCCGCTGCCGCCCGAGGAAGTCGATGCCTTCGTGGCCGACGGGGCGTCCGCTGCCGTGGAACGGTTGGTGGACAGGCTCCTCGCCCATCCCGGTGCCGGCGAGCATGCGGCGCGGCAGTGGCTCGACCTGGCGCGCTATGCCGACAGCGGCGGCTACGCCTCCGACGTGCCGCGCGAGATCTGGGGCTTCCGCGACTGGGTGATCCGCGCCTGCGACGACAACATGCCCTTCGACGAGTTCACCGTCAGGCAACTGGGGGGCGACCTCCTGCCCGAGGCCACCACCGCCGACCGGATCGCCACCGCCTTCCACCGCAACACCCTCACCAACACCGAGGGGGGGACGATCGACGAGGAGTTCCGCACCACCGCCGTGGTCGACCGGGTCAACACCACGCTCGCCACCTGGATGGGCACGACGATCGGCTGCGCCCAGTGCCACGACCACAAATACGACCCGCTGTCGCAGCGAGAGTTCTTCGGCCTGTACGCCATCTTCAACAACACCGCCGACGCCGATCGTGCCGACGAGGCCCCGCTGCAGGATTTCTTCACCCCCGCCCAGGAGGCGCGGCGCGCCCAGCTCGACGAGCAACTGGCCGAGGTGGAACGGGTCTTCACTACCGACACCCCCGCGCTCGCTGCGGCGCGCGTGGCGTGGGACGCGGCGTTCCCGCGCGGCATCGCCTGGACGGCCCTGGTGCCCGAGTCGGCGGCGATCGTCGGCGGACCGCCGGGCACCATCGGTCCCGACCACACCGTCTCCCTCCCCGCCGCCGGGGCCACGGCAGTGACCACGATCACGGCCCGGCCGCCGGCGGGCACGCTGGCGGCGCTGCGCCTCGAGTTTCCCGCCGACCCGGCCCTGCCCGGTGGCGGCCCGGGACATGGCGGTGGCAATTTCGTCCTCACCGGTGTCGGGGCGCGGCTGGAGCCGCTCGCGGCCACCACGCCGCGCGGGCGGTTCGTGCGCGTCGAGTTGCCCGGGCCGGAGCGGATCCTCTCGCTGGCAGAGGTGGAGGTGGGGGACGGCACGGGGACCGGCCGGGGCAACCTCGCCCGGGGCAAGCCGGCCACGCAGGCCTCCACCGCCTTCGACGGGCCTGCCGCGCGGGCCGTCGACGGCAACACCAGCGGCGTCTACACCGACGCCTCCGTCACCCACACCGCCACCCAGGCCGACCCCTGGTGGGAGGTCGACCTGGGCGAGGAGCAGGCGGTCGGGGCGATCAAGGTCTGGAACCGCACCGACGGCGGTGTCGGCAGCCGCCTGACGGGGGCCCGGGTGCTGCTCCTCGACGCCGCCCGCCAGCCGGTATGGCAGACGGTGATCGGCGCGGCGCCGCCGGTGATGGCGGAATGGGTGCCCGACGGGGGGCGCGAGCTGCCCTTCGCCGTGGCCTTCGCTGATCGTACGCAGCCGGGTTTCGCTGATCGTACGCAGCCGGGTTTCACTGATCGTACGCAGCCGGGTTTCACGGCCGCCAGCGTGCTCGCCCCCGCCGACGAGAAGGCGGAGCGCGAGGCGGGGTGGGCGCCGGGGGGCACGGCGCCGTCGGCGTTGTCGCTGGTGCTGCCGATGCCGATCGACGTGCCGGCGGGGATGAAGCTCGTGGTGAGCCTGCGCCAGCGCAGCAAGCATGCCGGTCACACCGTCGGCCGGGTGCGCCTCGCGGCCACGGCCGATGGGCGGGTCGGGGAGTGGAACGGGGTGCCCGCCGACGTGGCGGCGATCCTCGTCAAGCCCGCCACCGAGCGCACGGCAGCCGAGGCCGACCGCCTCGCCGACCATCACCGCCGTCACGTCGCCGCGGAGACGGCGGCGGCGCGGGAGCGCCAGATGGCGCTGACCAACGAGAAGCAGGGGATCAAGCCGGCGAAGGTGCCGGTGATGGTGGAACTGGCGGGGGACCAGCGCCGCCTGACGAAGCTCCAGCACCGCGGCAACTACCTCGACACCGGCGCCGAGGTGGCCGAGGGAGGACCGGCGGTGTTTCCGCCGATCAGCCCCGGCGCGGGGGGCCGGATCGACCGGCTCGCGCTGGCGAAGTGGCTCGTCGACCGGGCCAACCCGCTCACGGCGCGCGTCGTTGTCAACCGCATCTGGGAGCGGCTCTTCGGCATCGGGCTGGTGGCCACCAGCGAGGAGTTCGGGAGCCAAGGGGATCCCCCCAGCCACCCGGAGTTGCTCGACTGGCTGGCGGTGGAACTGGTGGAACGCGGGTGGGACACGCGGGCCATCACCCGCCTTGTCGTCTCCAGCGCCACCTACCGGCAGTCGTCGCAGGCCCCGGCCGACCTCGTGGCGCGTGATCCCGACAACCGGTTGCTCGCCCGCGGCCCGCGCGTCCGGCTGTCGGCGGAGGTGATCCGCGACCAGGCGCTGGCCGCCGCCGGGCTCCTCGCGGCGAAGAAGTTCGGGCCGAGCGTCAATCCCCCGCAGCCGAACGTCGGGCTCTCGGCCGCCTTCGGTGGTGGCATCGATTGGCAGACGAGCCCCGGGGAGGACCGCTGGCGCCGGGCCCTCTACACCACCTGGCGGCGCAGCAATCCCTATCCCTCGATGGCCACCTTCGACGCTCCCAACCGCGAGGTGTGCACGGTCCGGCGGCCGCGGACCAACACGCCGCTGCAGGCGCTGGTGATGCTCAACGACCCGGTCTACGTCGAAGCGGCACAGGCGCTGGCCCGGCGGATGGTGCGCGACGCGGGCCCGACCGCGGCGGAGCGGGTGACCCGCGGTTTCCGCCTCGTGCTCGCCCGGGCCCCCGTGGCCGCCGAGGTGGAGCGGCTCGTCCGGCTCCACGACGACGCGCTGGCCTCGTTCCGTGCCGACAGCGCCGCGGCCACGAGCCTGGCCACGTCGTTCCAGGGGGGGGAGAGTCCGTTGGGGCCGCTCCCGCCGGAGGCCGACGTCGCCGAGGTGGCGAGCCTGACGGTGGTGGCCAACGTGCTCCTCAACCTCGACGAAGCGTTCATGTGCCCCTGAGCGGGAGGTGACGATGGATCCCCGGATCGAAGCGGGCCTGTTGGCCACGCGGCGGCACCTGCTCGGCGGCATGGCCGGCGGGATCGGCAGCATGGCGTTGGCGGGGCTGTTGGCCGGGGAAGCGCCCGGCGCGGCGGCCATCGTCGATCCGCTGGCCCCGCGGCCGGCACCCCTCCCGGCGAAGGCCCGGCGGATGATCGTCATCCACCTCACCGGCTCGCCGCCGCACCTCGACCTCTACGACCCCAAGCCCGCCCTGGTGAAGCACGGCGGTGAGGACTGCCCCCAGGAATTCCTCGCCGGGAAGACCTTCGCCTTCACCAGCGGCACCCCCAAGCTCCTGGGCACGCCGCGGAGTTGGGTCCGCTGCGGCGAGAGTGGCATGGAGCTCTCCGACGCCATCCCCAACCTGCACCGCGTCGCCGACCGGCTGTGCCTGATCCGCAGCATGCACACCGACCAGTTCAACCACGCCCCGGCCGAGCTCATGCTCTACACCGGCAGCGGCCGCGCCGGTCGGCCGAGCCTGGGGAGCTGGGTGACCTACGGCCTGGGGAGCGAGAACGCCGACCTCCCCGGCTTCGTGGTCCTGATCTCGTCGGGCGTCCAGCCCAACGGCGGCACCGCCAGCTTCGGGCCGGGCTTCCTCCCCGGCGTCTACCAGGGGGTGCAGTGCCGGTCGAAGGGGGATCCGGTGCTCTACGTGTCGGACCCCGCGGGGATGAGCCGGGCCACCAGGCGCCAAAGCCTCGACGCGCTGCGCGATCTCAACGAATTCCAGGCCCGGGCCCTCGGCAACCCCGAGACCCTGACGCGCATCGCGCAGTACGAGCTCGCCTACCGCATGCAGGCGAGCGTGCCGGAGGTGATGGACATCGGCCGCGAGCCGGCCCACGTGCTCGCCGCCTACGGCGCCGTCCCGGGCCAGCCGAGCCTCGCCGCCAACTGCCTCCTGGCGCGGCGGCTGGTGGAGCAGGGGGTGCGCTTCGTGCACCTCTTCGACTGGGGCTGGGACTTCCACGGCACCGGTCCCGCCGAGGACATCCGTGACGGGCTGACGAAGAAGGCCGCCACCTTCGACAAGCCCGCCGCGGCGCTCATCGAGGATCTCGAACAGCGCGGCCTGCTCGACGATACCCTCATCCTCTGCACGGGCGAATTCGGGCGCACGCCGTTCCGCGAGGGGCGCACCGCCGGCGGCGGCATCCTCGGCCGCGATCATTTCCCCGACTGCTACTCGCTGTGGCTGTGCGGCGGCGGCGTCCGCCCCGGGCACGTCCACGGGGCCAGCGACGACCTCGCCTTCCGCCCGGCCAAAGACCCCGTCCACATCCACGACCTCCAAGCCACGATCCTCCACCTCCTCGGCTTCGACCACACGCGCCTCACGTGGCGCTTCCAGGGGCGTGACTTCCGCCTCACCGACGTCCATGGCACGGTGGTGCCGGGCTTGCTCGCCTGATCCCGCGCGGGCCGGTAAACCGGCTCCAACCCCGTCGGAGGCTCCCCGTGCGGCGTCGATCCCTCGTCCTGCTGTGCGCCGTGTGGGTCCACCTGGCCGCGGCCACGGGTGCCGATCCGGCTCCGATCGTCCACCGCCCCAACATCCTGTGGTTCGTGGTCGACGACATGTCGGCTGACTTCGGCTGCTACGGCGCGACCCTCATCGCCACGCCGCACGTCGATCGCCTGGCCGCCGCGGGGACGCGCTTCCGCCACGCCTTCGTCACCGCCCCCGTCTGTTCCCCGTGCCGCTCGGCACTGATCACGGGGATGTACCAGACCACGATCGGCGCCCATCACCACCGCAGCGGCCGCGGCGTGCTGGCGATCGATTTGCCGGCCGCCGTGCGCCCCCTGCCGGCAATCCTCCGCGAGGCCGGCTACTGGACGTGCATCGGCGAGGGGCTCGGCGGTGAGAATCCAGGCGCGAAGCGGCTCGGCAAGACCGACTACAACTTCCGCTGGGATCCGTCGATCTACGATGGGGCCGACTGGGCCGGCCGTGCCGCCGGGCAGCCGTTCTTCATGCAGGTCACGCTCCCCGGTGGCAAGCTCCGCGGCCAGGGGGGCGAGTCGACGACGAGGCTCATGGCCCGGGCCAAGGAGCGCTTTGGCGCCGCTGTCGAGCCGGCGGCGGTGACGCTGCCCCCCTACTACCCGCGCGACCCGGTCCTCCTCGCCGACTGGGCCGCCTACCTCGACGCGGTGCGCTTCACCGACGACCACGTCGGGCAGGTGCTCGCCCGGCTCGAGCGCGAGGGGCTCGCCGCCGACACCGTCGTGGTGTTCATGACCGACCACGGGATCAGCCACGCCCGCGGCAAGCAGTTCCTCTACGACGAGGGGACGCATGTCCCGCTGGTGGTCCGCGGGCCGGGCATCCCGCGCGGGGTGGTCCGCGACGACCTCGTGGAGCACATCGACCTGGCCGCCCTGTCGCTGGCCGTCGCAGGCCTGCCAGTGCCCGCCTGGATGCAGGGGCGCGACCTGTTCGCGGTGGGCTACCAGCCGCGCGCGGCGGTGTTCGCCGCCCGGGATCGCTGCGACGAGACGCTCGACCGGATCCGCAGCGTGCGCACCCCGACACACCTCTACATCCGCAACTTCTTCCCGCGCCGACCGGCCCTCCAGCCCAACGCCTACAAGGACGACAAGGCGATCGTGCAGCGCCTCCGGGCCCTCCACGCCGCCGGTGGCATCGACCCGCTCGCCGAGCGGCTCCTCTTCGCCCCGGAGCGGCCTATGGAGGAGCTCTATGCCTGGCCGACCGACCGCTTCCAGTTGGAAAACCTCGCCGCCGACCCGGCCCACGCGGCGGTGCTGGCGGAGATGCGCACGAGGCTTGCCGACTGGCAGGCGGCCACGACCGACCCCGGCCCGGAGCCGGAAGCGATGGTCGACTCCGACATGGCGGTCTACCTGGAGGAATCGCGGGGGGCCAAGCGTCCGGAAGTCGAACGGAACATCGCCCTCATGAAGGAGTGGGCCGCGGCCGGCAGGTGACCACCATGGGGCACAACGACGCACACGACATGATCCTCGGCCTCCTCGTGCAGCGGCTGGGGTTCGCCGCGCCGGAGGCGGCCCTGGCGGCGCTCGAGGTGTGGCGGGTCGACATGACCCGGCCGCTGCTCGAGGTGTTCGTGGAGCGGGGGCTGATCACGGCGGCGGAGCGGCAGGCGATCGAAGGGTTGGCCGCCGAACTCGAGCGCCGCCACGGCGGTGACGCGGGGGCGGCGCTGGCGACCCTCCTCGGGGGTGCCCTGCCGGCGGATGACGAGCGCACGAAGACCATGCCAGGCAGCGCCGGCGTGGCGACGCGCTACGAGATCCTCGGGGAATTCTCCCGGGGGGGCATGGGCATGGTCCTCCGGGCCAACGACGCCGTGCTCGGCCGCGAGGTGCTCCTCAAGCAGATCCTCCCCGAGGCCGACGACGATCCCGCCCGGCGCGTGCAGTTCTCCCGCGAGGCACACACGTCGGCGGCCCTCGAACACCCCAACATCGCCCCGGTCTACGACGCCGGTGCCCTGGGGGAGCGGCGGCCGTTCTACGTGATGCGCTACATCCGCGGCGACAACCTCAAGCAGGCGATCGCCCGCCATCATCCCGGGCCGCCGGGGGAGACGCCGGCCGCACGGTCGTTGCGGCTGCGCGACCTGCTCGGCCGGTTCGTGGCGGTGTGTGGCGCGGTGGCGTACGCCCACGCGCGGGGCGTGCTCCACCGCGACATCAAGCCGGCCAACATCCTCCTGGGCGACTTCGGCGAGACGCAGCTCATCGATTGGGGGCTGGCAAAAGTCGGGGCGGAGTCGACCATCACGGAAACCCCCGCTGGCGGCGCCAAATCGAGCAGCCTACCCCCGGTGCGGCTCGACGACAGTGGCTCCGAGCCGACGAAATACGGCCAGGCGAAAGGGACGCCCGCCTACATGGCGCCGGAACAGGCTACCGGCGACCTGGAGCGCTTCGGTCCGGCGACCGACGTCTATGGCCTGGGGGCCACGCTGTACCACATCCTCACCGGGAGAGCAGCGTTCCAGGGGGACTCGCGGGAGTTTCTCGCCGACGTCATCCGCGGGGTCTTTCCCCGGCCGCGGCAGGTCAATCCGGAGGTGGCGCCGGCGCTCGAGGCGATCTGCCTGAAGGCGATGGCGCGTGAGCCGGGCGACCGCTATCCGACGGCGAAGGATCTGGCGGCCGACATCGAGCGCTGGCTGGCCGACGAGCCGGTGGCGGTGTACCGCGAGCCGTGGACGAAGCGCGCCAGTCGGTTCGCGAAGCGCCACCGCACGGGCGTGACGGCGGCGGGGGTGCTCGTGGCGACATCGCTGGTCGGCCTGGCGGTGGGAAACGTCCTCGTGCGCCGGCAGCGCGACATCGCCCGCCAGAACGCGTTGGCGGCGACCGCGGTGATCGAACAGCTCGGCAAGGAAATGGGGGACGACGCCTGGGCGTTGATCCCCAATGCCGAGCTCAACCGGCTCAACATGATCCACGAGGTGAACCGCCAGCTCGAGAACCTCCTCCAGGCGCAGCCCAACGACCGGACGCGCCGACTGCAGGCGGTCGATGGCTACCGCCGGGAGGGGAACCTGGCGCGGATCCTCGGCCGCTACGGCGACGCCGACCGCATATACACGCGCGCCGGCCAACTGCTCGACACACTGTTGGCTGCCAACCCCGCGGATCCCGCTGCCATCCACCAACGGATGAATCTCGTCGCCGAGCAGTGCGTGCTCCGGCACTTCCGCGGCGACCCGGCGACAGGTGAGGCGCATCGCACCGCACTCGGTCAGCTCGAGGAGCTCGCCCGGAAGTCACCAAGAACGGACTTCAGGTCCCTCGCCGCGCGCCTCGAGGCGGACTACGGCGTTTGGCACATCGACTCCGGCCGGCCGGCGGAGGGGGCGGTGCTGCTCCGCAAGGCGGCCGAGGGCCTCGTCGCCCGGGGTCCGTCGATCCAGGACGGCATCGACCATGTGCAGATGCTGCTCGTGGCCACGCTCTGCCAGCTCTCCCGGGCGGAGGACGAGGCGGGGGATCAGGCCGCCGCGATCGTCGCGGCCGACCGGGCGCTGGCGGCCGCCGACGAGGGCCTTGCCAAGGCACAGATCCCCAACCATCCGGACGTCGTCCAGGTGAAGGCGGCGGCGCTCCTGCAGCGCGGCGGGCTGGCGGCGAAGGATCCCGACCAGCGTGAACGGGCCCTGGCCTTGGCCACCGAGGCGGTGGAGATCTACCGGAAAATCGCGGAGCGGAATCCGCGTATCGCACCGCACCACGAGAACCTCGCCGACGCTCTGGTTCGTCGCGCGGACATGCTCCTGTACGTCCAGCGCCCCGACGACGCCCGCACGGACGTCGGCCATGCCCTGAAGGAGGTGGACTGGCGCGACCAGCAGACCGAACTGGCCGATGCCAAGCCCTTCACGGCCGCCGGTGCGTGGTTCCTGCGGGCCCGGCTGTTCCTCGATGCGGGTGATCCGGCGAATGCCAAGCCGGCCCTCGAGCAAGCCCGCGCCCGGATCGACAAATGCCTGAAGGTCTGGCCGCAGGCCCCGGAGATGCTCCGGCTCCGCCGGCGGATCGAAGACCTGGCTCGTGAGATCGCATCAGCCCCGTGACCGGGTCGCAGAGGGGGCCGCCGACAAGCCTCTCGAACGGACCGCAGCCCGCGTCGATTTCCGCGATCTTCTCCGGTCCGCGTCAGTCGACGTAGTCGATCGCGTCGAAAAAACAAGTCTCGGGCGCGCCGTCCAGGTAGAGCGTCACGGTAAATGTTCCTGATACAGGGCCCCCTGGGCCGACGGCAAGGTTGGAGTTTTTTATGCGCTTCCGCCTCTTGAGAACGAGCTTGAGATAGTCCGGTTTTTTACTTTTTGTCACAAAGTCATAGAAAACCTGCTGGCAGATTTTTGGTGAGTTGAAAAATGCACCGTCTTTTCTCAGTTCTACGTTGCTGACATTGCTGAAGTCACCGCGCACGCAGATCGTCAGCCGTGTCCTCGGGAAGAGCCCAGTCCTGACCTTGTCCGACGTGATGCGACCCATGATGCTGTGGATACTCCTGGGAGAAAACGTCAACCGATTCCGAAGCCCATGATTCCCGTCGGCCGCAGGACCAATCACATTGGCGAAACGCGGGTCTCCAGCAACGAAACCGGAAGCCTGGCGACCGGGCCTGTCGTGTGCCGACTACGAAGACGGATAGATCCTCGCCGAGAGAGTCCCGGTGATCGAGGTTGATGCGTCGGTGAGTTCGACGGTAAAGCTCCCATCGAGCGGCAGTGAAGGCAAGTTCAGGTTGAGAGTAAAAGTAACAGAGGCGAATTGGTCATAGGCGCTCGCCTGCGGACCAGCGACGTGGACAGTCTGCTGAACCCCTGATCCGTCGGTGTATGTGAACGTCACCGTGGGGGTCAAATCGCTTGAAGTCGAAATGCTCGAATCGTCGAGATACAAGGTGATCACTGAGCCGTCCGCGAATCCAGCCATCATTGCGACCGGAGTTGACGTCATCTTCACCTTCGTCGCCGTGGTCTTCTTCGTGCCGGGGCTGCGGCCGGCCCTGCCCGACGAACGAGATGCTTTTTTCATCGTGTCGCTCCGCTGATGGTGTGCTTTTCTGCCGCGATCGGCATCGCCTTGGCGGTACGATGATTCGCATCCTGCACCGCGCACCCTATGAAGGCCGCCATGTCCGCGGTGTCCACCCCTATGGCTAGGGAGCCTAGCGGCTGGAGGGGTCATGTCAATAGCCATGGACGGCCAACCTCACCGCCGCACGTCATACACCGTGAGCGTCTCCTGATCGCGGAGCCAGAGTTTCCCTTCCGCGATCACCGGGTGCGGCCACGCCGGGCGGTCGCTGCGGTGGGCGGGGGTGAACCGACCGCGTTCGCCGTAGCCGCGCGGTGAACACTCGACCAGCGCCACCGGCCCCTCCTCGCTCCGCAGCACGAGCAAGCCGTCGGCCCACACGACCGAGCCCTTGCCCACCGAACGGTTCTGCCAGGCCACCTGCCCCGTCCGCAGGTCGAGGCAGGTGAGGAGCCCCTCGTCGGTGCCGTAGACGTGGTCGCCGTCCACCACGAGGCCGCCGTGGTGGCTCTTCAGATCCTTCGTGGCCCAGGCGAGCGTCGCCGTCACGCCGCGGCGGTCGCCGGCGAGGCGGACGAGGGCCCCACCCTTGCCGTAGCCGGAGGCGCTGAAGACGTTGCCCTTCCAGGCCACGGGCGACGAGCAGTTGGCCGTGCCGTTGGCCGAGGCGTCGTTGCCCCACAGGAAGCGCCCCGTGTCGGCATGGACGCCGATCACGCCGGTGTGGACGAAGTTCACGTACTGCCGCACCGGTCCGGTCTCGACGACGATGATCGAGGAGTAGCCCGCCTGGGGATCGCACGGCACCGCCGTCTTCCACACCAACCGCCCCGACTTGGCGTCGACCGCCACCATCGCCGCCCCGGGCCCTCCCGGGGTGACCACCACCCGACCGCCGTCCACCAGCGGCGACTCGCTGATCCCCCAGGTGATGTTGGCCGCGCCGGAGTTGGCCAGCACGTTGCCCGCCCAGCGCACCCGGCCGTCGGCCAGCGCCAGGCAGGCCATGTCGCCGTTGGCCCCCAGGGCGTAGACGGCGTCGCTGGCGATCGTGGGGGTGCCGCGCGGGCCGGGGCCCATGCCGTCGGGGCGCGTGGCGCCGATGCGCACTGCCCACCGTTCGGCGAAGGTCGCTGCGTCGAGGCAGATCACCATCTCGTCGTCGCCGCGGCTACCCATCGTGAGGAGGGCGCCCGAGGCGACGGCCACGCTCGAATAGCCAGCTCCGAGGTTCGTCGCCGTGCCCACGAGGCGCGGCCCCTCCGCGGGCCACTGTTTCAACAACCCCTCGTCGGCCGAGCGGTTGTCGCGAGCCGGGCCGCCGAACTGGTGCCATTCATCGGCACGGGCGCCGTCGGGGAGCGACGGGCCGGCCAGGAGGCTCCCGATCAGCACGGCGACGGCCCGACGGGAAAGGGGCATGACACGGCTCCCTGAGAGCGGGGGGAACGCCGCCTGAGTCTGCTCCCGGGCACTGGCCGGCGACAAGTCGACCGGCCTTCCCTCCGACGCCGCAGCAACGCGGGTCTTCATGATCGGCTCATCGAATTGCCCCGGAGCCTGGGGTGATTCGCCCCAGAGGCGCGGCCCGTGTTCGCCGCACTTTGTGAGGGCAGTCGCTCTTGTTCGCCGCAGGGAATCGCTGGAATTGCCGGGAGAAATCACGAAGTCGAAGGCGGCAAAAATCGGAGTGCGAATTCTCTGTTGGCATCGTGTGAGTGGCAAGGGAGTTGCAACTCAACCCAGCGTCAGGGTCGAAGTGCAGCGGACCGCTGCAGGAGAGCGGATCACACCACCAGCGGATCGCCCCGTGACGGCGGTCAGCCAACGGAGAAGCGTCATGAGCATTCATCGGCAGCAGCGGCACGGTTCCGCGAAAGCTTCCCTGGCCGCGTTGTTCGGCGGAGGGCGGTCGCGGCGACGGGTCCTCCGGCGGTCGGGTCGGCGACCCGGCCCTGAAATGCTCGAGCCGCGCCACCTGTTCGCCTTGTCGGTGACGAGCGTCGCCCCGCTCGATGGCTCGACCGATGTGCCGCTCGACTCCGATCTGGTGTTCACCTTCAACGAGAGCGTCATCAAGGGGCAGGGCAACATCTACGTCATCCCGCAGGCGACCGGGATCCCGCTGATCACCGTCGATGTCCGCTCGTCCGACGTCATCGTGACCGGCGACAAGGTGAGCGTCACCCTCCCGACCGACCTTGCGGTCGACACCAAATACTCGGTCGCGATCGACCCCGGGGCCTTCCGCGACACGTCGGGCACCGTCTCGAAAGACGCCCCGCTCCTCAAGCAGACCTTCGATTACCTCACGCTCGGGCCGCAGGTCTTCGAAACGGTAGGGAACGGCGTCAACGACTGGACGGCGACGGCCCCGCTCGGGTTCCAAAACCCGACCCGGCCGGAGATGGTCGGCGTGGGTGTGCCGGAATGGCGTGGATGGACCTTCGCGCGGAAGGACTTCTGGGTCAACTCCGACAACCAATCCCGTGACTCGTTCGTGCTCGGTTCGGGGACGATCGCCGTCGCCGATACCGACGAATACGACGATGGCAACAAGGCAGCCCGTCCGTTCGAGGCCAGCCTCCTCACCAAGCCGGTCGACCTGTCCGGCGTCGCCGCCAACACGGTGAAGTTCGCGTTCGACTCGAGTTTCCGCCCCGAAGACAGCCAGATCGGCACGCTCGAAGCCAGTTACGACGGCGGCACCACCTGGACCAACCTGCTCACGCTCAATCCGAGCAACACCGACAACGACGCGCCGTTCCCGCGCGGCAACGTCAACGAGCGACTGGTGACCGGCAGCAAGACCGGCGGCAACGTGCCGATCGGCGCGGTTGGAAACCCGTCGAGCGGGTCGCTGGTGTTCCGCTTCACCGTCAACGGCGGCAACGACTGGTGGTGGGCGGCCGACAATCTCCTCATCACCGGGGAAGTGGTTGGAGTCCCGTACGGCGGGCTCGAGGACCTCACCGCCTGGGACTTCCGCACCCCCGAGGCGCCGAAGCTCGCGCTGACGATCGACCGGCTGTCGATGAGCGAAAACGGTGGTACGGCGGTCGGTACCGTGACGCGGAACTCCGGCTTGCTCGTTCCCTCCGGTGACATCGTCGTATCGCTGGTGTCGAGCGACGTGACGGAGGCGACCGTGCCGGCGACGGTCACGATCCCCGCCGGAGAGTTGTCGGTGACGTTCCCGATCACCGCGGTGGACGATTCTCAGCCCGACCGCGGTCAGGTGGTGACGATCACCGCGACGGCGACCGCCTTCGTGCCCGCCTCGGCCGCGATCACCGTCAACGACGACGAAGGTCCGAAGATCATCGCCCTCACACCCCCCGACGACTCCACGGGTGTCGGCTACAAGAGCAACTTCACGATCCAGTTCGACCAGCCGGTGCGCAAGGGCACGGGCCTCGTCCATGTCGTCGACGTCGCCACCGGGTTTTCCTACGTCAGCATCCCGGTCGACGATCCGGCGATCAGCGTGGTGGGCAACACCGTCACGATCGATCCGCCCGTGAATCTCCGCGGTCTCACCGGCTACGCCATCCTCCTCGACGACGGCGCGATCCGCGACGTGACGACCGACCTCGTCGCCAACTCGGTCCTCCTCACGCAGTCGTTCGACCTGCTGCCGCTGGGGCCGTTCCCGCCCGGAATCCGCGGGAGCGACGGCACCGACTACACCTTCGCCGGCCCGCCGGGATTCAGCATCGACAACACCCTGATGCCCGCCGGCGGCAGTTCGCCGTTCAACGGCTGGTCCTACATGGCCAAGAGCGCGTGGATCGCCGAACAGGGCGACCAATCGCGGTCCCGGTTCAGCAAGGGCAGCGGCACGGTCGTCGTCGCCGATCCCGACGCCTGGGACGACTATCCCCACATCGCCGGCCGCTTCAACAGCTTCCTCGTCACGCCGAGCATCGACCTCGCCGGGGTCACGCCGGGATCGGTGACGCTGGAGTTCGACTCGAGCTACTACCCGGAGCTGCCGCAGTTCGGCGTGGTCGAGGTCAGCTACGACAACGGGGCGAGTTGGGGGCCGCTGCTGTTCTTCGGCGATGCCAGCAACCCCAACGACGGACGCAACGACCATATCGTCGTCTCCGCGGCGAGCGTTCCCAACTCGTACGTCGGCGGAGCCACGGTCGACGCGGCTCTCGTGTCGCCCGCCACGGGGCAGATGAAGTTCCGCTTCGGGCTCTTGGAGGGGGAGAACAACTGGTGGTGGGCGGTCGACAACCTCGTCATCCGCGGGGAGCGCGAAGGGCAGTCGTTCGCCGGGATCGCCGACCCGTCGGCGTGGAACGTGGTCACCGCGGCGGCGCCCGAAGTGATCGTGTCGATCTCCCCCGGCGCGATCACGGAAACGGGTACGGCCACCGGCACGGTGACGCGCAGTGCCGCGTCGGGCACGGTCGGCGACCTCGTCGTCACGCTCACCAGCAGCGATCTCACCGCGGCCACCGTGCCGGCGACGGTCACGATTCCCGACGGGGCCGCGTCGGTGACGTTCACGATCACGGCCGTCGACGATGCCAATGCCGATGGCACCCAGACGGTGACGATCAGCGCTACAGCGGTCGATCACTTCTCCGTGCCGGCGGTCCTCCAAGTTCTCGACGACGACTTCCCGCAGGTCGTGCTCACCGACCCGCTGCCGGGAGCGACGGGGGTGGCGGTGACGACCGATGGCCGGATCACGTTCAACCAGCCGGTCCGCAAGGGCAATGGCTTCGTCTACCTGATCGACATGGCGACCGGCAAGGCGGTGCAGAGCATCAATGTCAATTCCGCGGCGGTGTCGGTCGCTGGCAACGTGGTGACGATCAACCCCCCGGCCGACTTGAAGGGCAGCACGACGTTCGGTGTGCGGATCGACCCGGGTGCGCTGCTCTCCACGCTCTCCACGCCGTCGACCGGGGTCACGCTCCTGACCCAGGACTTCGAACTGGTGCCCCTCGGTCCGGCAGTGCTGGAAACGGTCGGTCTCACGCCCACCGGGCAGGACTTCAGCGCGACGCCGCCGGCTGGATGGTCGACCGACAACTCGCAGATGCCCCCGGGCGGTGCCCCGGAGTGGTATGGCTGGACGCTGGCCGCGAAGAGCTTCTGGCAGACGCAGGGGGGCCAGAACCGGGCGAACTTCACCCGCGGCACCGGCACCATCGCCATCGCCGACACCGACGAGTGGGACGACTACCCGCGCCCCACCAACGCCTTCAACGCCAAGCTGACGTCGAGTGCCATCGATCTTGCGACCGTGGCGCCCAATTCGGTGGTGCTGGCCTTCGACTCGAGCTTCCGGCCCGAAAGCGGGGGGACCTTCGTTCCCTACACGCCGGACAACATGCAGGGCATGCTCGACGTGAGTTACGACGGCGGCTTGTCGTGGACCAACCTCCTCACGCTCGACTCGAGCAACACGCTCGGAACGGCCAGCGCGCCGAACGTCAACGAGCGGCGGGTCGTGACGGTACCCAACCCCGACGATGGGACGATGCTCTTCCGGTGGGGTAACACCGGCACCAACGACTGGTGGTGGGCGATCGACAACATCGTCGTCACCGGCACAGTGGACGGGCTCCCCTATCCCGGCACGACCAACCCGGCGGATTTCACGTTCACCACCGCCGCCGCGGCGACACTGGCGATCGACGCCGTGTCCTCGGTGGCGGAGAACGGCGGCGTCGTCACCGCGACCCTGTCGAGAACGCTCGACACGACCGGTGAACTCGTCGTGACCCTCGTCAGCAGCGATCCGTCGGCGACGGTCCCGGCCACGGTCACGATCCCGGCCGGAGCCCCGACGGTCACGTTCCCGGTCACGATCCGCGACAACACGCTGTTCGACGGCGATCGCCGCGTGACGATCACCGCCACGGCGGCGGGCATCGTGACGGGCTCGGTGAGCCTGCTCGTCACCGACGACGAGACCGGGTCGCTGAAGATCACCGAGATCATGTACGACCCTGCCGGTGCGGAGCCCACCACCGAATGGATCGAACTGGTCAACACCGGCACGACGGTCGCCGATCTCTCGGGCTGGTACCTCGACGACGAAGACACGACCAACTGGGGTACCGTCGCGGCGGGCGTGACACTCGCTCCCGGGGAGGTGGCGGTCATCTACAACAGATTCTTCGGCCTCATCACCGACACGATCTTCCGCGACTCGTGGCAGGTGCCGGCGGCCGCGAAGCTGATCGGCGTGAGCTGGGGTGACCTCAACAACAGCCCCACGAGCGTCGCCCCGCCAGCGGTCAGCAACGAGGTGCTGGTGCTCCGTGACCGGGCGGCGACCGGCCGCAACACGGTCGATTTCGCCGAAGACGGGACGATCTGGCCGGCGTATTCCAACGGCTCGAGCATCTACCTCCAGGACATCGCCGCCGACAATGCGGCCGGTGCGAACTGGCGGTCGGCCCGCGTCGGAGTCGATGGCGGGATCAAGCCCACGGGCACGGTCTTCAGCTCGGCCGACATCGGCTCGCCCGGGTGGATCGTGCGGAATGCCAATCCTGTCCTGGCGGTCTCCAACGCGACCGTGACGGGCTCGATCGGCGGCACGATCACCAACACGGGCACCTGGTCGGATGCCGACGGCGACACGGTCGAGTTGTCGGCCTCGACGGGCAGCGTGACCAGGAACGCCGACGGCACGTGGAGCTGGTCGCTGCCGGGGGCGACCGAGACATCCGGCACCACGGTCACCATCTCCGCGGCCGACGGCCGACGGGGGGCGGCGAGTGTGACCTTCACATACTCGGCCACCAACGCCGCGCCAGCCTTGGGGGTGACTGCCGCCGCGGTTTCCGGCAACGTCCTCCAGGTCCTCACCAACACCGGGACCTGGGCCGACGCCGCCACCGACACCGTGACGCTGTCGGCGTCACTCGGCATCGTCACCAAGAACGCCGATGGCACGTGGAGCTGGTCGCTGACATCGGCGACACGGCTTGTCGACGAGAGGGTCACGATCACCGGTACCGACCAGCTCGGGGCGACGTCGACGGTGACGTTCACGGTCTCGGCGCGGGTGGCGATTGCCAACGAGCAGATCTTCTACAAGGGGTCGAGCTTCGCCGGCACGAGCGTCGACGCGGCACTCGATCCGGGGAAGGTCCTCGC
>RFRL01000007.1 GCA_009924545.1 Planctomycetia bacterium | reverse complement strand
GCCAGCCCGACCGCGTGGCTACCCGCGTTTGCCGCCCGGGCGGCTTCTTCGTTGATTGCGAGCCCGACCGCGCGGCTACCAGTGAAGGCCACCAGCGCCGTGAGTGGATGCGACACCAACACCGGCCCGACCTCCTCCCCACGCCCCGGCAGGAAGGCGAGCACCCCCGCCGGCACGCCCGCCTCGAGGAGGATCCGGTGGAGCCGCCACGCCACCGCCGACGACTGCTCGGCCGGCTTCATCACCACGGCGTTGCCGGTAACGAGCGCCGCGGTCGTCATCCCGGCGAGGATCGCCAGAGGGAAGTTCCACGGGGCGATCACCACGCCCACGCCCCGCGGCCGGAACGACGCCACGTTCTCCTCCCCGGGCACGGCCACGCATCGCGGCGTGGACAGGGTCTCCGCCGAGCTGGCGTAGTATTCGCAGAAGTCGATCGCCTCGGCGACGTCGGCATCGGCCTCGCGCCACGGCTTGCCCACCTCGCGGATGATGAGCGCGGCCAGGTCGACCCGCTGGCGCCGCAGGAGCGCCGCCGCCGCACGCAGCACCGTGGCGCGGTGGGCGACGCCACGGGCATCCCAGGCGGCCAGGCCCGCCGCCGCCACCTCCACCGCCCGCTCGGCATCGGCCGGAGTGGCCGCCGACACCCGGGCCACGACACGGCCGGTATCGCCGGGGTCGGTGCGTTCGAAGCCCGGCCGTAACGCGGCGCGGCCGTCAATGACCAGCGGCACGTCGATCGGGCCACGGGCCAGTTCCCCGGCGAGCCGCTCGAGGGCGGCGGCGAGGATGTCGCGGGATTGTGCGAGGGCGAAATCGGTGAGCGGTTCGTTGCGAAACCCGACCGGCGGCTCGGGTGGATCGCCGAATTCGCCCGGCCCCGGCCGTGGCGGGAGGAGGAGCGTGGCGGGCGGCACGTGCTTGACGAAGCCGGCCCGGAGGAATGAGTCGTTCGACGAGTTCTCGAGCAAGCGCCGGACGAGATAGGCCATCCCCGGCACGAGTTGGCCATAGGGCATGTAGACGCGCAGCCGCCAGCCGGCAACGGTCACGGCATGCTTCTCCGGATCCCCCATGCCGTAGAGCATCTGCATCTCGACGGAACGGGCCGGGAGGCCGAGGTGGCCAGCCACCGCCATCGCGTGGGCCAGCGAGCGAATGTTGTGGCTGGCGATCGCCGGTCTCAGCCAAGGCGACTGCTCGAGCAACCACGCCGTCGCGGCCTCGAAGCAGGCGTCGGTCTGCCACTTCCGCTCCCACACGGGCACGGGCCAGCCCGCGGCCCGGGCCTGGATCGTCTCCTGGTCCCAGTAGGCCCCCTTCACCAGCCGCACCCACACCGGCGTGCCGCGGCGCCGGGCCCACTCGCCGAGCGCGGCCAGATCGCGGTTCGACTCGCGCAGGTAGCACTGGACGACGATCCCACACCACGGCCAATCGCGGAATTCGTCCTCCATGGCAATCTGCTGGAAGATCGCCAGGGTCAGATCCTTGGTGGCGTGACTCTCCATGTCGACGTGGATCTGCACGCCGTTCGCCCGGGCCAGCCGCCACAGCGGCCGCAAGCGGCCGAGCACGCGCGCCGTCGTGCCCACCGGATCGATGCCATCGAACTGGCTGTCGAGGGCGGAGAGTTTCAGTGACAGGTTGACCCGTGGCAGGGGATCGGCCGGGTCGCCGTCGACGAGGGGATCGGCCGGCCAGCGTGCGGCCAGCGGTGGCAGTTCCACGAGTAACCGGGCATACGCGGCGGCGTAGGCATCGGCGTCCGGATCGCTGGTCACTGCCTCGCCGAGGAGGTCGAGGGTGAAGCCGCGGTGGAAGCGGCGCTCGGCCAGCGCGGCCGCGGCCGCCTCCTCCGGTGTCGTGCCGGCGATGAAACGCCGTGCCTGGGAGAGCACGGCCGCGCGCACGGCCCGGGCCGCCAGCGGTGCGAGCATGCCGCTCCGCGCGGCCTGCAGGGCGGTCCGCACCGCCAGCGGGAGCCGGGCAAGGACCTCGTCGTCGAGGTACTCACGGATGTGGCGGTCGAGCGCCACCGGATCCTCGAGCATCGGCATGCAATCGACGAGGCGGAACAGACGCACCTTGAGGTCGTCGTCCTGCGTGGCCCACTCCCCCGCCTGCTGCACCCACCACTCGGTCGAGACCTTCGAGGGCTGTGCCGCCAGGGCGCGGTCGAACAACTGCCGGCCGATGGCCTGCGTCTGGGCCTCGATCTGGTCGCGGTCCGCCGCCGTCAACCGGCTGGAGAACAGTCCCGCGGCGAACCGTCGCGCCTCGTCGCTCATCCCCGGCACCTCCCCATGGTCACGCCTCGCGCGGCACGAACGGCCCGCTCCCCGACGGCATCGCCCCCCAGGCCACGATCAGGTCGGCCACCGCCGTGGCCGCAGCGGCGAGGAACGCGGCCCCGCGCGCGGCGGTGGCCCCGGCGGGGTCGCCGCTGCCGGTGTCGGGATGGACCTGCGACCAGGGCCGCGGCGTCCACGCCCCCGGCTGCGCGAGCGCGGGGGGCAGGACGGCCGCCCGTGCACCGGTGCCGGCTCCGTCGCCGACCCACTCCGGGCGCAGGTGCAAGAGCAGCGACGTCTCGAGTTGCCCGGCATGATCGCCGGGGTCGGGGAAGATCGTCGCGAGCACGCCGGGCACGAGCCGCCAGAAGTCGACGACCACGATGCCGATCCCCGTGGCGAGCATGACGTCGCGCACCAGGGGCTTGAAGTCGTTGCCGCCATGACCGTTGACCACAACCAGGCGGTTGATGCCCTGGCGGACCAGGCTCGCCGCCACGTCCCCGAGGAGCGCCAGCGCCGCCCGCGTGGAGAGGTGGATCGTGGCCACCTGGTCGAGTTGCTGGGCGTCGTTGCCGTAGGGGATGGCGGGCAACACGATCGGCCGCGCCCCGCGTTCGACCGCCACCGCGGCAGCTTGTTCCGCCAGAGCGACGGCCTCGATGACGTCGGTGCCGTGGGGCAAATGGAAGTTGTGGGCCTCGGTCGCCCCCCAGGGAAGCAGGGCCACGTTGGGGAGGCGGTCGCGCAGCTGCCGGTAGTTGGCCTCGTGGAGGATCCAGGGGCGTGGCCCATTCCCGGCCACGGGACGATGCCCGCCGTCGCCGGCAGGGCCGGGAGGACCGGCGCGGTGGCCCATGGAAACCTCGCGAAGCTGGTGACTGTGCTGCGCCCCCCCCATGGTAGCGAATCCGTTGACAGCTCCCTTCCCAGGCTTCCCGGGTCACCCCGATTTCGATGGCTGCGGCACGGATCGCGGAATCGGACAAACCGTCACCACCGTCACGACCGATAGAAACGTCATGCGGGCTGCGGGAAGGCCACCCCGCGGACTGAGCGGACCGAGTCGACGTACCCACACCCGTGCCGTGACGGGCGGCTGTCGTGCCCCACATGCCGCGTCATCCACCGCCCGATCGCGCCGTCTTTTTCCTCCGCCCCGAACTGCGGGGTGGTCGGGGGCTCCGTATCGCGTGCCTGTTGGCCGTCGGCGGGCTGCCGCTGCTCCCCGCGCCGGCGGCGGGGAGTGAACCGTCCCTCCTCCGACCGCCCCGATTCCGGTCGGAGGCGGCACGATTCGCACACAATGTCGTCGCCGACGCGTCGCAGCCCCGGTGGTCGGACGGGTCGGCGGAACGCCAGGCCGGTTGGATCGAGGAGCCGGCCGAGTTCGTGCTCGTCGCGGATGCCACCGTGGAGGAGATCGCCCCGCCGCCGCCGTCGCCAGAGCCGGCCCACGAGGAAGCGCTCGCCCGCGGGCCGCCACTGCTCCGCGCACCGGTCGACAATCCGTTCGATCTGGCCGCCGAGGAGGAAGCGGAGGATCCGCTGTGGCGATATCCCTCCCGCCCTCCGGCCGGATTCACCGGTCGCTCCAGCGTCATCCCCGAGGAGGCGCAGGAGTCATCGCATTTCGTGCCGATCGAAGACCGCTGGCGGCTGGGGCTGCCGGCCTGGGACCGCTACGGCCAGGGGCATCCCCGGCTGTTCGACTATCCCTACGCGCCGGGGAACTGGCTCAATCCCTACACCCAGCACCTCCTCAAGGAGGACTTCCCCATCATGGGGCAGCACACCTTCTTCGACATGCGGGTGGCGAGCCGGTCGATCGTCAACTGGCGGCAGGTGCCCACCCCCAACACGCCGTTCGAGTCGACGCCCACCCCCGGGCAATACGACTTCTACGGCAACCCCAACGGCTTCCTCTATCTCCAGTACTACAGTCTGGCCTTCGAGCTCAACCACGGCGACAAGGCGTTCAAGCCCAACGACTGGCGGCTGCGGGTCGTGCCGGTGTTCAACCACAATTACCTGCAGGTCAACGAACTGGGGGTGGTGAGCCCCGACGTGCAGCTGGGCGACACCCGCTACCGCGGCTTCTCCACGATCGAGGAATGGTTCGTGGAGTCGAAGATCGCCGACACCCCCGACTACGACTTCACCAGCGTCCGCGTCGGCTCGCAACCGTTCACCACCGACTTCCGCGGTTTCATCTTCAGCGACGTGAACCGGGCGATCCGCCTGTTCGGTACGCGCCTGGCCAACCGCGACCAGTTCAATGTCGCCATCTTCGACCAGCGCGAGAAGGACACCAACAGCTTCCTCAACACCTTCGACAGCCGCGGCCAGGAGATCCTCGTCCTCAACTACTACCGTCAGGATTTCCTCTTCCCTGGGCACACGGCGCAGACGAGCTTCATCTGGGACCACGACCAGAAGAGCCTACAATACGACAAGAACGGCTTCCTCGTCCGCCCCGACCCGGTCGGCATCGCCACCCCGCACGAGGTCAACGCCCTGTACGCGGGCATCACCACCGACGGCCACATCAACGACCACCAGCGCCCTGTACTACGCCTTCGGGCATGACACGCTCAACCAACTGGCCCTCCAGCCGGTCAACATCGGGGCCACGATGGCGGCCCTGGAAGTGTCCTACTCCCCCGACTGGATCCGCTTCCGCGGGAGCGTGTTCTACGCCTCCGGCGACAACAACGTGGCCGACGGCCGCGGCGGCGGCTTCGACGGCATCGTCGACAACACCCAGTTCGCCGGCGGCGAGTTCAGCTTCTGGGTGCGCCAGCAGATCAAGCTCCTGGGCACGAACCTCAAGAACCTGCTGTCGATCTATCCCGACCTCCGGGCGAGCAACAAGTTCCAGTCGCAGGCCAACTTCGTCAACCCCGGCCTCCAGCTCTACAACGTCGGGGTCGACTTCGAGCTCACCCAGCGCACGCGGCTGATCACCAACTGCAACTTCCTGTTCTTCGACACCACGGCGCCGCTGGAGGCACTCGTCTTCCAGGACAACATCTCCCGGGAGATCGGCACCGACCTGTCGATGGGCCTGGAGAGTCGGCCGCTGCTCAACAACAACTGCATCCTCCGGGCCGGCGTCTCGGGCCTCCTGTGCGGCAACGGCTTCGACGCCCTGTACGGCAACGTGGACGGCAAGGTCGACAACCTGTTCGCCAGCTTCATCGACCTGGAGGTGTCCTTCTGACGGCGACGCCGACGGTCCCCCGGCCGCGCCTCCCCCACCCGGAGCCCGCCTCGTGGATGACACGGCCCCGATCATCGGGTCGTTGCTCGACACCGACTTCTACAAGTTCCTCATGTGCCAGGTGGTGCACCGGCACCACCGCCACGTCGAGGTCACCTTCGAGCTGGTCAACCGGTCGCGGAACGTGCGCCTGGCCGACGTGGTGGCCGAGGCCGAGCTCCGCCGGGAACTCGACCAGGCGCGGGCGCTGGCCTTCACCGACGACGACATCGCCTTCCTGGCGAGTCTCGGCGCCGGTCCGGGCCGGCCGCTGTTCGCCCCGGGGTTCCTCGATGCCCTGCGCGGCGTGAGCCTGCCCCCCTACGACGTGGCGGTGGCCGAAGGCCAGTTCCGTCTGGTGTTCGACGGCCCGTGGCCGGCGGTGATGCTCTGGGAGGTGCCGGCGCTGGCGATCCTCATGGAGCTCCGCAGCCGGGCGCTGGAACGCGCGCTGCCGGCGGAGGCCCGCCACGGTGTCCGCGCCGCGGCGGTCGCTCGGCTCGACGGCAAGCTCGCCCGCCTGCGACGCCTGCCGGGGCTCGCCCTCTCCGACTTCGGCACGCGCCGCCGCCACTCGCGCGCCTGGCAGGAGCACGCGGTGCTGCGCGCCCGCGACGAGCTCGGACCGTCGCTGGTCGGCACGTCCAACGTGTTCCTGGCACGTCGGCACGGCCTCGCGCCGATCGGGACCAGCGCCCACGAGCTGCCGATGGTCTACGCGGCGCTGGCCGCCACCGACGCCGAACTGGCTGCTTCACCCTACCGCGTCCTCGCCGATTGGGAGGCCACATACGGTGACGCGCTGCGCATCCTCCTGCCCGACACCTTCGGCACGCCCGGGTTCCTCGACCGCGCCCCCGCCTGGGTGGCGCGCTGGTCGGGGATCCGCATCGACTCGGGCGATCCGGCGGCGATCGCCGAGCTGGCGATCGACTGGTGGCAACGCCACGGCGCGGATCCGGCGGGCAAGCGCGTGATCTTCTCCGACGGCCTCGACGTGGACGACATCGAGACCCTCCACGCCCGCTACGCCGGTCGCGTGCGCGTCGCCTTCGGCTGGGGCACCCTCCTCACCAACGACTTCCGCGGCCTGGCTCCCGATGACGGTCTCGCTCCCTTCAGCCTCGTTTGCAAGGCGGTGGCCGCCGACGGCCGGCCGACCGTGAAGCTCTCCGACAATCCGGGCAAGGCCCTCGGGCCCCCGGCCGAAGTTGCCCGCTACCGGCGCGTCTTCGGCCCCGGTGACCAGACCGCCCGGCCGGTGGAGGTGTGAGCGCTCCCGGCGCGTTCCGCCACTGGGGCCCACGCCCCGCTCAGGATCCCGCGCCGGGGTTGCGCGAGAACTTCATGTAGGGCAGGCGGATGCCGCGGACGAAAAACTGCCACGCCTGGACCGGCTCCGGGGCCGCGTAGCCGACGATGCCGTAATACGTCACCACGTCGTCCTGATCGACGCCGTCACCCGACACGCCGAAGCCCCCGGCCAACGTGCTCCCCACGTAGGCGGCGGAACTTCCCGGGAAGAAGACGACGCCGTTCTGGTTGGCCTTCGACATCACGCTGAACGGGCAGGAGAAGTTGCGCCCGGGGTTGAAGGCGTCGAAGCCGAGGACGGTGGTGAAACTCGAGGCCGGCCGCGGCGCGCCGACGTTGAGCCCCGTGGCGGGATCGATGCCCGGCTCGTTGAGGATCGAGAACGGGGCCGGGCTGCCCGTGGCATTGCCGGAGGGATACTTGGGCACCGCCAGGTAGCGCACCGTGCGGTTGGTGAACGCCGTCCCCAGCGGCACCCCCGCCACCTGGTCCTGGGGCTGGATGTTGGCGGAGGCGTAGTAGGCCGTGTTCCGCGCCTTGGCGACGGCGACGTCGATCGAAAACACGGTCGCGTCGGGCATCCGGTAGACCCCCAGCACGTCGCCGTTGAGGTCGGCCACCGCGAGGACCATCCTCGTGTGATTGGGCTGGATGCGGATCTGGGCCCGGGTGCGCTCCGCCTCGGTGATCCCCTGGGTGATGATCCGCGTCACGTCGGCGGCGGAGAGGCTCGAACCCGCCTTCGCCGGCACCAGCCAGCCCTCCGGCTGGGCCTTCCCCGCCAGGTACTGCGTCAGCGGAAACACGTTCTGGACGGTCCCGTTGACCGCCCCGTTCACGAACGAGCCGCGGGGAGCGAGGATCGTGAACAGCGTCTGCACACCCAGCGGCCCGGCCTGCGGCCCGAAGCTCTGCAGGGCGATGCCGCCGAGGTTGATCCGCGCGGCGGTGTTGACGCGGTTGACGAGGTTCTGGGCCTGGGCCACCGAAAGCGGAACCGCGGCGCCGATCCCACCGGCACGTTCGAGGATCACCCTGGGCGTGAGCGTGACGGTGAGCGGCGTGACGGTGCCGGGAATGGCGGTCGGCAGCAGTGTTCCCAGGGCGATCGTCTCGGCCTCGAGGGCCTTGGGGGCGTTGAGCCGGTCGGTGCGCGTTTGCGATGCCACCGGCACGAACCCCTGCTCGAAGGCGGCGGTGCCGTCGCGGCCGGGGAAGAACACGCCGATCCCGCCGATCACCTCGTCGGTCCCGGCACGGTAGATCGCCACGCCCCCCGGCAGCGTGGCGATGCCGCGGCCGATCGAACCGGGGAGCGTGCCCGACTGCTGGCCGTAGCTGGCCCGGTTGGTGATCAACTTGCCGTCGACGACGATGCTCGTCCGGTTGGTGTGTTCGATGGCGAACAGGTCGACCAGCGGCGTGCGGAGGATCCCCGGCGGGAACTCCCCGCCGATGCCCACCGGGGCGACCCACCCGGGGCCCTTGAGCGTCTGGTCGGCGGCGTTGGGGTTGGCCTGCATCTCGCGCTGCGTGATCGTGCTCTGACTGATGTGGCTGACCGTGCGCGAAGTGAGGATCGCCTGGCCGTTGGAAAAGAACGCCCCGGTCCGCGCCTTGGCGACGGCGCCGTCGATGGCGAAGGCGAGCGTGGCCGGGTCGGTGATCGTCGCGGTGACGTCGGTCTCGGTGCGCACCCCGAGGATCCGGCCGCTGCGATCGACCACGGCGATGATCGCGTCCTTGCTCGGCGTGACGGCCGTGGCGCGATCGAGGAGCGCCGCCACCTCCGTCGTGGAGAGTTGGGCCGCCGCCAACAGGGCGCGAGTCTCGAGGGCTTCGACGCCGAGACCGCTTCCCCGCGGCCGCGCCGCCGGAGCGGCGGAGGCCATCCGTGGTTCCCGACGCACTCCCGCCCGCCGGTCCCGGGAAGCCGCCGTGCCGCGCCACCAACCAGACAGTTTCAACACACCTGCACCTCGATCGTGACCTACGCTCTCAATCGGACACCCCATCCCCCCGCGATCACTTCGTTTGCGCACTCCGCCCAGTTATCATCGCCGCTACAACCGGACGGGGTCGATCCAGCCGCTCAGGTGACCAGTGAGCCAGCCCAAACCTGCGAGCCAGTCCAACCCGGAGCTCGCCCGCCTGCAAGATATTGGCGATGACGCCTCGGGCTGGCGGCGGTTCGGGCCCTACCTCTCCGACCGCTCCTGGGGCACGGTCCGGGAGGACTATTCCCCCGACGGCGAGGCGTGGCGTTATCTCCCGTATCAGGCGTCACGGTCGAAGGCCTACCGCTGGGGTGAGGACGGCATCGCCGGGGTTTCCGATCGCTTCCAGCTCCTCTGCCTGGCCCCCGCCTTCTGGAACGGGGCCGATACGCACCTCAAGGAGCGGTTGTTCGGGCTCACCCCGTTGGAGGGGAACCATGGCGAGGATGCCAAGGAGTACTGGTTCCACGTCGACAACACGCCCACCCACTCCTTCATGCATCTGCGCTACCGCTACCCCCAGCGGGCGTTCCCCTACGAGGAGCTCGTGGCCGAGAACCAGCGCCGGGCGGGGCGCGGGCCGGAATACGAGCTGATCGACACCGGCATCTTCGCCGCCGGCCGCTGGTTCGACATCGACGTCGAGTACGCCAAGGCCGACCCCGAGGAACTGGTCCTGCGGATTACGGCCACCAATCATGGCCCGGAAGAGGCGGTGCTCCACCTGCTCCCCACCCTGTGGTTCCGCAACACGTGGGCCTGGTCCGGCAATCCGCTGCCCCGGCCCGTGATCCGCGCGGCCTCCGGCCCGCCGGGCACGCTCGTCGTCACCGCCGACGACACCGCCGCGGTGCTCGACCCGCGGATGCCCCCCACGGCCCGCCTCGGCACGCGCTGGCTCGCGGCGGCCGCCGCCACGGGCGACAGGCTCCTGTTCACCGACAACGAAACCAACGGACCGGCGGTCTACGGCCCCGGCCACGAGAGCCGTTCCCACTTCACGAAAGATGCCTTCCACCGCGCCGTCTGCCAGGGTGAGGAGGGCGCCGTCAATCCGGCCGGAGAGGGCACCAAAGCCTGCCTCCACGCACCGCGGGTGGTGCCCGCGGGGGGCCGCGTCGCGATCCATCTCGTGTTCTCCGATCGCCGCCCGACGGGGCGCCTCGCCGACGGGGCGGCGCTGGTGGAGCTGGTGGAGCGGACGCTCGCCACCCGCCGGGCCGAAGCCGACACGTTCTACGCCGCCCTCCCCCCCGCCGATGCGTCGGCCGACGAGCGCCACGTGCAACGGCGTGCCCTGGCCGGACTGCTGTGGACCAAGCAGAGCTACATCTTCGACGTCGCCAAATGGCTCGACGGCGATGACCCGGCCCACCCGCCGCCGGAGAGCCGGCGCCGGATCCGCAACCAACACTGGCGGCACCTCAACTCCCTGCGGGTGATGAGCATGCCCGACAAGTGGGAGTATCCCTGGTTCGCCGCCTGGGACCTCGCCTTCCAGTGCATCCCCTTCGCGCTGGTCGATCCGCGGTTCGCCAAGGACCAGTTGTGGATCCTCCTGTTCGAACAGTTCCAGCACCCCAGCGGCCAACTCCCGGCCTACGAATGGGAGTTCTCCGACCTCAATCCACCGGTCCACGCCTGGGCGGTGTGGCGGGTGTACAACATGGAGAAGCGGGGCCACGGGCACGCCGACCGCGGGTGGCTGGAGCGCTGCTTCCACAAGCTGCTCCTCGTGTTCACCAGTTGGGTCAACAAGGTCGACCGCGAGGGCAACAACGTCTTCGAGGGGGGCTTCCTCGGGCTCGACAACATCAGCGTCTTCGACCGTAGCGAGAAGGGCAGCGACGGCTCGATGCTGGAGCAGTCCGACGCCACCGGCTGGATGGGGCTGTTCTGCCTCAACATGATGCGGATCAGCCTCGAACTGGCCGGCACCAACCCGGTCTACGAGGGGCTGGCCTCCAAGTTCCTCCAGCACTACGCCTACATCGCCAGCGCGATGAAGCGGATGGGCCAGCGCGGGGTGTCGCTGTTCGACGAGGAGGACGGGTTCTTCTACGACATCTTCACCACCCCCGCCGGCCAGACGACGAAATTCCGCGTCCGCTCGATGGTCGGACTGATCCCGCTGTTCGCGGTGGAGCGGCTCGAGGCGGAGTGGATCGCGCCGTTTCGCGAGTTCCGCTCCAACCTGGAATGGTTCCTGGCCAACCGGCGCGAGATGGTGGCCGACGTCATCCACCAGGTGCCGGCGGCCGACGGTAGCACGACCCACGTGCTGACCATCGTCAACGACCGGCAACTGGCCCGGATGCTCGGCCCCCTCGCCGATCCGGAGGAGTTCCTCTCGGCCCACGGCATCCGCTCCCTCTCGCGCCGGCACGCCGGGGCGCCCTTCGAGTTCGACGGCCGCCGTGTGGCCTACGAGCCGGCCGAATCGGAGACGAAGCTCAAGGGGGGCAACAGCAACTGGCGCGGACCGATCTGGTTCCCCACGTCGTTCCTCCTCGTCGAGTCGCTGCGGAAGCTCGGCACGGCCTATGGCCCGGGCTCGGCGGTGCACGTCCCGGGGTCGGCCCAAGCCCTGGGATTCCGCGACCTGGCCCGCGACATCGCCCAGCGGCTGGCGGCGATCTTCCTCGTCGACGAGCGTGGCCAGCGGCCGGTGTGGGGCGGTGACGAGCGCTTCGCCGCCGATCCGCTGTGGCGCGACGAGCTGCTGTTTTTCGAGTACTTCCACGGCGACTCGGGCGCCGGCCTGGGGGCCAGCCACCAGACCGGCTGGACGGCGCTGGTGGCCAACCTCATCGCCGAGTGGCGCTAGCCGCCGGCGGCCGGCACGTCCGTTGCGGCAGCGACGGCGCCGACGTACGGTATGGCGGGTGGTGCGGGGACGGGCGGATCGAGCCCGGCCGCGTCGTCGTGTCGTGATGGATGCCATCCCATGATCGTGCAGGAGCTCCACGCCATCCAGCACCGGCACCGCTGGCTGCCCGGCGACGAGTTGCGGAAGCTCGCCGCCCGGACCGGCACGCCGCTCCATCGCCTCCAGGAAGTGGCGAGCTTCTTCCCCCACTTCCGCCTCGCTCCCCCCCCGGCCGTCGAGGTCCGCATCTGCCATGACATGGCCTGCCACCAGGCGGGCTGTCCGCAGCTCAAGGCCGACGTCGAACGGCTCCTCGCCGCCGACGTTGCCGCGGGACGCGCCGCGGTGCGCTACGCCTCCTGCCTGGGCCGCTGCGACCGCCCCGTGGCGGCGCTGGTCAACGACGAGTTCCTCGCCGCCCGCACGGCCGACGAGCTCGCCGCCGTGGCCCGCGACGCGGTGGCCGGGCGCCCCCCCACCGCCGACCGCGACAGCGACTACGAGCCCCACGGGAACCGTCCCTGGCGGATCGATCCCTACGGCGCCAGCGGCGCCGGCGACCTGCCCCCGTACGAGGCGATCCGGCGCCTCGCCGCCGATGGCTCCGGCCAGCGCGTGATCGACGAACTCAAGACCGCCGACCTCCGCGGCATGGGCGGGGCCGGCGTGCCGGCGCACCAGAAATGGAACGACGTGTGGCGTGCCAAGGGCGACGTCAAGTATGTCGTCTGCAACGCCGACGAGAGCGAGCCCGGCACCTTCAAGGACCGCGAACTGCTCGCCCGCCACGCCCATCTCGTGCTCGAGGGGGTGATCCTCGCCGGCCTCGTCACCGGCGCCACGCGCGGCTGGATCTACATCCGCCACGAATACGCCGAGCAGGTGGCGATCATGGACCGGGAGATCGCCCGGGCCACGGCGCTGGGCGCGTGCGGCGCCAACCTCTTCGGCACCCCCCGGAGCTTTCCGGTCGAAGTGTTCACCAGCCCCGGCGGCTACATCTGCGGCGAGCAAAGCGCCCTTGTCGAGGCGATGGAGGACCACCGCGCCCAGCCGCGCAACAAGCCGCCGCAACTGGAGACCAACGGCCTCCACGACAAGCCCACGCTGGTGAGCAACGTGGAGACGTTCGCCTGGGCGCCGGCGATCGTGCTCCGCGGAGGGCAGTGGTATGCCGACACGGGCATCAACGGCTGCAAGGGGAGCCGCCTGTTCTCCATCTCCGGCGACGTCCTCCGGCCCGGCGTCTACGAAGTGCCGGGCGGCACGCCGATCCGCCACCTCGTCCACGATCTGTGCGGCGGCACGCACCGCCCGCTCAAGGCGTTCGCCCCCTCGGGTCCGTCGGGCGGTTTCCTCCCGCCCCGGATCCCCGTCGGCGCGCTGCCCCGGGGCTGGGAAAAACGGGCCCCCGCGGAATTGAACACCGGGGCCGACAGCATCGACCTGCTCGACATCCAGCTCGACCTGCAGCGGTTCCGCGACCTCGGCCTGGCCCTCGGCGCCGGGATCGTCGTCTACGACGACTCGCGCGACATCGCCGCCGAGGCCCTCAACTGCTCGGAGTTCTTCCGCGACGAGTCGTGCGGCAAGTGCGTTCCCTGCCGGATCGGCTCGGAGAAGGTCACGGAGATCGGCGCGCGGCTGGTGGCCGGGAACATCCCCGCCGCGGCCTTCCCCGCCCAGCGCGACCTGATCAACGACCTCACCCGAGCGATGGAGATGACGAGCATCTGCGGGCTGGGGATGGTGGCGGCCAAGCCCCTCCAGTCGGCCCTCCAGTTTTTCCCCGACGACATCCAGCGCCACGTCGGCCGCACGCCGGGAGCCGTCCGATGAGCGACACCCCGGGAGACCTGCTTCCCGACGACGACTTCGACCATGGCCTGGTGCTGCCGGAGGAAGGGGGGCTGTTCGCGCGCGACATCGACGGCCAACTCGTCCGCATGGACAAGGTGACCGCCGCCGACTTCGAGAAGCAGATCACGATCAAGGTCGACGGCCGCGAGGTGACGGTGCCCAAGGCCGTGCCCCTCACCGATGCCCAGGGGAAGCTCATCCGCGATGCCGAGGGGCGGCCCATCCCCCGGGCGACCACGATCTACGACGCCGCCACGCGGGCCTATGCCGACGATCCCGCCGGCAATCCGATCCCCGTGCTCTGTCACCAGGAGCACCTCCACCCGGTGGGCGTGTGCCGGGTGTGCTGCGTGGAGATCTCCAAGGTGAAGCGCGGCAGCATGCAGCGCGAGCGGAAGCTGCTCCCCGCCTGCCACCATCGCGTCGAGGAGACGATGGAGGTGCAGACCATCCGCTCGCCCGACCTGGCGGCGCGGCGGAGGGTCGATGCCAACGTGCGGACCCTGGTCAACCTGCTGGCGGCCGACCACCTCCCCGCCGACTGGCAGGCCCGCTTGCCGGCCAACGAGTTGGGGCGCATGGTCGAGCGCTTCGACCGGCTGGCACTCGAGGCCCGGGCGCTCGAGCAGGCGGCAGATCCGGCCGCCGAGGCCGCGGCGCTCGCGGCCCGCTGGCCCCTCACCGGGCAGCATCCCCTCGCCCCGCGTGCCGTCGTCCGCGGCCAGGACCACTCCTCCCCGCGGATCGACGTTGACCACGAGCAGTGCATCCTCTGCGACCGCTGCGTGCGGGCCTGCAGCGACGTCAAGGAAAACTTCGTCATCGGCCGTACGGGAAAGGGCTACACCACGCGGATCGGCTTCGACCTCGACGATCCGATGGGGCGGTCGAGCTGCGTGTCGTGCGGCGAGTGCATGATCACCTGCCCCACAGGCGCCTTGGTGTTCAAGGAGCCGGTGCACGAGGCGCCGGGGAGCGGGGACCGGGGCGCTTCCGCCCGGGGCACGGCGGTGCCGGCGGCCGACCTCGAGCGGTATCCGATCTTCGCGGGGGTGCCGGCGAAGTTCCTGGAATGGAACGGCGACTCGATCGAGCGGCGGATCTTCCAGCCGGGGGAGGTGATCTGCCGGGAAGGGGATTATGCCTCGACCGCGTTCCTCCTCGTCCGCGGCCGGGTGGGGGTGTCGATCGGCGAACGGCGTGGATCGCGACCTGACGGTGGGAGCCTGAAAGCGATCGTCCGCGCCGCCACCCAGTGGCTCCAGGGCACGGCCGCGGGGCGACCGCGCCGGCGTGAAGAGATCCGCGACCGTGTGGCGATCGACGGCGGCCGGTCGCTGGAGCGGGTGGACGGTCGGTGGGTCGACGAGATGACCCCCGCCGACGTGATCTTCGGGGAGATGAGCTGCCTCAACCACTACCCCCGGTCCGCCACCGTGGTGGCCCTGGAGGAGACGGAGCTCCTCGAGATCAACAAGAACGTCCTCCACGTCCTGCAGCGGACGGAGGCCTCGCGGCGGGTGCTCGACGGCGCCTACCGCGGCCGCGTCCTCCAGCGCGAACTGCGGCAACTGACGATGTTCCAGGGTCTGGCGGAGGCCGATCGCGCCGCCTGCGCCGAATTGCTCCGTGACCGCGCGGAGCTCGTCCGCGTCGACAAGGGGCAGGTCATCTTCCGGCAAGGGGATGCGGCCACCGATTTCTTCAAGGTCCGGCTCGGCTTCGTCAAGGTGAGCCAGCGGCTCGGTGTCCACGACCGGGTGATCGACTATCTCGGCCCCGGGCGCACGTTCGGCGAGGTGGGCCTGCTCTCCGGGCTGTTCGACTTCGGTGACGACCTCGGCGGGGCCGGCCGCGCCCAGCGCACCGCCACCTGCACCGCGCTCGACGACGTCGAACTGGTGCGGATCCGGGGGGAGGATTTCCGCTCCCTTCTCCGCCGCTTCCCCACCGTCCGCGCGCCGCTGCTGGCCGAGGCCCGGCGCCTCCTCAAGCGTGATGCCGAGCGCGAGCGGGAGAGCGGCGCCGGCCTGGAGCAGTTCCTGGAAAACGGCCTGTACAGCGCCCAAAAGCTCCTCGTCCTCGACCTGGAGAGCTGCACCCGGTGCGACGAATGCACCCGGGCCTGCTCCGACACCCACGAGGGGATCACGCGCCTCATCCGCGAGGGACTCAGGTTCGAGAACTTCCTCGTGGCCAGTTCCTGCCGCTCCTGCCTCGATCCCTACTGTCTCGTCGGCTGCCCGGTGGACGCCATCCACCGCAAGCCCCGCGAGAACCACCCCGGTGCCGTCGAGATCGTCATTGAGGACCACTGCATCGGCTGCGGCCTGTGCTCGACCAACTGCCCCTACGGCAACATCTCCATGCACCGGGTCGCCGACCCGGGCGTGGCCGAGCGGCGCGTGGCCACGACGTGCGATCTGTGCCGCGACCTCGTCGGCCCGGAGGACGATCCGAGCTGTGTCTACGCCTGCCCACACAATGCCGCCTTCCGGATGAGCGGGCAGGACCTGCTGCGGATCGTGTCGGACCGGCGGGAGGCGGCCGGGGCGGCCCCCTGATCGGCCCCCGGATCCCCGACGCGATGGCCGCCGCGCATCCCACTCCCCTCTTCGATCTCGACACGGTCGGCTTCGCCCGCGACGGGCGCGCGATCCTCGCCGACGTCACCTGGCGGGTCGAGCCGGGGGATCGCTGGGCGGTGCTCGGCCCCAACGGCTGCGGCAAGTCGACGCTCCTCCGCCTGGCGCTGGGACGGCTGTGGCCCACCGCGGGCACGATCCGCCGCCTGGGCCGTGAGCTGGTTGATCTGCCCGCCTTCTGGCAGCGGGTCGGCTGGATCGGCGATGCGGTCGCCGGGCAGATCCCCGGGGAGGAGCGGGCCGGCGACACGGTGCTCTCCGGCACGACCGGCCAGTTCGGCCTCCGCCTCCTGGCGGGCCTCGAGCCGGGGGCGGCGGAGCGTACGCGGGCTGCCACCGAACTGGCCCGCGTCGGTCTGTCACACCTGGCCACGCGCGCTTTCGGCGTGCTCTCGCAGGGGGAGCGGCAGCGCGTCCTCGTGGCGCGGGCGCTGGCCGCCGACCCGCTGTGTCTGGTGCTCGACGAGCCCTGCGCGGGGATGGACCCGGGGGCGCGCGAGCGGTTCCTCGACTGGCTGGCCGGTTGGTTGGCCGACCAGCGCGCGGAAGGGAAGTTGCCAGCGGTGATCCTCGTCACCCACCATGCCGAGGAGATCCTGCCCGCCTTCCGGCAGAGCCTGCTCCTCCGCGCCGGCCGCGTGATCGCCAGCGGCCCCACCCCCGCGGTACTCACGCAGCACGCCTTCGAGGCGCTCTACGACACGCGCCTCCGCCGTCTGGAACGGGTCGAGGGGCGCCTTTGGCCGATCTGGCCGGGACCGGGGTGAGGTGGTCGATCGACCCGTCAGGGCTCCCCGAGGGACCCGACCAGGGCCGCCGCGGCGGTGAGCGCCCCGCGCACGGCCGACGGATCGTGCCCGCGCGGATTGGAAAACCGGACCCGCGCGGCGCCCACCCCATGCGCCTCGAAGGCCAGCAGGCGCCGCAGGTCGGCCAGCGCCGCGGCGGGAGCGGCCACGCGCTCCGCCGGCACCGCGCGGACGCGCTGGTGATCGAGCACCGCTTCCAGGAAGGCCAGCGTCGCCACCACCTCGTCCCAGTTGGCCGGATCGGTCGCCGCCGCCACGTGCTCCACGAGCGCCCGTGACGGCGCCGGCCCCGACGGCCGGCCGGCCGCCGTCAGTGTCGCGAGACGCTCCGCAGCGCCACGGAGCCGAGCGGGCTCCGGCGGTAGCCACCACGCAGCCTCGATGTCGGCCCGCAGCGCGGTCAGTTCTGCCCCGGCGCCGGGTGCGGCGCGATCGAGCAGCGACCACACCGCCGGCTCGAGCCGCAGCCGCCCGCGACTGGGTGCCACCGGCTGACCGCGGTCCCCCGTCGCCACCGGCTGGCGATGGCAGCCGTAGCAGTCGAATGCGGTCAACTCCGGCCAGGTGTCGGCGAGCAGGCCGTCCGTCGCCCCCGGGGCCGCCGCCGCCTGCCGCGCCGTCTGGGCGAGGTACGCTTCCAGGACCACGAGCCGCCCCGTGGACCACTCCGCCAGTGGATCGACGTCGGCTGCGGGAGCGGTGCCGGCAGCGGCCAGCGCCACCCGGTCGCGCCAGTGGGGCGGCACCCCCGACTTGAAGCCCCGGAGTTCGAAGGCCAGGCGCGGATGGCCGGCCGCGATCAGGTCGTGGCTCACCTCCATCGTGCTCCCGTCGGCACGCGGGGCGCCCCCGACATGGCAGGGGACGCAAGTCCGGGCACAGGTCGCCGGATCGGCGAGATCGACCATGCCGGCGGAGTTGCCCCGCGTCGTCCAGTCCGGCAGCGTGTGGGCCACCACCCACTCCCCGGCGGCGCCGTGGCACGCCTCACATCCCACCCCTTCGCGGCTGGATGCAGCGAGGCCCGGCGCGTGACAGGCGACGCAGGCGGGATGGGCGCGGGCCGCCGGCTGGGGCCGGCCCCCGGAGCGGGCGGCGATGGCGGCCACGATCCGCTCGGCCACCGGTCCTTCGAGGGCCCGGTGAGCCTGGGAATGCGGGTCGCGCGTCGCCCACACGGTGAACGCACTGTGCCACGGGGGGTGCCCGGCCTCCGCCGCCGCATGGCAGCCCGCCGACGCGCAGCTCGACACGCCGAGCAGGCGGTGCGGCTCTTCCGCCGCCGCCGGTGACGTGGCGACGAGCGTGACGAGGAGGGCGAGCGGAAGCCGCCACGACCCCCGACCGCACACGCCACCGCGGCCCCCGTCGGCGACGACGGCGGCCAGCCGGGAAGCGCTCGAGCGACCTTCGACCAGTCGTCGCATGGCCGCTCAGCGCTCCGGGTGTGCCGGCGCGGCGGCAGCGCCGTGCGGCCCGAGGCCGTGGTAGCCGTGGCACTCGACACAGTCGTGGCGGACACCGCCGACCGAGCGCCCCTCGGAGTCGCGACCGGCCGGGGCATGGCAGGTGGTGCAGCTCTCCAGCCCGGCGATCATCACCTTCGAGTTGTCGAGGACCTGGCCCGCGATTCCCGCCGCCCGCGTCGCATCGTCCGGAAAGGCCGCCGCGTGGCACTCGCTGCACTCGTGGCGGTCGGCTGGACGCGGCAGGTTCCGGTGCGGCTGGTGGTTGAAGCGCGCCTTCGTGAGCCACACCGCGGGCACGAGCGCCGGTTCGACGGCGAACCAACCGGTGTCGTCAGCCCCGTGCTCGGCCATCGCGGGCAGGAGACTGGTGGCGGCGGGAAGCGTGACGTCGGCGGTGGCATGGCACTTCTCGCAGGTCGCCCGGGCGAAGGTCCGCCCCCGGGCCAGTCGTTCGTCGACGAGGCCACGGATGGCGGTCGTCGACGGGTCGGCATCGCGGATCGACGGGAGCGGAGGGACCGCGGGCGGCTGGTCGAGGAGCGCCGGGTCGGCACGGAGGGCGTCGCCCAGCGCCGCGCTTTCGAGGAACCGGCGCAGCGCCCCGGCGGATAGTCCATGCGGCAGCACCGCCGCGGGGGCCCCGCCCGCAGCGGCCGCGTCGGTGGCCCCCGGGGGATCTGCGGGGAGGCCGGTGTAGGGGAGTTGGTGGCAGGCGGCACAGTGGCGATCGAACTCGATCGGCAGTGCGTAGGCTCCCGGTGCGGCGCCGGTCAGCAGGCCGGAAACCGCGCGCAGGTCGTCGCTGCCGGTGGCACCGAACTCGTGGCACGATGTGCAGTCGAGTTGCACAGGTGTATCGTCCGAGTCGCCCGCCGCCTGGTAGCGTGACCGGTCGGCCGCAGGCAGCATGGCGTAGGTCCATTGCGTGCCGCGCGGGGGGCCTTCGGCATTCGCCGACGCGAACGACAGACCGGGCAGCATGTGCCTGCCGTGGGAGAACTTGAGCCGCCCCGGATCCTTGTCCAGCGACCGGAACGGGGGGTGCCGCCCCACCGCGAAGGCGCTGACCGCCTGCGTCGCGGGCACCGGTTCGACCCCTTCCCCACCGGAGATCCGGTGGGCGCCGATGTCGGCGTGGCAGTGCGTGCATGTCCGATCGGCGACCCGCACGATGTCGGCATCACGGCCGCGGTGGTCCTGATGACAGGAGCCGCACGAGCCGACCTCGTCGATGTTTTGCAGGGGATGGTGCGGACGGGCGGCGACGTCGGCATGGCACTCCTCACACCGGGCATCGGCTCCGGGGTGGGAGGTCGGTGAAGAGTAAAACTTCCCGTCCTTGATGAGCTCGAACGGCTCGTGACAGGCGGAGCATTCCCTCTCCCAGCGGGCATGGACGGCAGCCACCGGGCCCGGAGCGTGGTGGCGCGGTTGATCAATCGCCCCCCAGGCCACCCAGGCGACACCCGCCGCGAGCCCCGCCAGCACGAGCCACCCCCGGGCCCGCTGCAGGGGGCTGCGGCGCCCGTAATAACCCCGGTCGATCCGCGACACCTGACCGCGCGACGTGGCCCTCCCGGCACTCCGCTCGGAGCCGCTGCCACGGTGGTGGGATTCGGGTTCATCGGCCATCGTCACACCTCAGGCGATAGGCCCTCGCCGACAGACGGGTCACCAGTAGAGCAGGGCGACGGGAACATGCACCGCCAGGAGCACCCCGAGGAGCACCGACAGCGGTAGGTGGACGAGGATCCAGCCATGGAGCCAGCGGTGGAGCCGCGCCTGGAGATCGAACTGGCGGCGGCAGGCACACGCCTGCTCGAGGTGGTCGATCAACCATCCCGCCTCCGGCGGCGCGTCCTCGCGGAGCGACGCGAAGAACCGCGCCGCGCCCGTGACGGAGTCGAGCACGGAGTCGGAGCGGCGGCCTGCCAGGAGGTAGGGACGGATGTCGGCGGTGAACCGGCGCCGGATCTCCGCCGTGCCGGGGATCACGGCGTGCACCGCCAGCGTCTCCACCACCCGGCCCTGGATCCCCGTCATCGACCGGAAGCCCGTGACCACGGCATGGTCCGACTCCTCCTCCTCCGGTGCGGACTCCTCCGGTGGGGGGAGCCCTTTCTCCGTCCCGCGCCCTCCAGGGCTCCCGTGCCCGGCAGGGGGCCCAGCAGCCTCGCAGGAGGCATCGACCAGGCGCCACGCATCCCGGCACTGCTGGCGGGAGACGTGATCGATCTGGTCGTAGATGGTTTCCGCCGGGACATTTTCCAGCAGCGCCCGCGGGAGGTATTGCTGGAGCACGAGCCCCCAGATCCCGCTCACGATGACGATCGCGAACACCACCATCAGCGCCTGGTTGAGCAGGCCTCCGATGAACAGCAGGCGGGCGTGGAGGAGCACCAGTGGCACGGCCAGCAGGCCCAACCAGATGTGCGCCCGGAGCCAAGACTGGGCCGAGCCGATGCGCCAGCTCCGCACCCGCTTCCGGGGCCAGAGGAGGAGCTCGAAAAGGATGATCAACCCGGCCACGATCCCGCACGTCAGGCCGACGCGGCTCCCACCCCCGGGCAGGCTCCCGGTGAGCCGCCACTCCTGGCCGTAGCCCACGATCGCGGCGACCGACACGAGCGTGACGACCGCGATCCAGCGCCGGTCCTTCGGCCATGTTTTCCCGCCGATGATCACCGCTCACCTCACGGTACGCCGCGCCACAAGATGGCGGGCCGCCTCAAAGTTCCTCCGAATGTAGTTCCGCAGCGCACGTTCGGCAAAACCCCCAGTCACCGCCGCCCGCCCGGTCGATCCCCGGACAGGGCGTGAAGGCACGAAGACTGCGGCGGGCGACGGTGTGGGCGGCGGGCGGCTGCACCGTTGGGCCTCTCCCCGTCGATACAACCGGCACGCAACAGGTGCAGTCATGCGCTGGTTCTCCGCGCGGTTCGCCGCAGCCCTGCTCATCACCATCGCCCCGTGCGGGGCGACCGGTCGGGCGGCGCCACCGGTCGCGGACTGCCCCACCGGCCCCGGCTGCGGCCCTCCCCGGGAGGCTGTCGCGACCGACGCCGACCCGTACGCCGGCATGGCGTCCGATCCGGCCCTCCGCGGGTTGGCCACGGCCTCCTGCGCGTCGGCGACGTGCCATGGTGGCCCGCGCGGGGGCAATCACGCCGTCCAATCTTTCGCCGCCACCACCTGGGTCAATGCCGATCCGCACGCCAAGGCCTACGAGACGCTGTTCACGGCACGCTCGGTGCGGATGGCGCGACTCCTGCGGATCGGCCCCCCGCACACCGAGCGCCAGTGCCTCGTCTGCCATTCCGTGCAGGACGTCTCGCCCCACCCCCTGCCGCGCGACGTGCTCGCCGACGGCGTGGGGTGTGCGTCGTGCCACGGGGATGCGACGGAGTGGCTGGAGGCTCATTCGCTGGCCGACTGGAAGGGGCGGTCCCCGGCCGACAAGGCCGCCGTCGGTTTCGCCGACCTCTCCGGGGCCCTCGAGCGGGCGCGCGTGTGCGCCCGCTGCCACGTCGGCGACGCCGATCACGACATGCACCACGACCATGTCGCGGCGGGCCATCCACGGCTGTACTTCGAGCTGGCGCAGCTCCAGCGCCGCTGGCCGCGGCACTGGAATCCGCACGGCCGGGCGGAGTCATCGCCCGATTTCAACGCCCGCAGCTGGGCCGTGGGGCAGGCAGTGGCGCTGGAAGCGGCGGGCACGCTCCTCGAGGCCCGCACCGCACGCGCGGCGAAGGCCGTGCGCTCCGGCGCCCCGGCGCGCTGGCCGGAGTACACCGAGTTCGACTGCCAGGCGTGCCATCGCACGCTCGCCACGGCACCCGTGCTCGCCGCCGGCAACCCACTCCCGCGCCAGCTCCCTCCGGGCACCCCCGGCTGGCAGCCGTGGTTCGTCACCGCCGCGGGAGTGCTCGACGCTGGGCTCGATGAGCCGCTGGCGGGCACGGGAGCCGATCTCGCCGCACGGGTGGCGGCGCTGCGGCGGCTCCTCGCCGACGAATGGGCCGCGGCCGACGCGGCGCGGATCGAGCGGATCGCCGCGGAGGCGCGCGGCGTGGTGCGCGTCGCCAGCCGCACCGCCGTGACCCTCGCCGCCGCCCCGGACATCCGGGTGGCGGCCGCCGCACACCGGCTCGCACCGCGTGCCGCGACCGATCCACGGCTGTGGCGTGGTTGGGATGCCGCTGCCCAGACGACTCTGGCACTGGAGGCGGATCGGCGCGGCGGTCCGGCGGCCCTCGGCGTCCACCATGCCGGCGATCCGCCCGGTCCGCTCGATATGTTGCGGGAGAGCCTGCTCCACCCCGCGGGGTTCGACGCCCCCGTCGGCTTCGACGCGGAGCGTTTCCAGCGGCAGCGGGCCGACGTACCATGACGCCTTGGGCACGCGGTTTTCCTCCGGGAGGGGAGCGGATGGGACAGGTGACTCGCCATCCCGGCACGACGCAGCGCCGAGCCGCCGGCAGCCCTTTTCGGCCCCTCGGCGCCGCCATCGTGGCCCTGGCCGTGTCGGGCGCCGGTGCCTGTGGCGCTCCACCCGATGCGCTGCCCGTACCGCAGACGCCCCCCGCGGACTTCACCTACAAGGGGGCGGAGTTGTGCATGCGCTGCCACCGCAGCGAACAGAGCGAGTGGTGCGACGTCGCCACCAGCACCGCGTGGCGCCACGACGCCCTCTTCCCGGCGAATCCGCGGACCAGGGCGATGGAGGAGGCGCTGGGCATCACGGCGGCCACGACGGCCAGTTGCATCGCCTGCCACACCCACCCTGCGGCAGAGCCGGCCCCCGAGGAGGCCATCCCCGAGGAGTCCAACCGCTTCCTCCACGGCGGTATCAGTTGCGAAACCTGCCATGGACCGGGGAGCGGTTACTTCGAGCCGCACCTCCACGCCAACTGGCGGTTCCTCGCGGCGGCCGACAAAGCCCGTCTCGGCATGGTCGACCTGCGCGATCCCGTCCGCAAGACGGAGAACTGCCTCGGCTGCCACCTCGGTGATGCCCGCACGGGCCGGGTCGTCCCCCATGCCGCCTATGCCGCGGGCCATCCTCCGCTGGGCGCCTTCGAGGTCGAGGCAGCGAGCGCCGCGATGGGACCGCACTGGAAACGGGTGTGGGAAAAATCGGAGCGCATCCAGGGGCTGGCCGCCACCCACGACTACCACACCGAGGCGGCGAGTACGTCCCACCGCTCCCTGATCGCGGCGCTGGTGGCCCTGAAGCGCTCGGCATTCCTGGTGCAGGAGGCGGCGGAAGTCGCCGGCGGCACGGCGGACGCCGCGCCCGCCGTGCCGGGTTCAGCCTGGCCGGAGCTGGCGCTCTACGACTGCCAGGCCTGCCACCACGACCTCGTGCTCCCGAGCCGGCGGCAGCAGGTCGGCTACGGCGGACTCGTCCCCGGCCGCCCCGGCCTCGTGCGTTGGCCACGCCGACTCGCGGAGGCAGCGTTCGCGGTGGCGGAGATGCCCACCGCGGCCGAGGACATCATCTCCCCGTGGGTGGCAGCCCTCAATGGCCGTCCCTTCGGCCATCCCGACGACCTCCGCAGCCCCGCCGGCGCCGGCAACGCGGTGGCCCGGGTCGACGCGGCCATCGCCGCGCTTGCGGCGGTCCGCCGTGATGGCAGTCTCCCCGCCCGGGAGCGACAGATCGCCGCGGTCCTGGGGACGGTGGGAGAGCGGTGCACCGATCTCGACGGTGCCCGGCCGGTGGGCTGGGTGCTTTCCGAAGCGATCCGGTACGCGGACGGCTGGACAGCGGCCGAACGCGACCTCGTGCGCGCCCGGCTGGACACCACCCTGCGGCTCGGCATCCCGGGACCTCCGCCCCGCCCCGACGACCCGAGCCCATTTTGGCGCTCGTCGCTCGACGCGGCGGCAGCCTTCGACCCGGCCGTGGCCACCGAGGCCTTCCGCCTCCCCGCTGCCCGGCCTGGCGCTTCCACTTCGCCGCGGTCCAGCCCGGCACCGCAGGCCAATCCGCTCCGCCCCGTTCCCGGCGCCGCGGTTCCGCTCGAGCTGCCGGCGACGACTGTCCCCCGCTGAGCCGGGCTCGGCGGAAGCCACATTCACCGGCCGCACCCGTTCAGCGAATCGTGATTTCCGCGGGCCCGAACGCCCACACGGTCGGCCGCCCGGTCTCCCCCGTGAGGCCTTCGCGGAGGAGGATGTCGAGCACGGTCGTCGTGAGGCCGCGGCGGCGCAGTGCCGAGAGCGCCTCGCCCGGCAACCCGAGGGCCCGGATGTCGCCTGCATCGGGATCGCCGAACAACGACGACAGGTCGAGACCGGTCGTGACCGTGGGGCGGTGGACCACGGAATACTTCTCGATGCCCGCCTTCTTCGCCACGGCGGCGAGGCAGTCGTCGAGGCCGCCGATCTCGTCCACCAGTCCAGCCTGCTTGGCCTGGGTGCCCGACCACACACGGCCCCCGGCCAGGTCGTGGAGTTTGTCCACCGGGATACCGCGTGACTCGCTCACCAGCTTGAGGAACTTCCCGTAGACGTCGTCGATCGTCTTCTGCAGTTTGGCCTGATCGTCCTCGTTCCACCCCCGGTCGGGGGCGAAGGCGGTGGCGGCCTCGTCGAGGGCGATGTTTTCCACGTGGACGCCCACCCGCTTCATCAGCGACCCGAAGCTGAGTTTCATGGAGAAGACACCGATCGATCCGGTGAGGGTGCCCCGCTCGGCGTACACCGGCACCCCGATGCAGCTCACCCAGTAGCCGCCCGACGCCGCGACGTCGCCCATGGAGACGATCGTCGGCTTTTTCGCCTTCAACTCCACCAGCGCCTGGCGGATCGCCTCGCTGGCCGTCGCGGAACCGCCCGGGGAGTTGATCCGCACCACTGCCCCCTTGATCTTCTCGTCCTTGGCGATGTCCTGGATCGCCTTGACGGTGGGGCCCGACACGATCGATCCCGCGGCGGCCTGCTTGCCGTCGACGATCGCCCCGGAGAGGTGCATCACGGCAATCGAGTTGTCGGCCACGCGCGCCGTCTTCTCGGCCCCGCCCCCCGACATCACCTTCCCCATCAACTCGAAGAACGACATCTCCTTCTTCGGCTTGGCCGTGGTCTCGATCCAGGCGGCGTCGCCGCCCACCCAGCGGTTCATCGTCGCCTTGAGCGATCCGTACGGGGCCAGTTCGTCGACCAGACCGGCGGCCACCGCCTCGGCGGGAAGCAGGACGCGATCCTTTTGGAGGGCGCGCACCTTGTCGGTCGTGAGGCCGCGGCCCTTGGCGATCATCGACACCTCGGCGTCGTTCATCGTCGCCAGCATGTCGAGGTAGTGCTGCTTGAGGTGCTCGCTCATCGCCGAGTTCACGTAGGGCTCGACCGCGCCCTTGAAATTGCCGGCGCGCACCACGGAGGCCTTCACGCCGAACAGGTCCATGGCGTCCCGGTAAAAGATCGACTGCATGGTCTTCGAGGGCATGTCGACGCCACCGAAGTCGGCCATGGCGACGTGATCGCAGGCCGCAGCCACGACGAGATGGGCCGGGGAGGCGTTCTCCAGCCAGGCGGCGAGTTTCTTCCCGCTGGCCTTGAGGCGACCGATCCGCCGCAACAACTCGTCGAGTTGGGCGAGATTGAGGTCGAGGGAGCCATCGGAGAGGTCGAAGACGACATGGGTCACCTTCGCGTTTTTCCCCAGTTCCTCGAGGAAGTCGCAGAGTTTGTAGAAGCTCTTCCGCTTGCCCGGTCCGCTCCCGAGGAGCAGCATCGTGGGGTCGATCTCCGTGGGGCCGACGAGGTCGACGTAGGTCCCCGCCAGGGCCACCACCTGGATCTGCTGCTTGGGCGCCTCGGGCTTCGCCTCGGTCTCCTTCTTGGCGTCTTTCTTCTCCGGCTCCGGCTTCTGCTCGGGCTCCGCTTTCTTTTCCGGCTCAGGAGCCTTCTCGGGCGCGGGCTTCTTCTCCTCGGCGGGCTTCGCCTCCGCTGGCGGCGCTTCAGTCACGGCCGCAGCGGCAGGGGGTTCGTCGCCGCGGACGGCGACCTGCAGACCGAGAAGGGCGACCAGGGCGAATCCGCAGCGGACCGCCGACATTGCCGACATGGAGCGTGCGATCATCTTGCACCTTGCCTTGGTGTTCTCACCGGACAGGCGTGTTCCCCACCGGACCGCCACGGGTGTCCGCGGAAACCCCTGGGTGAAGGATACCTTCCCGTCGGCGGCCGACCAATCGCCCGCTCGGACCGCCGGGCCGGGGGCCCGGGATCACCGGGTGGGTCGGCACGCGGACGGGCACGCGACTTCGCGGCGCGAGCGGGGGTTCTTGGCAGGCTGTGGATCAACAGGCTCCCGGCACGTCAGGGACGAGGTGCCGGGAGCGCGGGTCCCGTGAAAACTGGAGGTTTTCGCGTGGACAAAGGCCACGGAGGGACTTTGTCCACGGGCTGTTCGGTCGATCCTCGCACGGCGCTGCCTCACGCTGGACCACCCCGGGCGGATCCGCTGACCGTGGCGGCGCCCTGTCAGCGCACAGCCCGGTAAAGCTCGGCATCGAAGGGATCGTCGCTCACCTTCCAGGGCTTGCCCTCGCGCTTCCACATCTTCTCCTGCTCCTCACGGTTGAACGGTCGGGCACCGACGCGGCCGAACACCGAGAGTTGATTGCCCGACTCGTCCACCGCCCGGTCGCGGTCGACCCCCTCCGACACCGACAGCGCGACGCCCCCCTTCGTCACGGGATAGGTCGCCACGAGCTCCGGCGTGGGGCGTGGGCTGAAGCCAACGTTGCCGGGCGTGTCGGGGGACGTGAGCTGGATCACGCGCAGGCCGTTGGCCCCGTCGGCCACGTAGGCGAACTGGCTGACGTAGGTGATCCCCAGCTTGACGTCACGGGCATCGTCGATGCAGCCACCCGCGTCGAAGACCTGGTCGATGAACGGGGCGGCCGGCTTCTCCACGTCGACGATCACCAGCCCCTGGGGGCCACCGGCCACGTAGGCGTAGGTCCGCGCCACGTAGACGGAGTTCGCCCGGGGGAGCGGCACGGTGGCCAGCCGGACTGGGGCACAGGGGTCGCTGATGTCGAAGGTCTTGAGCCCCTCGGCGTCGCAGACGAAGGCATGCCGAAACTGGATCGCCACCGAGCGCGGCTCGATCACCTCGGGCGCCGGAATCACCGCCAGCACCTCGGGGCATTTCGGCTTGGCGAGCGACACCACGACGATGCCGGCGTTGCAGCAGATCCAGGCCTGCTCGCCGGCGATCGTGATGCTCCGGGCCCCGGTGAGGAGCCCGCCGGGGTTCCAGGTCAGGGCGCGCTCGAGGAAATTGTTGAGCGGGTTGCCGTCGAGGAGCGTGCCGGCGCCGACGAGGATCAGCCCCTCCTCGAGGTCGGTGACGTAGAGATAGGCGTAGAGCTCGTGGACACTCCCCTCGAAGTTGGCCGGGTCGTGGGTCCGCGTCGGGTCGGGGGCGGTGGTCGCCGGGGCGGCGACGGCGGTGGCGTAGGCGGTCTTCACGTAGAACTGCTGGCCCAGCGGCGACACCGGCGCCGTGGTGATCCGCTGCGAGAAGCCCTTGTTGTCGATGAACGCGATGTCGTAGACGCGCAGTCCGTCGGCTCCGCACGCGGCGTAGAGATACTCGCCCCGGGCCTGCACCTGGAGTACCTCGCGCGTCTTGAGCGGATTGAGGATCCGCTGGCCGATGTCGGCGGCGGCGTGGTGGGAGGCGTGCTGGAGCATGCCGTCGGCCGCGACGTGCTTCCGGAAGTCGTCGGGGTAGGCGATGCGGTGGAAGCCGCTGCCGATCACCGTCTGCGGCTCGTCCTGCTCGGTCACCACCACGCCGGCCAGCCCGCCGGTGCCCATCCCCAGCCAGGCATAGCGGCCGATGAAATTGGTGTAGTTGGTGCCCTGCATGAGGAGCTGGGCGACGACGGCGTTGTTGTCGTCGGCTTTGGCGAGATGGCAGTCGGTGCACATCTTGGTCTCGTGCGTACCGGCCCGGAGCTGCCCGAAGTCGGTGGAGGCGTCGCGCCGCGGACCGCCGCGCACGGTGTGGGGCACGTTCGTGCTGAAGGCGATGCCGCTGAAGCCCTCGGCCGAGATCGTCTGCTGCTGAACGTAGACCGACTCGCGGAGGTTGTTGTAGGAGCCGACGTGGATGGCGCAGCTTGACCGTGACGGATTGATCCGGTTCCCGGTGGCGTTGCCGTCGCGGGCCAGCATGTAGACGTCGTCGCGAAGCGTCTGGAAGTTGTAGGAGGTGAGGTTCCGCGAGACGTCGCCTTCGTCGTGCAGCGCCGGGGCCTTCTGGTTGGCGCGCTGCACGAGGTGGCAACCGAAGCAACTCGGGTTCCACGAGCTGTGACAGGCGATGCAGCTCATCAGGTCGTTGCGGTGGGCGCAGGATTCGGGGGCCACGTCGCCGCCCCACTCCATCTGCCCGTCCTCCGCGACGCGGACCGTCTTGGCGAAGGCGGAGAGGGCGTTGTAGTGGTCGCTGCGGGGATCGACGGTGGCCTTGGTCTGGACGATCTCCCAGGTGAGATCCTCTTCGACCATCGAGTTCTGGTAGATCCGCCCCCCCTCCTTGACGAACCGGCGCTTGCCCGACGGCGTCCGCAGCGTGCGCAGGTCGCGCCCCCCCTCGGGGCTCGAGGTGATCGACGCCGGACCGCTGGTGCGGAGCGTGGCCACGCGGTCGACCGTTCCGTGGCAGTCGATGCAAGTGATTTCGATGGCCGCCCGGACCTCGCCGTAGAGCTTCGTGTTGCCGTGCATGTCCTGGATGAAATGGCAGTCGATGCAGTGCATCCCGCGCTCCATGTGGATGTCGAGGAGATGCACCGGGAGGCCGTCGCGCTCGTGGGCCACGGCCGCCTCGGCGCGGCGGATGGCGTCGGGCCCCTTGCCGTCGGCACCGCGGTAGACCTCGCGGATTTTTTCCGGCATCTGCACGGCGGCGCGGAGGGCGGCGTTGCCGGCATCGGCCACCGGCTCTCCGCGGTGGTCGAGGAGGTTCCCCTTGCGGTCGTGCTTGAACACCGCGCGGAACGCCCACCCGTGGCCGTGGAAATCGGCGAACTGGGTCTGCTGCGTGCGGTCGTTGAGGTCGGTGAGGTTGGCGACGAACTCGGGATCGGCGAGCAGGCTCTTGGCCGCCGACTGGTTGGGATTGCGGAACTGGACGGCGAGCTTCTCCTCGGAGCCCGGGGAGCGCTGCTGCGCCGGATAAATGAGCTCGGCGTCGGTCTCCTCGTCCCACCACATGTAGCCGACGTAGCTGTTCATCACCGTCGTGCCGGGATGGATGTGGCAGATCATGCACTGGCTGGTGGGAATGCCGTTGCCGGGTGCGAACTGGTGGTGGATCGGGTGTCCGCTTTCCCCCTTGGGGATCGTCGGATCGGGGGAAAAGCTCTCCCCCCGGTTGCCGTAGCGGGCGTAGGGCCCGGAGTGCACGGGCGAGCGGTCGTTGGCATAGACCACGTGGCAGCCGGTGCAGCCGCTGGAGCGGTAGTCACCCGGCTGGTCGTTGGTCCCGAGGAAGTTGAGCGTGGGATCGAAGAGGCGCCTTCGTCAGCCCGACGAACACCGGGTCGGTGCGGTTCTCGGTGCCCAGGCCGCGGTTCGCCAGCCGGGTGCGCGGCCGCCCCGGCTCCTCGAGGCGCTCGGGATTGCCCACCTCGGGGCGGAACCGGCCGCCGCGTTCGAAGATCCGCAGGATGTTGCCCGGCTGCGAGCGCTCGAAACGCGGGAGTGGATCGAGGTAGCGGAGGACGGCTTGCCGGTCGATCTCGTCGGCCGTCGGCGCGGGCACCGTCTGCAACCGCTGGCTGACACCCTCGGTGCTGTAGCTTTCACCGAACAGCGCTTGTTTGGAAGGGACCGCACCGTTGTTGTAGAGCGCCGCGCCCCACAGCATGCAGCCGTGGGTCATCATGCTCTTCCGCACCTGGAGCACGATCGGCGCGTGGCAGCCGCCGCAGGCCTGGTGGGCGACGCGCAGGTCGCCCGGATTCACGAAACGGACGAACTCCGGCGATTCGTGGTTGAGGAGCGTGTAACTGCGGACCGGGTTGGCCGACCCGGTCCAGCTCTCGCACTCCTCCGGGTGGACGTGGGCGGCCTGCTTGGTGAACGCATCGGCGTTGCCGCCATGGCAATCGGTGCACCCGAGGCGCACCGCCGGGCTGCGGTGCATGTCGCCGACGCCGGCATGGCAGGTCACGCAGCCGTGACTCTTGCGGAGCGCCTCGGCCTCGCTCTGTCCCGTCAGGTCGGGACCGAGGAGATGGTCGGGCAACGGCAGTGGGTCGGCCGGATCGAGGGGCGGGTGGGCGTGGTGCGGCGTGGGAGCCACCGTGTGGGTGGCCGCGTGCGTCGCCGGTCGGGGCTCCGGCGTCTGCGTGGGTCGCAGCGGATTGGCCGGGGCGGGAACCGGGCCGGGACGTTCGGCCGCGCCGCAGCACGTGCCACCGAACACCAGGGCGATGACTGCGACGGCGTGCCGTGCGTGCCAGACGCACCGACTGCCGATGCCGGACGACAGCCGCAACGATGTCATGAGGCATCCTCCGGACCCTCCGGCGGCGCCGCGCTGAGCCGGATGGGGCAGGGAAGCTAGCTGGCCACGAAAACACTGTCGAGGTGTTCTCGCTGGGCACGACGGCAGCGGGCAGCGCGGGCAGGCCGGGGGGAATGCGCAAGTCGCGGCGGATCGGCACACGGGGCATGCGGTGCGCCGTACGGCCCCCGTAACGCGCCGCCACGCAGACCTCCACCCGGTGCCGTTCCGCAGGCGATTCCAAACGGGGGACGACCCTCACACCGGGGACCTGCCATGCCTGCCGCCAGCCGCCCCGCCGCCCACTCGCGCGCCATCGTCGATCACCACCTCAAAGCGGCGGCTTGCCTGCTGCTCCTGGGCACGGTGCCGGCGTGGGCCCATGACCTGACACCGTCGATGGGCCGACCGGCCACCGAGCGGCACTTGTTCCAGGGCAATCAGTTCGCCCGGGCGGGCAATCCCCAGTGCCTGTCGCGCTTCGCGCGCCCCACCGATTCACCGCACGAGACGGGCTACTTCATCGGGGGCGGGGCCAGGACGCGGGCGGCGGCGGGCCAGCCGCGCTCGATCACCGACGGCACCTGGGGCACCGACTACACCGGGATCCTCTTCCCCAAGCACATCGAACTCAACTGGTGGCACGGGCAACGCGCCCAGGGTGGTGGCCTGGGGTACCGCACCGTCGCTCCTCGGGTGCTCCATCGCCCCTGAGATCCACCCTGCCGGGTGGCCCCGTCACTTTCCCGGCAACTGCCACACGGGGGAGAAGTCGCGGGGCTCCGTGACCAGCAGACCGACGGCTCGGGAGAGGAGCACGAGCGCCGGTCCATCCCCCGGGAACGCCTCGAGAAGGTTGCCGAGGATCCGCGTGGCGCGGCGGAAATCGCCGGCATCGAACCCGGCGAGCGCCTCCTCGTACCCGGCGAACAACTCGGACCGGCGCGGGTCCTCCGTGGAGTCGAGTTCGAACAAGTCCACCGGCTCGACGATGTTCACCACGCGCACGCTGCACAGGCGCCGCACCCGGAACGAATCGTCGAGGTGCCGCCGCGTGGCTCCGGTGACCACGGCCGGCACCTTGAGGTACTTCGTCGCCCCCTGGACACGGCTCCCCAGGTTCACACCGCTCCCCAGGGGACCGTATTTGAATTTCCTGGTCGAGCCGGTGTTGCCCACGCAGGCCCGCGCCGAATTGATCCCGATCCCCACCGAGGTCTCCGCGGCGATCTCCCCTTTCCAGCGATCGCTGACCGACTGGAGCTTCAGCACCATGCGCCGCGCGGCCCGGCAGGCGCGCGAGGCATGGTCGGGCTGCGAGGTGGGCGCACCCCACATCGCGAGGAGCTCATCGCCGACGTAATCGACGAGCACGCCCCCCTCCACGACCACTTCCTCGGAGAGCTCCGAGAGGATGTCGTAGATCCACTCCATCGTCTTCACCGGCGGGAGTTTCTCGCTGACGGCGCTGAACCCGCGGATGTCGCAGAACAGCACCGTGACGTCGGTCTCGCGGCCCTTGAGCATGTCGGGGTCGCGCTCCAGCTCCATCGCCAGTTCCTTGCCGAAGAACTGCTCGAAGGCGGCCTGCTGGACCTTTTTCAGCCGCTGCTCCTCGAGCTTCAGCCGCTGCTCCTCCAGCCGCGACAGCCCCGTGGCGACGCCACTGGCGAGCGTCTCCACGAGCAACTCCTCCAGTTGGCTGATCGTGGGGGGGGGGCTGCCCTGGTTCGGGCTGCGGCTGCGGTGGCCGTAGAGCACGCCCAGCACCCGCTGCTGCGGGTCGAGGATCGGCGCGGCGACGACGGCATCGATGGCGTTGAATTTGGTGGCGTCCGTCCCCTCGCCCACCGTCGAGGGGAGCTCGCGCACGGTCTTCCGCGATTTCCACACATTTTGGCAGATCGTGCGGCTCGGATTCGCGTTGCCGTCTCTGGGGTTGTGGAGATCTTTGACACGTAGTTCGTTGTGCTCCACCACCAGGACCGCCCCCACGTCGAGGCCGATCAGTTCGACGAGGGCTCGGGTGGCCTTCTTGTAGAAGTCCTCGGTGTGGGCGGCGCTTTGCAACAACTCGATGACCCGCCGCCACCAGCGGACCATCGAATCGGCTCGCGCCGGGGGCAGTTCCGAGACGAGCGTGGAGAGCACGTCGACCCCGGCGGGGCCATCGGCCGTCGCCGCATGTCGCGGTTGCTGCGGCTCCTCCGCGGCGAAGGAGACGACGACCTGCAGGAGCCGCAGCGACACGGGCAACTCGAGGTCGGCCACTTGTGTCGGCCCGAGATCGGGCCGGCCCGTGCACTGCACGGGCAGCGTCTGGCTCTTGTTGGTGACCCGCACCCGCCCGTCGGGAAGCCGGACCACATGGAGCTGGCGCCGCGAAAACTCCTTCTGCTCGAGGTCGGCGATCGGCACCCGCACGCAGCCCTGCGAACTGAACGGTGTGAAGAGCTTCTCGGCATGTGGCTGGGAAGGGTCGATCCGCCCCAACTCGATCGTGCCCTCGACGCGCCCCTGGAAGCAGGCCGGGCGGGCATCGTCCCGACGGATCTCCAACCACATGGGGGCGCTCACGGAGGTGACTCCCGATCGCGGTGCGGCGGGCCGGAAAACCGCCTTACGGTATGCTCCGGCGAGCCACCAGCGCCGTCAAGCGGGGCGGCCACATGGCGTTCACCTCGGGCACCCCACCTCACCCGGCAGCTCCCGCGGCATGCAGGCGGATCCACAGACCACCCGGGAAGTCCCCCCGGATGATCTGGTAAACTCCCACAGCCCATGTCGCCGGGATGGCCCGCGGCAGCGCATCCCGGCGGGCCGATCGGCCTCGGCAGTGGTCACACCAACTTCGGAGGAGATGGCCATGGAACACTCCTGTCTCGCCTGCACCCGCCGCACCCACGCGACGAGCCTCTCGACAACGGCCCCGGCGCTCGTGCTCCTCCTGACGGCGCTCGGCTGCGGCAGCAGTCAAGCGCCGGTGGCGATCAAGCCGGCGGCACCCGCGGTCTCCGCCGCGGGCGACGGTGCGCCGGCACGCGGCAGCGACGGCACCGCCGACGTGGTGACGCGTGACATCATGCGCACACGCCTCCCACCCGGAATGATCTCGATGGCACTGGCCTATTCGGTCTATGTCAAAAAAGGCAGTGAAGAAACTCCCGTCGATCCGCACGCTTACACGTTCCGCGTCGGCGACGAAATCGTGGTCCGGATCAAACCCGACGACGATCTCTACGTCTACATCTTCAGTGAGGGCCCGACGGGTAACCTTTACCTGTTGATGCCGGCGGAGGGTGAAACACCCCGACTGGTGAAGAAGGGCGTCGAGGTTTCGCTGCCGGACGGCGACACGCTCGTGTTCCGGGAGCCCGCCGGAGCCGAAAAGCTGTTGGTGGTGGCGACGTATCAACCCTCCGAACAGGTCAAATTGTTGGCCCGGGAAGCGTTCCGCCGGCAGGGGCAGACCATCCAGTCCGAAGCGGCGAAGCAGGCCGAGGCGGAGGCCGAGGCCCGCGCCGCGCTCGAACCGGGTGTCGCGACGCGGGGTCCGTCGGCAAGTCTCGTGAAAAAGCCGGAGAAACCGATCACCCACGTCTTTCCCCCCTCGGAGGGCAAGCCGGAGAACTACGCGATCACCTACACCGATCCTGCCGTCGGGAAGCCCGAAATGTTCCTCAACATTCCGCTGGTCTCTCGGAGCGAAGCCTCACCGCCGGCCCCGTGATCGGCCATCCGCCACCGGTGCCCCGCTCCGTCCCACGGCGAGGAAGCCGATCATGAACGTCGAACCGGGTGCGCATGGACGGCCGGGAGCGGGAACGGCTGCCGCCCCCGACACCGTCTCGGCACCCGACACCCTGTCCAGCCGCGAAAGTCCGACGGCACTCGACGGCTGTCTCGCCGGCCCGCTGCCGGTGGTGCTGCCGGCGCTGTTGCTGTGCGACTTCGGCCACCTCGCCCACGAAGTGCAGCGGCTCGAAGCGGGCGGCGCCGCCGCCCTGCACCTCGACATCATGGACGGGCGTTTCGTCCCGCAACTCACCTACGGGCGGGTCGTCGTCGAGGCGGTCCGGCGGGCCACGCGCCTGCCGCTGGAGGTCCATTTGATGGTCGAGGATCCCGATCGCGTGATCGGCGAGTACGCCGGTGCCGGGGCCGACATCCTCACCGTCCACGTCGAGGCCCTGCGCGATCCCGCCGCCACGCTGGGGCGGATCGCCGATCGCGGTGTGCGCGGTCATCTGGCCGTCAGTCCAGGGACCCCCGTCGAGCGGCTCGCCCCGTGGCTCGACGCCTGCGCGGGGGTCCTCGTGATGAGCGTCGAGCCGGGATTCGGCGGCCAGTCCTTCGAGCCGGCGGCCCTCGACAAGCTGCGCTGGCTGGCGGCCCGCCGCCGGGCCCCGGAGCGCCTCCGGCTCGGCGTCGATGGGGGGGTGAGCCGGGCCACGATCGGTCCGGCGGCCGCCGCCGGGGCCGAGTTGATCGTCGCCGGGAGCGCCGTGATCCGCGAAGCCGACTACGGCGCCGCGATCGCCGACCTCGAGCGCCGGGCGCGTGCCGCCGCGGCCGGCGCGGGCCGCTGACGAAGCGGCGCTGCCGTGGCGGGCGCCGGGCACTACACTGCCGTGGTTGGCCCCCCGTCGCCATCCCGGAAGCCCATGGAAACGTCGCGGTCGCCACAGGCCAACGGTTCTCCCCACCCCGCCCCGGCGCGGAGCCGGGGCCCGCGCGAAAAGCGCGGCGTCCCGGAGGGGCTGTGGCAGAAATGCGACGGCTGCCAGGCAACCATCTACCGCAAACAGGCCGCCGCCCTCCTCAACGTCTGCCCGCAGTGCGGGTACCACTGGTACGTCTCGGCCGCCGAGCGGATCACGCAACTGCTCGACGCCGGCACGTTCGAGGAGTGGGATGCGTCACTGCGCCCCACCGACCCGCTCGGCTTCCGCGACAAGAAGGCGTATGCGGAGCGGCTGGTCTCCGAACAGAAGCGGACCGGCCTCTCGGATGCGGCTCTCACCGGCACGGGCATGATCCGCGCCCGCCGCGTGGCCTGTGGCGTCACCGACTCGTCGTTCATCATGGGCAGCATGGGGAGCGTGGTCGGTGAGAGGCTGACGCGGCTCGCCGAGCGGGCTACGGCGCAGCGCCTGCCAATGATCATCATCAGCGCCTCCGGCGGTGGTGCCCGGATGCACGAGGGAATCCTGTCGCTGATGCAGATGGCCAAGGTGTCGGCCGCCCTGGCGCGGCATTCGCAGGCCGGCGGGCTGTTCATCTCCGTGCTCACCAACCCCACCATGGGGGGCGTGGCCGCGAGCTTCGCGTCGCTCGGCGACCTGGTGTTCGCCGAGCCGCGGGCCCTGATCGGCTTCGCCGGGCCCCGGACCATCAAGGCGACGATCCGCGTGGAACTGCCCAAGGGCTTCCAGACCAGCGAGTTCCTCCTCGAGCACGGATTCATCGACCGGATCGTGGCCCGCCCCCAGCTCAAGAGCGAGATCGCCCGGGCCATCGACTACTGCGGGGGCTGACGTCACAGGCGCGTGGGCCGCCGCGTCACCACCGGCTCTCGAAGCCGGCGAAGCCGCCATGCACGAGGGTGCTCGAACCGGCCTCGATCGACGACAGGCCGGCCGGCGTGGCGATCACGGTCGGCCACTGCCCATCGGCCTGGGCGATGTTGCCCACCCCCACCAGCCGATAGCCCAGCGACAGGCTCCACCGGTCGGTGATGTCCCAGGCCACGGCCGCATCGAGGGAACCGAGCCAGGCGAAGACGGCGCCCGTGGCATGGACGTTCACCGGGGTCCCGGTGGCGAACACCGCCGGCGTGCCGCCCGGACCGGTGAGTGTGGTGGTGTTGGTGAGGGCATTCCCGGCGATGAGGAACTTCGGCACCACCTGCAGCCGCCAGCGGTCGGCGAACCGCCAGTCGAGCCGGCCACCCACCTGGCCGCCGAAGAGGTTGTTGTTGGTCGCCACTTGGAGCATCAGTCCGCCGCCGGCGGGATCGCCCGCGGTACTCACGACCGACAGCGTGTCGCCGATCTGGAAGAAACGGAACCCCGCCAACCAGGCGACATGCACCTGCTGCCGGCGCGGGGGGAACTCGGGCCGTGGCCCCAGGGCATGGATCCAGTTGACCTCGACGTCGTTGACGATGTCGGAGCGGCTCACCTGCTGGAGGGACGCGTCCTGGAGCCAGACCGCCGCCGGCAGCCCGGCCACGGTCACCCCGACCGCCTGGGGAATGGCGTCGATGAGCGGCGGAGTCGTCGCCAGGCTCGCGGATGACCCGAGGTCGTAGACACCCCAGTAGACGACTTCCACCGCCTGTTGCTGCCACGGTCCGAACCACCGTCCCAGACGCAGCTCGACGCCCCCTGGCCAGCTCGCTCCGGCATCGGCGGTGGTCAACTGACCGACGCCGGCCACCGGGAGCATGGTGGCCGTCCCCCCGGGGAGCGTCCGGGTCATCACCAAGCCAGTCGCGCCGGCGAACCAGCGCGGCCACTCCGGGAGCGGATCGGGATCGATCGCGGAAGGCAGGCCGACGAACCCCGCGGGGCCCTGGGGATCGGGGAGGTACATCACCGGCGGTGGTTCCTCCACCGGTGGCAGGGCCTCGATCGGTGGCAGGGCCTCGACGGCCGGGGCCCGCCCCCCGAGCGCGGCCACCAGCAGCATCACCCCCCACGCCGCGCGGCACGCGGAGCGGCCCCGCACGATGCGGATCGACGCCGATCCGCGGCGGTGGGCGGCCCGCCGGGGCAGCGACTCGGAGATCGCGAAGGAAAGGCTCATGGGCGGAGAGTCGGCCCGGCGAGCCGATGGAATCAAGCCCGCTTCGGCCGCGCGGGACGGCTACACTCCCCGAGGCCAGCATCCAGGGAGCCTGCGCAAGATGCCCCAACCGCGGAAGGCCGGCCCGGTTCCCACCCGGTCGGAGCTCGTCGACTGGCTCGACCAGCGGGTGAACCACGAGCGGATCGTGCCCGCGACGGCGGCGGGGGGGACCTTCGGACTGGGGCGCATGCGTCGGCTGCTGACCGCACTCGGCCGGCCGCAGGACCGGGTGCCCGCGGTGCACCTGGCCGGCACCAAGGGCAAGGGGTCCACGGCGACCATGCTCGCCGCGATCCTCGCCGCCGCCGGTCACCGGGTGGGGCTCTACCTCTCGCCTCACGTCCACCGGCTCGAGGAGCGAATCTGCGTCGGCGGTCGCCCGATCGCGGAGGCCGACCTCCTCCGCGCGTTCGCGGCCGTGATCCCCGCGGTGGAGGCCCTCGACCGGGCCGCCGCCCGGCGTGGCGGGCGGGGGGCGACATGGTTCGAGGTGGTCACGGCGGCGGCCTTCGTCCATTTCGCCACCGAACGGGTCCCCTTGGTGGTGCTGGAGACCGGGCTCGGCGGGCGGCTCGACGCCACCAACACCTGCCGGCCGCTGGTGTCGATCATCACCAGCATCAGCCTCGACCACATGCACCTCCTCGGCCGCACGGTGGGGCGCATCGCCAGCGAGAAGGCCGGGATCATCCGGCGCGGCGTGCCGGTGATCAGTGGTGCCACCGCCCCCGCCGCCCGCCGGGTGATCGAGGCCACGGCGCGCCGGCGCCGGGCGCCACTCGTGGAAGTCGACCGCGACTTCCACGTGGCTCACCGCACTGGTGCCGGGGGCGCAGCCGGCTGGATGACCCTCGACCCACCGACGGACGGGGGCGTTGCGGGACCACTCGACTATGCCTTGGCGATGCCCGGAGCCCACCAGGCGGCCAATGCCGCGCTGGCGGTGGTCGCGGCGCGGCGGCTCGATCGCCTCGGCGTCCGCATCCCCGCCTCCGCCATCGCACGCGGCCTGGCCACGGCCCGGCTGCCGGCCCGTGTGGAACGCATCGCCACCCGGCCACTGATCGTCGTCGATGCCGCCCACAACGTGGCGTCGATCCACGCTCTCGTCGACACCCTGACGCCGATGATCGAGCCCCTGCGGCCCCGTGTGCTGATCTTCTCCGCCAGCGACGACAAGCAGATCGAGGCCATGGTGGCGATCGCGGCCCAGGGCTTCGACCATGTCGTCCTCACCCGGTTCCGCTCCAGCCCCCGGGCCACGACCCTCGAGCGCCTCCGCGCCGCGTGCCGGAAGGCCGGCGTGGCGCACCCGCT
>RFRL01000060.1 GCA_009924545.1 Planctomycetia bacterium | reverse complement strand
CTGGGGTCCACCATGCTGGGGTCCACCATGCTGGGGTCCGCCAGGCTGCGGTGCGATCGACTGCGGGGGCCCGATGTGCGGAAGACCGTGCCCGAGCCGTGCCTCGATGCCACGCAGGCGGGCGAGCACCTCGTCGAGCTTGCGGTTCACTTCCTGATGCGCGTCGTGCGGCAGGGGAGCCGGTCCCATGGGCCGCTGAGGACGACTACCGGCCACCGCTCGGTCGCCCCGATCCGCCGCGGCGTGCTCGCCTTCCGGACGACCTCCCTCGGGACGGCGCTCTCCCTCGGGGCGGCCGCGCGGCGCTGCCTGATCGCGGCGCGCGGCGGCGTCGCGGCCCGCTTCGGCCGGTCGGTCGGGGCGGCGCTGGGCATCGCGGTCGCGCCGTGGTTGATCGGCTGCGCCGCGATCGCGGCCCTGCTCGTCGCGCGGACCGGTACCGCTCTGCGCGAACGCATCTCGTGGCGTGGGAGCGACAGTGCGCGTCATCCAGTCGTCCACCACCTCGCGGACGATCGTCCGGGCATCACCGGTCGCAGCCCGGGTGACGACAGAGGTGCCGGCCCCACCGGCCACCGCGAGGAGCATGGCCAACCACCGGATGCAATTGACGCGCATGGCAAGAGTCTCCAGAAGAATCGGTATCGCAGGCGTAGGCGTGTGCCGCTGACGGTCCCTTCTCCGGCCCGGGCCTGCGTATCGTACCCACACCGCCCGCCGCCTGCACTGCCTGCCCGCACCATGAACGCTCTCCCCCCACCGAAGTTCCGCGATCCGGCCCTGGTCGATCACGGGGACGGCCGCCGGCTGGACCGCCTGGGGGGGGTGCTCGTCGACTGGCCCTGTGCGGCCGCGACCGGCCCCCGGGCCGCCCTCGACGCCTGGGGGGAGGCGGTCGTGCGGCACACCGCGGCGGCCATGGGTCGCACCGCCGCCTGGACCTTCCGGGAGACCGCTCCCGAACCCTGGCAGGTATCGCTGCCGATCGGACGGGCGACGCTCACCCTCCACGTGCGGCCCGCCGCCTCCGGACAGGTGGGGTTGTTCCTCGAGCAACTGCCCCAGTGGCGCTGGCTGGCCACCACCCTCTCCCCGGGGGCCAGGGTGCTGTCGCTGTTCGCCCATTCCGGAGGCGCCACGCTGGCCGCGGCCACAGCCGGGGCCGAGGTGGTGAGCGTCGATGCGTCGCGCCAGGCGACGGCGCTGGCGCGCCGCAACGCCGTCGCCTCGGGGCTCGCAGCACACCCCGTCGCCTGGATCGACGACGACGCCCGCGCACTCGTCGCCCGGTTCGCCCGCCGTGGTGAACGCTTCGACGCCGTCGTGCTCGACCCACCCTCGTGGGGTCATGGGCCGCGCGGGCAGGCGTTCGCCATCGACCGCGACCTCGCTCCCCTCCTGGCCGACGTGGTCCGGCTGCTGCCGCGATCCTCCCGGCCTCCCACGCTGCTCCTCACCTGCCACTCTCCGCGCTGGACCCAGCGCCGTCTCCGGGAGACGCTGGCCACCGCTCTCGACGCGCACGATCACGACTCCACGGGGCTCCACCACGGCACCCTCGGCCTCACCTCCGAGTCGGGGCGGCGGCTGCCCCTCGGCGTCTTCATGCGTTCGGGATCGCCCCCCGGCTGAACCCACCGGGTGCCTTTCCGTTTCCCCATCCCGGGGACGGCGCCGGTTCGCTGGCGGTCGTTCCGGCGGCACGACACACTCTCGGCACCTTCGTTGCGGCGGCCCCCATGCACGGCGACCCGATCACCAGCAGCTCCAATCCGCGGATCGCGGCAGCGGCGCGGCTGCGCGACTCGGGCCCGCGGCGCGACAGCGGGCTGACACTCGTCGATGGCCGGCGCGAAATCGCGCGCGCGGTGGCCGCCGGCATCGAGGTGGTCGAACTGTTCCTGTTCGTCGATGCCGAAACGCACGCCGCCGCCGACTGGCTCGCCAGCACTGGTCTGCGCGCCACGCTGGCGGCACGCGGCACGCGCGTCACCCCCGTGCACGGACCGGCCTTCACGCGCGTGGCCTTCGGGGACCGCAACGAGGGAGTGGTGGCGGTGGTCCGGTTCGCGGCGCGGAGGATCGACGAGGTCACGTGGCCTCCCGATCGGCCGCTGCTGGTCGTGGAGGGGATCGAGAAGCCGGGCAATCTTGGCGCCATCCTCCGCACAGTCGATGCCGCAGGGCTCGGCGGGATGATCGCCTGTGGCACCGGCACCGACCCGGCCAATCCCGCGGCGATCCGCGCGAGCCTCGGCACGGTCTTCGGCGTGGCCCTGGGCTGCGGCTCCACCGCCGAGGCGATCGCCTGGTGCGCGGCGGCGCGGAAGCGCGTCGTGGCGGCGATGCCCGACGGCGCCCGGCTGTGGCACGAGGCCGACCTCACCGGGGGCCCGGCGATTCTCCTGGGCAGCGAGGCGCACGGCATCGATCCCGCCTGGCAGACCGCGGCGGCAAAGGGGCGCTTCCCCCTCGACACGATCCGCCTGCCGATGCGCGGCCTCGCCGACAGCCTCAACGTGGCCGCCACCGCCGCCGTGCTGGCGTACGAATGCCGACGGCAGGAAGATACGCGCCCTCCCCGCCCCGCTCCCTGAGGATCACCAGCCATGTCCATCACGCCGGCGGCCCCCGACACCGATCCGTGCGCCGTGCTGGCAGCGATCGCCCATCGCGATGGCATCCCCGCCGCGTTCACCCACCTCACCACCACGCTCGCCGCGCGGCGCCGGTGGCACGCCCTCTTCGACGCCCGCCTCCTCGAGGCCCGGCACCGGCTCTCGCTCCCGCTCTCCGGCGACCTGGCCGCCGCGCCTCCCGAAGCCCGGGCCGCCCTCGAGGCGGCGTCGCTGGTGGCCTGTCGCGAGGTGGGCTGGCCGCTGGTGGAAGAGGGGCGCGTGGCGGCCGGGTGGATGTACCTCCGCGCGGCGGTGGAGCCGGCGGAGATGGGAGCCGCCCTGACGCGGCTGGTCGAACGGCTCGACGCCCCGGGAAGCGGGGACGATCCGGCAGCCGACGAGGCGCTCCAAGAGGTGATCCACGTCGCCCTCTGGGAAGGGGTCGACCCGCCCCTCGGGCTGCGGCTGTTGCTCGCTCGCTCCGGCACCTGCAACACGATCACCGCCTACGAGCAGGCGGTGTCGCGGCTCCCGGCGGTGCGGCAGCAGCCGTCGGCCCGGTTGCTCGTGGAGCATCTCCACGAGCAGGTGGCCCGAGCCCTGGCGGGCGACCTGGCCCGGCGCGGCGTGGTGGCCGACGACACTCCCCCCGCCGGCGACGCGCCGATCAACGCCCTCCTGGCTGCCGCCGACGGGCTCACCGACGGATCGATCCACGTGGACGTCTCCCACCTCCAGTCGGTGCTCCGCATCGCACGCGTGTGCACCGACCGGCCGACGGTGACGCGGGCGTGGGATCTGGCCGGCTACGCCTGCCGGTTGCCGGCGGAGGTCGTCTACGCCGGCGAGGCGCCATTCGAGCAGGTGGGGGAGGCGTCACGGCACTTCTTCGGCGCGCAACTCGGCCACGACGCCGACACGGCCGTGGCCTTCTTCCGGCGGGCGGCGCTCGAGGCCAAGGTGGCCGAGGCAGGGTCGCTGCCGGCCGACGTGCTCGTGCTCTTGCTCTGGCGCCTGGGCCGTCCGGCGGAGGCCCTTCACGCGGCGCTCGACCGTCCGGCTGACGACGGCATGCCCAGCGTCCTCTCCGCCACCGGCATGCTGCCGACCCTGGTGGAACTGGGGACGGCCGCCGGCGACCACATCACCCTCCAGGCCGCCTGCCGCCGGCACGGTGACGAGATCACCTTCATGGCGAGCCTGGCGGCCGCGGCCGGCGGGCATGGCCGTGCTGCGGGTCCGGGGATCGCGCCGGTCAGCGAATCCAATTGACCGGGCAGAGCCAGCCGAGCTTCGCGAGGCAGCCTCCCAGGCAACCCCCGAGGGGCCCGGTCGTGCATGTCGAGCACGGATCGGGGGCGATGTAGCCCTGCGTCTCCGGGGGCATGAATCCGCGGCCCGGTGCGAGCTGCCAGGGGGCGAGGAGGTCGGGCCCCTGGCGGGCGCCGTTGCAGCCGAACCAGCGGTTGCAGCCGTCGCAGGGATCGGGCGGACAGGGATCGTCGTGGCAGGGTCCCCAGTAGCGCGGCCCGCAGCCGGTGTCGCCACAGGGAGGCTCCATGCCCCACGCCGACGGGCGGCAGCCCCGGGGCGGCCGGCACGTCGCACAGAAGTCTCCGGCCGACGCCGACAGCATCGCCGCCAACGCGAGAGCCAGCGAACAGGAAAATGTCGCACGTCGCATGGGGGGAGGTATCGGCTGCCGACGTGGTCGGGGTTCGCCGAAAACAGGGCGAATTGCCCGGTCAAGGCCCTCCGGCACCGGCGTGCGTTGCCACCCCTGTGCACCTTCCCCGCCCTGCCGCGGTCAGGATTCGACCGGCTGCGGCGGCTGGCTGCAGGTGCGCTCGAAAAGGCGGAGGTATTCACGGGCCCGGGTGTCCCACGACCAGTCGAGTCCCATCACCTGCCGCACGAGCCTCTGCCAGAGCTCGCCATCGGCATGGGCATCGAGGCCGCGGATCACCGCCCGCTCGAGTTCGCCGGCATCGACATGCGGAAACACGAAGCCGCTGGCCGATCCCTCGCGCACCGTCTCGGGGGAAACATCGATCACCGTGTCGACCAGACCGCCCGTGGCCCGGACCACCGGGAGGGTGCCGTAGCGCTGCGCGTAGAGTTGCGTCAGACCACACGGCTCGTAGAGGCTCGGCACGAGGAGCAGATCGGCCGCCGCCTGCACCAGATGGGCCAGCCCCTCGTCGAATCCCAGGCTGACGTGCACCGCCCCCGGATGCTCGGCCGCGGCGTGGCCCAGCTCCCCTTCCCAGTGCGCGTCGCCGGTGCCGAGGATCACGAACCGCACCCGACCGCTCCCCGCCAGCCGGTGGAGAAGATCGACCACGAGCCCCACCCCCTTCTGCCCGGCGAGGCGGCCGACGAAGGCGACCACCGGGCGGCCGTCGGGGGGCGCCGCGCCGAGACGGGAGAAGAGCGCAATCCCCCCCGCCAGCTTGCCGAGGCGGGCGTCGTCGGGGCCGTAGGGGCGCGGCAGATGGGGATCGTTCCGCGGATCCCAGGCCGCGGTGTCGATGCCGTTGACGATCCCCGCCACCGTGCCGCTGCGCGTGGCGAGCACCCCCTCCAGGCCGCAGCCCCCCGGCGCCGACTGGATCTCGCGCGCGTAGGTGGGGCTGACGGTCGTCACCAGATCGGCGAACACCAGCCCCGTCTTCAGGAGATTGACCCGGTCGTGGCACTCCATTTGCCGCCAGTTGAAGTAGCGCCAATCGAGGCCGGTCAGCGGCATGTCGCTGGCGGGGAAGCTCCCCTGGTAGGCCATGTTGTGGATCGTCATCACGGTGCGCGTCGCCGCCGGCACCAGCGGCGGGAGGATTTTGAGCAGGGCCGGCACGAGCCCGGCCTGCCAGTCGTGGCAGTGGACGACGTCGAAGGGGGCGCCGAGGCGGGCCGACAGTTCCGCCGCTGCCCGCGCGAAGAACATCCACCGCGCCGCGTCGTCGGCATAGTCGCCGTACAGAGCCGGTCGATCGAAGAACTCCGGGTTGTCGACGAGGAGGGCATCGTGGCCGCCGGGCACGGTGGCGCGGAGGATCCGGGCCGGCACGCGCCGCGCGCCCACCGGCACGTCGAAGCCGATCCCCGCCGGTTCGATCGCCAGTCCTCTGTCCAGCGCCTCGCGGTGCCCCGGGATGACGAGCGTGACTTCGCAGCCGAGTCGGGCCAGCGCAGCCGGCAGGGCACCGGCCACGTCGGCCAACCCGCCCGTCTTGGCGAACGGGATGGCTTCACTGGCGATCTCGAGAACGCGCATCGGGGAGTTGGGTTACCGGGAGGCTTTGAGGGTTTCGAGCCAGGCGACGATGTCGACGAGCTCGTCGGCCGAAAGCGTCGTCGCCAGGTCGGCGGGCATCAGTGACACCGGCTGCTTCACCAACTCCGCGACGTCGGCGCCGGCCGTCGTCACATCGATGCCGTCGGCTCCCCGGATCACGACCGCGGTCGGCGTCCGCGAAACGAGCAGGCCGCTGACGCTCCGGCCGTCGCCGCCGACGAGCGTCCAGGTCTCGTAGTTGTGGCTGATCGCCGCCGAGGGCGCCAGCAGCGACTCCCACAGCGCCTCGCGCGACAGCTTGGCCCCGATCCCGGAGAGATCGGGACCGACGGCCTTCCCCGCGCCGGCGACCACATGGCACTTCGCGCAGGTGCCGGCGCCGGCGAACAGGGCCTGCCCCTTGGCGGCGTTGCCGTCGCGCTTCACCAGCTCGGCCACCGGGGGGAGGGGCTCCCCGCCACGGGCCGGCGGCAGCGGCAGGACGGCGGCCGCCTCCTTGCGGATCTCCCCCCACGGGCAGGCGGAGATCGCCAGCGCCGCCGCCTGGGCGGTCGGGCCGGTGATCACCTGCGCGCGGGCCAACTCCACGAGCTTGCGGCACCCGGCCTGCGACCGGGCCAGGCCGCGGACGGCGGCGGCGCGCCCCGCCGGCGGCACGTCGGCGCCGACGAGGAACCGGGCGAGGAGCTCGATCCCCTTGCCCGACCCACCGGCCCCCACGGCCCCCAGGAGCCGGCCGGCAGCCGCCTCGTCGTCACCCACCATGCGCGCGACCGAATCGGCGGCTCCCAGGTCGAGTGCCGCGCCCGCTGCGGCGGCGGCGAGCTTGTCGTCGGTGCCCGCGGCGGCGGCGAGCGCCACCAGATCGCCGGCCCGCTCGCGGAGCCCGAACCGGGCCACGATCTCCACCCCCGCCGGCGTCCCCGCGGCGAGCTCGGCAACGCTGGCGACAATCCCGGCGAGTGGCCCGACCGCATCGGCTTTTTCGAGCCGCACCGCCAACAGCGGCAGGATCACGCTCTGCTTGTCGACCGGCCAGGCGGCCGTGGCGGCGAGGATGCCCGGGAGCGCGGCGCGGACGGCGCCGGCGGGCTGGAAGTCGAGGGCCCGGACGAGGGCCAGCGCCTCGCTCGTGCCGATCACCGGATCGGCGATCAAAGCGGCGATCAGCTCCGCCGAGCGGGCACCGCGGCTGCGCCACACGATCTCCCGGGCGGCGGGGGAGAGCGGCTCCCGACGTGCATCGGGCTGCCAGGCGGCGAGGCGCCCATCCCAGTGGCCGTCGGCACCGATCCCGAGGGCCTCCAGCGCGAAGCGGTCGCCGGCGACATGCGCCCGCGCCAACCGGGCCCACACGCGATCGGCCCGGTCGTCACCGTGGCCGGCCAGGGCGAGGGCCACCTCGCGGCGCACCTCCGGTGCCGGATCGCCGGCCAGCGTTTCCGCAAGCGCCAGCGTGTCGCCGCGCGTGGCCCGCGACAACCGGATCGCCACCGCACGCAGCTGCGGCGCCTTCGCCGCGGCAAGGAAACCCGTGGCCCACATCGGATCTCGGCCGGGCATCATCCCCAGGGCCCACGCGAGGCGCGCCGCATGGCGGAGGTCGGAGGCTTTCTCGAGCGCCGCCGACAGCGCCGGGCCGGCCGCCGCCGGCTCACGGAACAGGCGCTCGAGGGCCGTGGCACGCGTGGAGAGATTGGGGCTGGCGAGGGCCGCCACCGCCCCCGCGACCGTGGTGAGATCGACCGCGGGCACCTGCCACCGCGATCCCGCGGGGGCGATGCGGTACAGCCGCCCCTTCTCGGTGTCACCCATGCCGTGGCCGCCGACGCCGGGGTCGTACCAGTCGGCCACGATCAGCGACCCGTCGGGGGCCACGCAGACGTCGCTGGGGCGGAACCAGCGGTCGGCGGCACCGTCGACGAGCACCTCGGCGGTGGCCTCGTACCCGGCGCCCGCCGGGCGCACGTGGTAGGCGCGGACGACGTTCGGCCCGGCGTCGCAATGGACCAGCGCCCCGTGGAACCGCTCCGGCAGCAGGCTCCCTTCATAGACGCAGATCCCCGTCGGGGAGCCGGCGCCGGTCTGGAGGAGGTTGGGCACGACGCCAGGATCGTTCTGGTGCCAGTGGCGCCGCTCGATCGTGTCTTCGAGGTTGGCGCGCGGTTGCTGCCAGCCGGCCCCGGTGAGCTCGTCGACGTAGCCGAAGTTGCCCCTCTCCATCACCCAGTTGATGCGCACGCCGCGGTTGCCGTCGTCGTCGTTGTCGCTCTGCCACAGGGTGCCGAAGGAATCGACCGCCACTTCGTAGTTGTTGCGGAAGTTGTGGCCGAGGACCTCGAACTCGCTGCCGTCGGGCCGGCAGCGGAACACCATCCCCTGCCGGAACGGCTTCCCCGAGTCGTTGACGGTGCGCCCCTCGGAATCGACCACCGGATGGCCGTCACGGTCGTGGACGGCGTGGCCAGTATTGCCGAAGTTGAAGTACCAGCGGCCGTCGGGGCCGACGACGAAGGCGTGCACCGAGTGGTCGTGCTGCGGCTGCCCCGTCTTCGTGAACAGGATCTCCTTGCGGTCAGCGACGAGGTCGCCATCGTCGTCGTGGAGGATGAACACCTCCGGCGCGCAGGAGACGATCGCCCGGCGCCCCGGGCCGTCGCCGATCACGCAGATGCCCAGCGCGCTGTCGACGTCGCGGCCCTGGTGGAACACCGTCTGCTTGTCGGCCGCGCCGTCGCCATCGGTGTCTTCAAGGACGAGGATCCGGTCCCCCTCCGGCCGCGTGTCCTTGCGTCCACGGTAGTTGGTCACCTCGCACACCCACACCCGCCCCGCGGCATCGACGTCGATGTCGGAGGGGCTGGAGAGGAGCGGCTCGCCGGCGAAGAGCGTGGCGGTGAGCCCGTCGGGAAGGGCGAGCGTGCCGGGCCCGTCGGCGGCATCGACCGGACCACCCGCGCGGCGTGCCGCCGCCGGGGCTTGCGTGTGGATGGAGAACACCACGCTCCCCCCGCCCTGGTTCGCCCCGCCGTCGTCGAGGCCGGCGCGCCCCGCCAGGCGCACCGCGCCCGGCGGCACGTCGAACTCGATCACCGAGTGGGCATGGGTGCCGATGCCGCGCGGCACCGGTTGGCCGGCGACCCGCAACGGACCGCCTTCGGCATTGCGGTTGTCCTGCACCTGCCCCCAGTCGGCAGCCGCGCGCTTCCACTGGAGATCGACCAGCGCCGTGTCGCCATCCGGCCCCTTGAACACCGGGTCGATCCAGTCGGCCCAGTCGCACCCGAAGCCGTCGCCGCCGTCGTCGACCACAAGCCACACGCGCGTCGCCCCGGCCAGGTCGACGTCGAACGCCGCCGTCCGCCCCGGCGTGGCGGGGGTGATCACCGGGCTCTGCCACACAGGCGCCGCGAGAGCCGGCAGCGGACCAGCCGACCACACCAGCCACACAGCCGCCCCGATCGTCCAGCCCGACAGACGCATGGCTCTCCTCCGCGCGACGATGTCGCTTTTCCCGTCCTCCGCCCCCTGGGTTCGGCCGCAGGGCGGTCCCCCGGCCGCAGCTCGGGAGTATAGTATGACTGCCAAACGCCACCTCGGGCCGCACCGTGTCCCCCCTGGTCAATCCGGCCGCGCTGTTCACCTTCCGCTTTCCCTGCCAGAGGCGGGAGCGGCTCTGGCCGCCCGACGCGGCCGGCCTCGACGACGCCTGCCGGCTACCGTCGCTGGCGGCGGTGGCCGAGGTGCCCGACGTCGTGGAGGTGTGGCTGGCGTGGAACGCGGGGGGCCTGGCGATCCGCGCCCTGGCCCGGGGTGTCGGTGGCGCGCGGTGGTGCCAGCCCACGCGGGCCGAGGACAGCGACGGGCTCCACGTGTGGATCGCCACGCGCCCCACCGGGGAAAGCCACCGCGCAGGGCGATTCTGCCGGCGGCTGGCCCTCCTCCCCACCGGGGGCGGACGCGGTGCCGACAAGCCGGTTGCAGTGGCGTGTGCGATTCCGCGCACGACTGAGCCCCTGGTGGAACTGCCCGACGGCAGCGTGTCGATCACCGCCGCACTGGCCCCCGATGGCTGGCGGATCGACGCGCTGCTCGCCGCGGCGGCGCTGCCGGGCTGGGATCCGGCGGAGATGCCGCGTTTGGGCTTCTTCGCGGCGCTGGTCGACCGCCGGCTCGGCCGGGTACCGCTGTTCGCGCCCCCTGAGTATCCCTGGGAGAACGACCCCACGACGTGGGCGGAGCTGGAGCTCGTGGCAGGGTGACGGGAGGCTCTGTGTGCCGCGTCACGCTCCTTGCGGGTCACACTGCATGGCGGGTCACCACTGCCGCTGCTTGTCCTTGAAGAACTGCCAGACGCGCTCGGCACCCGAGAACGACCCGATCGGCGCGGCTCCCTCGCGCCGCGATGTCGACCCGGGCCACCCATGCCCGCCTGCCGAGTCGACGACGAACTCCGTCGCCGCCCCGCCGGGCGTCGCCGCGTGCACGGTGGTGGTCACCGTCCCTTCGGTCTCGACCGTGGGCGCTTCCTGCGACCGGTTCACGCCGACCCAGAACTCCACCACTTCCACGAGCGGCTTGTACGGTGCGTCCTGAGCGCCGCGCACGAGTGGATTGCGGCTCATGCCCCCTGCGAGCGGCACCTCGTCGTCCTGTGCGCCGTTGATGATCAGGATCGGGAGCGGAACCGCCGGACGGGTCTCGAACGTGAACATCGAAGCCACCACCGGGGCGATGGCGGCGAGCCGCTCCGGCCGGGACACGGCGTAGACGAAGGTCATCATCCCGCCGTTCGATCCACCCGTCATGAACACCCGCTCCGGATCGGCACCATGATCGCGCACGAGCGTGTCGATGAGGGCGTCGAAGTAGGCGATGTCGTCGGCGTCCCGAACCTGGCGCCGGAGGAGGAAGCCCGTGTTCCACGCGTGGCGCCCCGCGCCGAACTCCGTCCCCTCGGCGTAGACGACCATGAAACCCTCCGACCGGGCGACGGCATCGAACCCGGAGTTGGCGCGCATCACCGCGGCGCTCCCCATGCCGCCATGGAGGACGATGACCACCGGTCGCTCGGTGTCTCCGGTCGGCGCGTTGACGATGACCGCCCGACGGTCCCGATCTTGCACCTTGAAGGAGATCTCGACGTCGGGCTTACCGGGCGGGGCATCCCGACCGGGTTGGTCGGCGAACGCCTGCCGATAGAACGCCCAGTTGGCATCGCCCAGTGCGGTCAGTGTCGCGAGCGGGTCGTGGTCCACGCCGGGCAGCACGGTCCAGCCATGGGGGATGCCGAGGCGGGCCAGATGCTCGTGGAAGTCGCGGTTGTTGGCGAAGGTTTCGTCATCCTCCCCGCACACCATCCGCACCAGCGACCGCTCCTTGATCGCCGCGGCATGCTCCGTGGCGAGTGCCCGGGGGCTGACGCTCCGGAAATACTCCCGGTCGCCCCCGTAGACGCGCTCCAGCACCTCCGCGGCCCGGCTCCGGCCCGCCCGCGGAGCGTTTTCGAGCAGATCAGCCTGGAGCGGCCCGCCACCCATGATCGACACCGCGCGGAACAGTTCCGGGTATTTGAAACCCAACCGCGCCGCACCGTAGCCCCCCATGCTGTAACCATCGAGGAGCCGCCCCTCGCGGCTGGCGCGCGTGCGGTACGACGCATCGACGTGCGGCACGAGCTCCTTGACGATCATGGTCTCGAGCGGTGCCGAGCCGTCTTTCCAGTCGACGTACATCCCCTCGGGCAGTCCGTTGACGAACACGACAAGGCACGGGGGCGTCTTCCCCGCGGCGATCGCCGCGGCGAAACGGGCCGCGACCTGCGGAATCCCGGGAAGGCCCCCGCGCGACCCGTGCAGCCAATAGACCACCGGAAAGCGTTGCTGCGGCTCCCGGTCGTAGGCTGCCGGCGTGAACAGATGGTAACTGACGGTGGCCTTCGCGGCGGCGCTCTCGAAGGTGTGGAACGAGACGCCGGGCGCCTCGACCGTGCGGGTCACCCAGGGGCGTTGCGGCGCGGCGGCAGACGGTTCGGTGGCGTGACCGCCGGCGCTACCGGCCACGCAGGCACCGATCACAAAGACGATGCGGATGAAGTTCATGACGTGTGCTTCCAGCGTGGGGAGCAGCCGGTATTCCCGTGCGCGAGGGCCTCCGTTGCCGTCTTCGTCCGATCACTTCTGCTCCGGCGGCTTGCGGAACCCCTCGTCGCCCCCACGGCCGGCGCCGTCGGGCAGCCCGGGGCGGTTCGGCCGCGGGCCACCACCCTGCATGTACTCCCGGAGCCGCGCCATGCCCGTGGCGAATTCCTCGCGAGAGAGCTTGCCGTCGCCGTCGGCGTCGAGGCGATCGAAGGCCTGGTCGCCAAAGGGACCGGCCCCGGGCCGCTGCGCGTTAGGCCCGCCCGGTCGCATGTCGCGAGGGGCGTCGGGCCGAAGGCCGCCAGCGTTGTCGGGCCGAAGGCCGCCAGGCCGGGTGCCGGCGGCCATCGATCGCATCTGCTCGGCGGCCGCCGCCAACTCAGGTTCGTCGAGCTTGCCGTCACCGTTGGCATCCATGCGGAGAAAGGCCCCTTCGAGGTTGGCCGTCCGCGACTTGATGAACTCCTCCATGCTCACGTTGCCGTCGCCGTCGGTGTCGGCACGCTTGAGCATCGCGGCGGGTGACTGGTCGAGTGGGGGCTGAGCGAACGCCGCGGTCGCGGCGCTGCCGACGACGACGACGAAGAGGGCAAGGCGGGGCAGGGTGTTCATGGCGGGCCTCCTGAAAACCGGGCGGGGATGAATCGGGCGTACGGTGTACCGCGGCGGCCGCGGCAGAAACGAAATGGTCAGGCGAGGATCTCCCGGGCTACGGTGCCGTGGACGTCGGTGAGGCGGAAATCGCGGCCGGCGTAGGGATAGGTGAGCCGCTCGTGATCGAGGCCGAGGAGGTGGAGGATCGTGGCGTGCCAGTCGTGGATGTGCATCCGCTTGTCGACCGCTTCGTAGCCGTAGTCGTCGGTCGCGCCGTAGGCCATGCCCCCCTTCACGCCACCGCCGGCCATCCACAGCGTGAACCCCTTGTTGTTGTGGTCGCGGCCGTCGGTCCCCTGGCTGTGGGGCGTGCGGCCGAACTCGCCGCCCCAGATCACGAGCGTCTCGTCGAGCAGACCGCGGTCGGCGAGGTCGCCGAGGAGGCCGGCGATCGGGCGATCCACCTGCCGGGCGTTGTTCTCCAAGGCCGTGCCGAGGTTGAAGTGCTGGTCCCAGTTGCCATGGGTGACCTGCACGAACCGCACCCCCGCCTCCACCAGCCGCCGGGCCATCAGGCACTGGCGGCCGAAGCCGTCGGTGCCGTCGGCGCCGACGCCGTAGCGGTCGAAGGTGGCCTTCGTCTCCCGGGACACGTCCATCACCTTGGGAACCTCGTCCTGCATGCGGAAGGCGAGCTCGTACGACTCGATCACCCCTTCGGTGTCGGGGCTCGAGCCGCCGTCGAGTGCGAGCCGCGAAGCATTGAGCCGCTGCACGAGGTCCACCTGGGTCCGCTGGGCCGCCCGGTCGAGGAGCGGGCTGTCGATGTTGTCGACCGCCGCCGGATCACCACCACCGCGGCCCGCGAAGCCCGGCGCCAACGACCGGCCCACCCGCGTCGCCTGGTAGGCAGCGGGCAAGAACGCGCTGCCGAAGGTCCGGGCGGCGGCCGCCGGGGGATTGATGACGATGAAGCCCGGGAGGTTCTGGTTTTCCGTGCCGAGGCCGTAGAGCGTCCAGGCACCGAGCGACGGGCGGACGAACTGCGTGGCCCCGGTGTGCAACTGCGCGAACGCCTGGGGGTGGGCGGGTAGGTCGGTGGCCATCGAATTGATGACGCACAGCTTGTCGGCGTGCGCGGCGACCTCGTCGAACAAGCTCGACACCCAGAGGCCGCTCGTGCCGCGCTGGCTGAACTTCCAGCGCGGAGCGAGGAGCGCGGCCCGGCCCGCGCGACCGGCGGCGGCCGGAGCCATTTGGCCCGCGTCGGCAGCGAGCTTCGGTTTGTGGTCGAACGTGTCGACGTGCGACGGCCCCCCCTGCATGCAGAGGAAGATCACGTGCTTGGCACGGGGGGGGAAATGCGGCGGCTTGGGAGCCAACGGCCCCGTCGCCGCGTCAGCCCCGGCAGCCTTCGCCGCCAGCGCCGACAGGGCGAGCAGACCGAACCCATTGGCCGAGTCGCGAAGAAGGGCGCGCCGCGATCCGCAGGCTGGACCCGGAAGGCGATGGAGTGGAACGGGGCGTGTCATGGTCGTTTGGCTCCCGGGTAGGGGCAGGATCGTTCGGTTCAGTTGAGGTGACGGAATTCGGCCGTGGCGAACAGCGCCTGGCAGTAGGCGACCAGCGCCAGCGATTCCGCCGGGTGACGGCCATCGGCAAGCGCGTGAGCGCCGCCGCCCCCCGCCGCCAGCCGTCGGGCGTGGCGACGCGAAAAGTCGGTCCAGAAGTCCTCGATCGCCGCTCGTTCCGCACGCACCGGCGGGCGCCCCAGCGCCATGGCGAACGCCGCGGCGAGCCGGTCTGGAGTCGTGCCCGGCAGGCGCCCGACCCGGTCGGCGAACGACCGCGCCAGCGACACCACGGCATCGTCGTTGAGGAGGAACAGCCCCTGCGCGGGCACATTCGACTCCTCGCGACGCCCGTTCACCAGCGACGCATCGGGGAAGTCAAAGACGGCGAGGGCCTCCGGTACCTGGTCGCGGACGATGGGCAGGTAGATCGACCGGCAGTCCTCCGCCGCCTCCCGGGACCGCCCCAGCATCCGGATCATCCCTTGGCGGTCCTCGCGGATCCGGGCCACGGGAGAGCCCGGCGTGGGCTCGAGGTCGAGCCGGCCCGACACGGCGAGCATCGCGTCGCGGATCACCTCCGCATCGAGCCGCCGCTGGTCCATCCGCCAGCGCAGCCGGTTGTCGGGATCGACGGCGAAGTTGCCGGCGTCGTGCACCGCCGCGAGCTGGTAGCCGCGACTGAGCACGATCCGGCGGATCAGTTGCTTCACCGACCAGCCGTCGTCCATGAACGCGACGGCCAGGTGGTCGAGCAACCCGGGATGACTCGGCTCCATCCCCATGATGCCGAAGTTGTCGGGCGTCGCCACGAGCCCCTCGCCCATCAGCTTGAGCCAGACGCGGTTGGCCATCACGCGCGCCGTGAGCGGGTTGTCGCGGGAGGCGATCCAGAAGGCGAGATCGAGTCGGCCACTCCCCACGCCGATGTTCCGCGGCTCGTCGGGCGCGCAGAGCACTTCCACGAGGCCGCGCGGGACGATCGCACCCGGCTGACCCACCTCGCCGCGCTCCAGGAGCGGGCTGTCCACGGGCAGCGGCAGGTCGAGCACGCCCATGGCGAGCGAACGCGGCGTGCCGTCGGCCTGGAACTGGTCGAGATCCGACTTGGCGCCGGCATGCCGATCGAGCGCCGCCCGGACACGCACGAACACCGCGGCGCCGTTTTCCATGCGGCCGTCGCGTCGGGCGGCCCGCGCATCGGCGGCGACCGTCTCGGCCTGCCGGGACAGCTCCTCGACTTCGCGCTCGAGCCGCGCCATGTCGGCGGGGGCGAGCGGGGCCACCGCCGCGGGCAGACCGGCGTCGGGGGGCAGTTCGATGAGCGTCGACGGCCTGAGGTTTTGCAGCTGCGGACCGGTGCCGTACAGGGTCTCGCTGCTGAGGAACACACCGGCCAGGGCGTAGTAGTCGCGCTGCGTGACGGGATCGAACTTGTGGTCGTGGCAGCGGGCGCAGGCGAGCGTCAACCCGAGCATCGCCTGCGACGTGACGTCGATCTGCTCGTCGACCAGATCCATGCGGAACTGGCGCGGGTCCTGGGTGTTGAGCGGCTTGGCGCCGAGGGCGAGGAAACCGGTGGCGACGATCTTGTGCGCCTGGTCGGTCGGCCCGGAGTGCTTGAGGAGGTCGCCGGCGATCTGGGCCTTGAGGAAATCGTCGTAGGGCATGTCGTCGTTGAACGCCGCGATGACCCAGTCGCGGTAGCGCCAGGCATGGGGATACGGGACATTGGTTTCCCTGCCGTTGGAGTCGGCATAGCGGGCGACGTCGAGCCAGTGCCGCGCCCAGCGTTCCCCGAACCGGGGCGATGCCAGCAACCGATCCACCACCCGGTCGACCGCGTCGGCAGAGGTGTCCGCGACGAACTCCCGGACTTCATCGGGCGACGGTGGCAGCCCGACGAGGTCGAACGACAGCCGGCGGAGGAGGGCCTCGCGACCGGCGTCGGCCACGGGCTTCACCCCTGCCTGCTCCATGGCGGCCAAGAGGAATCGGTCGATGTCGGTGCGCGGCCAGGCCATATCGCCCACGGCGGGCGCGGGCGGCGCGACCGGCTTCACCAGCGCCCAGTGGCGGCGCCCTGCGTCGAGATCGCTCTCTGCATCGGCCGCTCGGCCCGCGGCGATCGTCGCGGTGCCGACCACGGCGCATGCCAGGGCCACCCCGCACACCCACACATGGCACCGAATCAACCGGCGGTGCCGCAGCTGTTCAGCGTTCATCGGCGGAGCCCTCCCCATGCACGATCCAGCGGTCGGCGACCGCCCCGAACCAGTTTCCGAGCAGTTCACGCCGGCGGTCGGGCACGGTCGCGCGCGTGAGGAGTTGGTACGGCTCCTCGAGGTGCCCACCCGGGCCGTAGTCAGCCTCGTCGATCGCCCGGGTGTCGACAAGGGTGAACGTGACCGTGGCCCGTCCGTAGTCGGGGTGTTCGCGCTCCAGCACGAGCCGTCGCACCACCTTCGACTCGCGATCGACGTCGATCGTGGCCCGGCGGAGCCCGCGCCGCCACGCCACGAAGCGGGGGGTGACGTGGATCACGTGGGATCCCCCCTCACGCTCGAACCGCTCCACGCGACCGTGCGTGCGGAAGGTGCGGAGAAGCGTTTCGATTTCCAAGGAGTACAGGTCGCTGAACGACTGCAGCGGCAGCCCGACCTCATCGTCGTCCACGACCACGGCCCGCCGTGGCCCGACCGTGATCCAGATCGCGCCGGCAGCGTCCCGGCCCCAGAACCACTGCCGCGCACCCCGGCTCATGGTCACGAAGAACCGGTCCCCTTGCGTCGTCACCCGGACGTCGCGCGGGGGCATGGACGACCCCCGGTCGCCAGCCCGCTCGATCTCGACGACGTACTCCCGGGCCAGCTTTTCGGCGTGCACTCCCGCGGCGGCATCGATCACGACGGAGGCACTCGCGCCGGCGGTGAGCCCGGGTTGCCCCAGGCCGAGCCACACTCCCGCGACGCCGGTGGCGATCGCCACCCAGCCGACCCGGAGCCACCATGGCGACCACGCGCGGTCCGTCGACCGGGCGCGGGGCGGCCGCGATTCCCCCGCAGCCGGCACTGCGGCCGCGCCGTCCGTCGGCTCCACCAGACCCGCACCAACGCTGTCGACGCACATACCAAGGGCTTCCGGGCCGAGCTCCTCGGCGAGCAGGCTGTCGAGGAGCATCTGCTCCACGAACGCCTCCCGCGAGGTCGCTGAAGCGGAGAGCAGCACCTGCAGACTGGCGGCAGCTTCCACCGACCACGCGCCGTCGATGAACCGCGAAATCGACTCGTCGGAGCCGGAGGTGTCTGGGTTGGTCATGGTACCTCTCCCGCCGCCGCCAGCCGCGACTCGATGCACGCCAAGAGCGCCGTCCGGATCCGGTACAACGCCTGCCGGAGCGACCCCTCCGGCCGGCCGATGGCCCGCGACATCGCTTCGACGGTCTGGCCCGCGGCGTACCGCAAATCGACGAGTTGTCGCTGCGGCGCCGGCAGCCGCCCCAAGCAGTGATCGAGAGCCTCCCGACGGCGATCGAGATCGCGCGCCTTCTCCATCGCGACCGTCGCCAGGTCGGCCAGGAGACTGTCATCGAACACGACCCGGTCCCGGCCGTAGCGGCGCAGCTGGTTGAACGCCTTGTAGCGGGCTACCTGGCTGGCCCACGACCAGAAATCGGTCCCCGGTCGGTATTCCCCCGCTTTTTGCCAGAGCACCGCGTTGACATCCTGGAGCAGGTCGTCGACGTCGCTGGGCCGTACCAGCAGGCAGCGGAGGAAGCCGCGCAGGCGCGTCTGGTGCCTGGTGAGTTCGCCGACGAATCGCGCTCGGTCGTCTTCCATCGCGGCCTCCGGAAAGCCAATGTCGCCGGTCGACCGGGTGTCACCCACACTGCCCGACAACATGGCCGGGGAACCTGTCACCACCGGTTTTTCGAGCTGTTTCGCGGGGCGGGGCCGATCGCGACCCCGCTGCGCCGTGTCACGCCTGCTCCACCACCAGCCGTGCCGGCGGGAGGCTGTCGAGGAACACCCGGCCATACGGTTTGGTGCGCACGCGCGGGTCGAGGATCACCACCCGACCGGTGTCGTTCGCCGTGCGGATCAGCCGGCCGAACCCCTGCTTGAGCTTGAGCACCGCCTCCGGGACCTGGTAGTCCATGAAGGGATTGCCGCCGGCGGCCCGGATGGCATCGATCCGCGCCGCCACCAGGGGCCGGTCGGGCACCGCGAAGGGCAGCTTGGTGATGATCACGGTGACGAGTTGCTCGCCCGGCAGGTCGATCCCCTGCCAGAAGCCATCGGTGCCCAGGAGCACGCTGGCCGGGCCGGCGCGGAAGTCGGCGAGCATCTTCGTGCGCGACAGCCCGTCGGACTGGCTCACGAGGCGGAAGTTCTTCCGCGCGCACCACCCGGCCAGATCGGCCGCCACCCGGGCCAGTGACGCCAGGCTCGTGAACAGCACCAGCGCCCTTCCCGCCGAGCGCTCGATGAAGCGGCGGATGAGCGGCAGGCTGGCGGCATCGAACGCGTCGCGGTCGGTCGGATCGGGCATCCCCTCCACGAGCACCAACTCCGCCTGCCGGGCATAGTCGAACGGGCTTCCCAGCCGGGCCGCGAGCGCGTCGGCCACCCCGAGCCGCTGCCGGACATAGACGAACGGATCGGGGGGCGCGGGGGGATCGACCGGCGTCCGGTCCCGGGCAGGAGGCTCCACCGCCAGCGTGGCGCTGGCCAGGACCACGGTGGGCATGCGGTCGAACAGCTCGCGCCCAAGCGTCGCCCCCACGTCCACCGGCGCACTGGAGAGCACCACGCGCGGGCGACCGCGCCGGCCGCGCGATGCCTCCACCCAGTGGACGCTGCCCGCCTCTTCCTGGGCCAGCCAGGCGCGGAGGCTGCCGGCCTGGGCGGCGATCCGCTCCGCCACCGAGAGGAGATCGTGCCGCTCCGCCTCGGCGGCGAATTCCTCCGCCGCCTCGCGCAGGCGCCGGGCCAGGCCGAGGAGGTGATCACCCAGCGTGTCGGCCACCCGCGGCGGGTCGGCCACGCGCCACGGCCCCTCTCCCCGCCCCCCGACCGTGTTGACCACGTCCTGAAAAAACCCTTCCGCCGCCCGCCGGCAGCGGAACACGTCGGGCTCGAGATCGTGCATCCCGTAATGCCGGAGCAGTCCCCGGTGCCCGCGTTCGGCGAGCAGCCGCGCCAGGAGCCGTTCGATGCCGGCGCTCGACAGCCCGATGCCGAGATGGTCGCCCGCCACCGCCTCCACCATGTGCGCCTCGTCGAAGACGACGATGTCGTGATCGGGCAAGAGGCTGGCGCCGCTGCGACGCAGAGCGAGGTCACTGAAGTACAGGGCGTGGTTCACGACGAGCACCTGCGCCCGTGCCATCCGCCGCCGCGCGGCGTAGTAGAAGCATTGCTGGTGCGTCGGGCAGGTGCGTCCCATGCAGTTGCCGGAATCGCTGTGGACCTCGTCCCAGACCGCTGCCACGGGCACGGCATCGAGGTCGGCGAGCGATCCGTCGGCCGTGTCGCGGGCCCAGGCGGAGAGGGCCGCCAACTCGTCGATTTCCTCCTCCTCGCCGAACAGGCTGCCGGCGCGCTCCAGGGCCAGCGCCAGCCGGCGCCGCGAGAGGTAGTTGCCCCGCCCCTTGACCAGCACCGCGGAGAACTCCCGGGGCATCACCGCCGCCACGAGGGGGATGTCCTTGCCGACGAGTTGTTCCTGGAGGGCGATGGTGTGGGTGGAGATCACCACCCGCCGGGGCCGGGTCCGCGCGGGAGGGGTGGGGTCGTCGGTGGCGGCTTCGGCCTCGTCGTCGGCCATCTCCGCAGCGGC